>JANMXI010000275.1:0-2414 GCA_031394735.1 Pseudomonadota bacterium | reverse complement strand
GAAGCCTTCAGAATACTCGCCGTTCAGCGCCATGATCTGGGCGCAGGTCATGCACGATTCAGGCGTACCCGCCGGCGTGTTCAATCTCATCAACGGCGACGGTCCGGTGGTGGGCGCCGCCCTCGCCTCGCATCCGCAGGTCGACATGGTGTCCTTCACCGGCTCGACGCGCGCCGGCACGGAAGTAGCCCGGGTTGCTGCCGCAACGGTAAAGCGGGTGCACCAGGAACTGGGCGGCAAATCGCCCAATGTGCTGCTCGATGATGCGGATTTCGACAAGGCAGTCAAAGCCTCGGTGCTGCACGTCATGGAAAACACCGGCCAGTCCTGCAATGCGCCGACGCGCATGCTGGTGCCGCGCGCGCGCTTGAGCGCCGTCGAAGCATTGGCGAAGTCCGTGGCGGAATCCGTGGTTGTCGGTGATCCAAAAGCCGACACCACCACGATGGGTCCGGTGGTGTCCAAGATTCAATACGATCGCGTTGAAGGCTATATCGGCAAGGGACTCGCCGAGGGCGCCAAGCTGATCACCGGAGGCGAAGGACGTCCGGCGGGGTTGACCAAGGGTTACTTCGTCAAGCCGACGATCTTCTCCAACGTCAACAACGACATGACCATTGCGCGCGAGGAAATCTTCGGCCCCGTGCTGTGCATTCTGCCGTATGACTCGGAGGAGCAAGCGATCCAGATCGCGAACGATACGCCGTATGGTTTGGCCGGCTACGTCTGGTCGAAGGATCTGGCGCACGCCAACAAGGTCGGGAGCCGCATCCGTGCCGGACGCGTCACGGTCAATGGTGCTTCGGGTGATATGCAAACACCCTTCGGCGGCTTCAAAGCCTCGGGCAACGGGCGTGAATGGGGCGAGTATGGCTTGCGGGATTTCCTGGAAGTCAAAGCCATGATCGGGGCCGACGCAGCCTGAACGCCACGCCCGTGGCGGATGCGGAATCGCCCATCGTCCTGATCGAGGCGTTGACGAAACGCTATCGCGCGGACGGACCCGCGGTGCTGGAGGGACTGCATCTGCAACTTGCGCGCGGGGAGTACCTCGCGGTGATGGGCGAATCCGGCGTCGGCAAATCGACGCTGCTCAATCTGCTGGCCGGGTTGGACCGGCCGGATTCGGGACGGGTGATGCTCGGCGACACCGACATCACCCGGTTGAGCGACGATGACATGACTCTGTTACGCCGCCGTTCGATCGGCTTCGTGTTTCAGGCTTTTCACGTGCTTCCCTTCCTGACGCTGTTTCAAAACACCGCGCTGCCGCTGGATTTGTTGGGCGTTCGCGAACCGGAACGCTCGCAGCGAACGTTGGCGATGTTGGCCGCCGTCGGGCTGCAGGACCGGGCGCATCACTATCCACGCGAATTGTCCGGCGGCGAAATGCAGCGCGTGGCCATTGCCCGCGCACTCGTGCACCGGCCCCTGCTCGTGCTCGCCGATGAACCGACCGGCAATCTGGATCCGCGCATTGCGGCGCAGATCCTGTCGCTATTGCGTGAGCAATTGCGTGAGCACGGCGGCAGCGCCATCTTGATCACACACTCTCGCAGTGCCGCGGAGACCGCGGACCGCATCGTCACCCTCACCGGGCGAGGCTTCGTGAACGAGGCGCCCGCATCGCCGTCCTTGCCATGAGCACCGTCGGGGCCGGCCTCACCTTGCGCGTGCTGCTGCTGGCGCAATTGCGCCAACAGCCGGCGCGGCTAATCATCATGCTGGCGGTGATTGCGATCGGCGTGGCGCTGGGCACGGCGGTGTTCATCGTCAATGCAACTGCCCTGAACGAATTCACGCTGGCCACGAAGAGACTGGTCGGCGAAGCGGACATCGTCGTGCGCGGGCCGCAATCCGGATTCGCCGAATCCGTATTCCCCCTGCTGGCATCGAACCCGGCGGTACGCGTTGCCAGTCCCGTCCTTGAAATTCAAGCCGCTGTTCCGGGTCGTCAGCTGCCGCTCAAGATCATCGGACTGGACGTGTTTCGCGCGTCGGCTCTGCAACCCACCTTGCTCGGGGATTTGTCCGGTGATATTCGCAACCTGTTTGCGCCGCGCGGCGTGTTCCTGAGTTCGCGAGCCGCGTCGGAAATGTCGCTGAAGCCGCGCGACCGCCTGACCGTCATCGTCGGTAGTGCACCAGTGGCACTGGAGGTGCTGGGCATTTTGTCCACGGGCAGTTATCCGCAAGCCATCGGCATCATGGACATCGCTTCCGCCCAATGGACCTTTCAGCACCTGGGGCAATTGAGCCGGATCGATCTGCAGTTGAATAGCGGCGTGGACACGCAGCGATTCATCCGCCAACTCGACACGCAGCTACCCCCAGGCGTGCTGGCGATAGCGCCGGCAGTGGAACGCGACCGCGCGGTCACTGTGACGCGCGCCTATCGCGTAAATCTCAACATG
>JANMXI010000274.1:0-3611 GCA_031394735.1 Pseudomonadota bacterium | reverse complement strand
CTTCCGAGTCACCTCGGGGTGCCGGATCATCAAGGTAATGTACTCGAAATATCTGGCGAACGACTGCCTCAGCAATCCTTTGACGTTTTCAATGAGGACGACTTTCGGCCGCAGAGTTCGAATCGCGCCAACAGTATCGGGAAAGAGATTGCGTTCGTCTTGAAATCCCTGATGTTTCCCTCCCAGGGACCAGGGCTGGCAAGGAACTCCAGCGCCAAAATGTCGATACCTTGTGGATACACCAAGGGCGAGACCTCCTACGCCTGCAAACAATTCAACGGAGGTCATCATCACCTTTGCAGCAGCAGCAGCAACAGCAACAGAAAGAAGATGGCGGAGGAAGAGGGATTCGAACCCCCGGACGAGTTTCCCCGTCAACGGTTTTCAAGACCGGCGCATTCAACCGCTCTGCCATTCCTCCTCTTTCAATTTATCATCAATCGATTCAGCGGCGCGTGACGCTTAGGGTGCGCCAACTGGAATTGCCTGCAGCGTCATAAGCGCGGATGATGATGTTGTTGATTCCAACCAGTAGCGGCACTGTGGTGGACCAGTTGGATGTCCCCGACGCGGAGCCGGATTGCGATGCCGTGGACCACTTGACCGCCGTCACCGCGACATTGTCGCGAGCGGTGCCGCTGATATTGATCTGCGCTGCGCTTATTGTGATCGACGTGCCCACAGGCGAACTGATTGCCAGCGTCGGAGTCGTAGTGTCTGCCGAAGCCGGCGGAGTCGTCGTTGTCGTAGTAGTTGATGCCAGCGTGACCGTCACAGACTTTGAACTGGTGCTGCCATCACGCGCCTTCACTTCAGCCGTGATCACATTGATACCCGCCTGCAAGGCCACCAGTGCCGCATCCCAGGACGCTGTTCCCGCCGCCAGTCCGCTGACGCCGGTCTTGGCGTTGCGCCAGGTGACAGAATGGACGCCGGAACTATGCGATGCCGTCCCCCTTACGCGGATTGTCGAGCCAGTCACCGTGACAGCACTGGCTGCCGGTTCTACAAACTGAATCTCGGGCGCAGCCGCCGCGGGAAGTGTCGGTGTCGATGCCACCCGCCGCTCGATGCTCACCGATTTTGTGGTGCGAGCGCCCGCACCATCGGTCGCCGTGATGTTGATGCGGTTGGATCCAAGGTTGAGCGGCGCGGCTGGAATCGTCCAATCCCTTGTCCCGCGGCCCGCCCCGAGCGCACCCGCATCGGTCGTCCAGGTGATCGACACCGGATCCTGCCCGCCGGTCACTCTGCCGCTCAAGGCAACCGTTGCTGTTGTCAACGGCGTCTGCACTGCGTCCACGGCGACTGTCAGCGTCTCAGGTGGCGTCACGCCACCCCCGGCGCCGCTGTCGTCCTGTGCGGCATAGATCTGCAGGATCGAGTTGATGTCATCCTGCGCCAACTTGCTCACCTTGCGATAAAACGGATACATCACTGACGACGGATCTCCGGAATGCCCTAATCCCAGGGCATGGCCCAGTTCGTGCAGGGCGACGCTATAAAGGTCCATTGCGCCATCCCAGGGCTCGGCGTCATCCAGATGCATGTCGCCCGCAATCGGTTCTGAATTCGGCGGAGACGGATAGAACGTATGCGCCAACACCCCGCCCTTACCGTCAAAAGGATAGGGGTCGCCATGCGCACCTGATCCGAAAACGATGTCGATGTTGCGCTCCCCCGCGCGGCGTTGCGTCTCGGTGAATCCTACTTTTGCGTACTTCCGCCATTCTGCCAGCGCCCGCAGCACTTCCGCACGAATCGTCGATTCCGGCAGCTTCGCCGTCAACGGGCCAAACGAGTACGTCAAATTCGTCGACCCTTTTCCAGGGCCATCCCAGCCATCCCCGACCCCCGCCGCTAACGCCGCCGCCACGCCGTCTTCGCGCACAGCCCCGCCGCACGCCCGCACTGGCAATCCGTCGATCAATTCCTGTGACGCCGGAAATATGTACTGCACCGCTTCGTTGGCCGCAACCTGAAATGCCATGTCCCGATCTGCAATGCCCATCAACTGCCAGGGCCGTAAATCCGGATGCTCCCGCACTTCGACACCACTGTCCACCAGCAGTGTACGCGCCCATCGTGGATCCACATCTTCAAAGAATTCGAACACCAGATAGGCTGGTTCTCCGGTCTCTGCAGCAAGAGTTGTTGGATCCAGCTTATCGCCCGTTTCGAGCGCCCCCATCCAACTGAGTTGCAGGCCTTCAAACTTCTCAGACACCGGTGCCGAAACAAACAGCGCATTTTCAGGAACCGCACCTAACACACGGATTCCACGGTTGCGCATACGCATCAGCATCTCGGGCTCAATGGCCCGGTCAAACTGAATCAGCCAGTGCCGCTGGTCACTCGAAGCCGTCGCCTGCTGCATCACAACGCCGCTGCTGAAAGAACCAGAAAGAGAAGGCTCGGCAATCGGGTCAATCATCCGCGACCGTAAACGGATCGCAGACGATGTCTGACCGAAGCCTCCTGCTAGCGCAAGGAAGCTGATAGCGGCTAGCCGCTGCCAAGCTTGCATGATATTACCCTTATCGGTCAAGCCCCACGAAATTGAGGCCTGAGGGTATCCGGTACCTCACAAAACCCCGGATTTGCCCTAATTGAACCCCCCGTCGAGATAGTCCTAGTGCTTTCAGTCGATGCTCTTGTGATCGCAGAGGGGTAGGCGCTTCAGAAGAACATTGTCACTTTCAGAATTAAGTGGCGCACTTCCGTCAACATTATTTGGCATGTTTGGCTTTCCTCGCTGACGGCAGCGTCCGGGCAAGAAGCCTGCTGACAGTCGCCGGATGGATCTTGAAGAGCCGCGCCGCGTCGGCGGCCGTCTTGTCGCCCTTCGATACCATATTGCGGATTTCAACCTGCTGTTGAGGCGTCAGCTTCGGACGGCGTCCGCCGATGCGCCCCTCTTCGCGGGCGGCATCCAATCCGGCTTTGGTCCGCTCTTTGAGCATCGCCCTTTCGAACTCGGCGAATGCCCCGACCATCTGCATCATCATCCGGCCTGCCGGTGTCGTCGTGTCGATGGCTTCGGTCAAACTGCGGAAGCCCGACCCGGATTCGCCGAGCCGCTCCATGATCGTAAGTACATCGCGGAGGGAGCGAGACAGCCGGTCGAGTTTCCAGACTACGAGCACATCGCCCTTGCGTAGTTGGTCGAGCAGCCGGTGAAGCTCAGGCCGATCCCAACGGCCACCAGAGGCCTTCTCACGATATATCCGCTCGCACCCAGCTTTCTTGAGCGCCGCCACTTGGACGGCGGTGTCCTGATCGTCGGTGGAGACTCTGGCATAGCCGATCTGCATTGCTCAAATGTATCGCCAATTGAATTGGTAACGCAATACCTTTTTGCAACACAGGTAGCCCAGCAAATCAACTTTCCGTCCTGTGGTTGCACAACCGGACGTTTGCGCAACCTCGATTAGTACGGTCGTAGGGCTGGTACAGCTTTGAGAAACTCTGCGCGACCACACAGGAGTTTTGTGGGAAGCTTGGCCAACTTCCCGGATGGCCGGACCAACCGGGAATTGGAGTGCGCCGGTCTAGACTATGGCTTCGGTTGACTGCTCGGTGCTTCGGATCGGGCCGTATTCGCTATCAGG
>JANMXI010000273.1:0-4845 GCA_031394735.1 Pseudomonadota bacterium | reverse complement strand
GCCTGCAAAACCGCACTTACTTTGCAACCGATGCAGACCAGAAACGCTACGTAGTGCGCTGCGGATTCGATCAGTTCCGCACCCGCCAGACCTCCGTGGTTGCGTGCACCATCGGGGCTTCGAAGCTGGGCGTTGGTCCGGCCCTGCGTTACGCCGAGCCGAACTTGACCATCACCGACTTCGTCAATGGACCACAGATCCAACTCAGCCAGCAGCGCGACCCGGCCGTAATCCAGAAGATCATCTCCGCCATGAAGGTTCTTCATGGTGGCTCGGAGGCTCTGCCCGGCTCCGTCAGCTTTTGGTGGGCATTTCATACAGTTCGGCGATATCTGGCGGAAATGGAATCCGGGTGCGCCGCCACTGCGTTTCAGCCCTCGGAGTGGATCAAGGAAGTCCCCTTCTTTCGCGACGTCAGTCATCGTCTGGAACGCGCGATCGGTCCATTCACTCCCGTCTTTACCCACAACGATCTCGGCTTCGCCAATATGATGTTCCGCTCTCAAACCCAGGATTCGATCTGGTTCATCGATTGGGACGGCGGCGGATATGGACATCCGATGTGGGACGTCGCCGAGATGTCGATGTGGGCGGATGGCGGCGAGGATCTCGATCGCTTCGTTCTTACCGCCTACTGCGGGACCGTGAGCGAGCAGCGGATGAAGGAACTGCTGCGAGAACACGTCGCGATGAAGATCATGGCATCGGTTCGGCTGATCACCGAGGTCATGTTGGCGGTGATGGACCCTTACTATTATCTGACTCCTGAGGAGATGGGAGAGAGCATGAAGGTCAATTTCGCCGACCAAAAGGCCCAACTCACTGGCCTCGTGGACCTGTTGCGACCCACCTTCGAGCGGCTATGGCAGGCCCATGGACGGGACTACTCGTAAGCGTCTACTTGCGCCGATGACTCCACACGGTTTCGGTCAGCTGGGCAATGTCGCCGCCTCCCGCTCCGTCAGCGCTCGCAATCTTTAGCGCATCCACCAGCGCATCTGTCATTTTCATCGGCATGCCGGTCTGAGCGAAGGTCTTCGCAACCTCTTGCATGCCGGCAATCGTCAAATCGATACTGGCAAGATTGCCGTCAAAATTTCCAAGCGCGACACGGTGGGCACCATCGCGCATGCCTTCCAATATCTCATCGGTAACCAATCTTGCGAGCAAATAGTGCATATCGATGGAGATGCCGTAACTGCGGGTAGCCGCCGCCGTTTCGAAGAACAGCGCCAATGAGCCGATCATGAACGAGCTTAGGGCAAAGTATGCCCCCGTCGCCGCAACGGGATCAGATCCCAAGTACTGCGAGGATCCGGCAAGGCAGGCGAGCGTCGTCTGATGTGAATAGTACGCAGGATCTCCAGCGAACAATATGACGCAGTTCGGGCGACCGATGCTGCGTGGATACGCCATGATGCCTCCGGAAATGAAGCGCCCGCCGCAATCACGCACTCTGGTTTGTTGTGCATACACCTGCTCAGGCGTGCCGGTGCTGAGTTGCACAAAGGTCTTCCCAGAGAGGCTTTCCAGAACACCGGGCGCGCTTAGGATCGCGTCCGCTGCACCGTAGTCGTACACGCACATGATGACCAGCGGACTGGCAGCCACGGCTTCCGCCGCGGTTCGCGCAACCACCGCGCCTGCAGCGGCCAACGGGGTCGCCTTATCTGCAGATCGGTTCCAAACCGTAACGCGATGACCGCGCTTCAACAGCGCATGAGCCTGCGCAGTTCCCATCGATCCAAGACCAATCACCGTTACGGCCGCGTGTTCTGACATGATCAATGTTCCTATGTATGCGATGGGTGATTGTGGCTACGGCGAGGCTAGGTAGTAGCCGGCCGTCGATCCTGCATCAAGCCGATACATCAATCCGTTGACGTAACTAGCGTCCTGCGATGTAAGGTGCGCCACCGCGGCCGCCACCTCATCGGGTCGCGCGAAACGGCCAAGCGGCACAATTCCTTTGAAATACGCGAGTTCCGCCGGACTGACGTCTTTGAGCAATTGATCAGCCATCGGTGTCTCTACGAATGCCGGGCAGACCGCATTGGACCGCACACCGAATTTCCCGTAGTCGAGCGCCAGACTCTTCACCAATCCGTTTAATCCGTGCTTGGAGACGATGTATGCAGCGTATCCACAAGCGGCCTGGACGCCTGCATCGGAGCGGATTGCCGTGAAGGTTCCACGGGTCTTGATGAGCTCGGGCATCGAATAACGAGCCAGATAGAACGCACCATTGAGATTGGTGGCAAGCAGCCGATCCCAATCATCCAGCGCGCAGTCCGTAACACTGCCGGTCAGTGCGATACCTGCGGAGGCCACGACGGTGTCAATGCCACCGTGTCTCGTAACGAAGGCGTGAATCGCCGACTCGACCTGACGAGCGTCGGAAACATCGGCGGTCAATACATGCGCTTCACCGCCTTTCGACACGATCTCTTCCGCAACCGAGTCGGCGGCGGCACGATTCCGGCCCACGACACCCACGATGGCTCCTCGGGCTGCCAGTCGAGCTGCGATGGCGCGACCGATTCCGGAAGTTGCACCCGTTATAAACGCCCGCTCGCGTACGTCGTTCGCGTTATTCACCATCTTCGCGCGCCAGAATGGTGACCGCAACTGCACCCGAATCGGTCCCGACGAAGCCGCCGCCGTTTTCGGCCAGGCCGAGCCGTGCTCCCTCCACCTGACGGGATCCGGCAGATCCCCTCAGTTGCATCGTCAGTTCATGCAACTGCGCAAGGCCGGTCGCGCCAATCGGATGACCCTTTCGCATGAGTCCTCCCGACGTGTTTACCGGGGTTTTGCCGCCGAGTCGGGTGTGACCGTTGCGAAGAAACTGAACTCCCTCACCCATTCCGCACAACCCCAACGATTCATAGTGAATCAGTTCGGCCGGCGCGGTCGCATCATGACATTCGATGCAGCTCAATTCCTGGGGCCCAATCCCGGCAAACGAGTAAGCTTGTTGGGCAGTCCAGCGCGTAACGTTATCGTCGCTAGGCGTGTAGTCGTATCCGCTCGCAAGGACGGAGCTGAGCACTCTGACGGGCCGCCGCACGCCCAACCGACGCGCAGCCTTGGCGGACATCAGCACCGCGGCGCCCGCGCCATCGGCAATGGGCGAGCACATCAAGAGCGTCAACGGCGCGACAATGGGAGCCGAATCGAGCACGTCCTGGACGCTCACCACTTTTCGATATTGTGCGTTGGGATTCATGCTGCCGTGGAAGGAATTCTTGGCTGAAACGGCCGCGTAGTCAGCACGCGTGGCGCCGGATGTAGCCATGTAATCGCGCGCCAGCCGCGCATAAATATCCATGAACACGCTACGCGTTTGGCCGGCTCCCTCGGCGGCCGGACCGTCGCTAAGCAGAAACTGTTGCAACAACTCGGGGTGTTCGACGTCGGCGCAACCATCGAAGACCGAAAACACCCGCTTCTTATCCGGGTGATACAACTTGTCGACTCCAAACGCCAGCACAACGTCGTAAGCGCCCAACGTGATCATCGTCGCAGCCTGCTGGAAAGCGGTCGACGCTGTCGCGCAAGCGTTCTCCACGTTCACCACCGGAATGCGCCCAAGTCCCAACCCTCTCAGGATCACCTGGCCCGCGATGCACAGTTGCCCGGTGATGATCGGGGCAGCCGCCGTTCCAGCCCAGACGGCTTGAATCTCATTCAAGTCGATGCCCGCATCGCCCACGGCCTGTTGAATCGCTTCGTGTGCCAGGTTCGATAGGCTTCGGTCGGCATGCTTGCCGAAATGCGTCACGCCGATGCCGGCGATCACTGCATTCTGCTTCATCACTATTCTCCCGGTGCATTCGACGGCCCGCCCGCCTCATGAGCCACGTAGTTCGTCGCCATAAGCGGCCCAAAGCCCTAAACCTGTCGGACAGCGTTGTTGGTCTTGACCTGGACAGTATTGTCCTACAAGATTGCTGGAACCGCCATCGAAATAAGCGGCCATCGATGGAGCGTCGTGGCGGATCGCCACCTCACGCATGCCAACTGAATATTTGCGCTCGATGGATCAGAAAGCGAACGGAGTTAGTGTGCCCAAGATGACGCCTCGCGATATTGAGTCCCTTGTGCAGATCTTCGAGTCCGGGGACTGGAACACCCTGGAATTGAAGTTCGGCGACAGCGAGATCTTCCTCAGCAGGCGCGCCGGTGAGCGCCCCTCGTGGGCAAATCATCCGCTTGAACCGCGTCCACCGGCCATTCCTGAGGTGACTTCGGCCATCAGTGCAAGGCCCAAGGATCTACCCGAGAAAGCGCCGAAAGCGACGCGTTCAGTTCAAACGGATACGCCACCTGGCCACATCATCGTGTCGGCTCCGTCCCTGGGGACGTTTTACCGGGCGGCAAAGCCGGGCGTACCCCCATTTGTCGACATTGGGCAGGCAGTTACCGCCGATACCGAACTTTGCCTGATCGAGGTCATGAAGCTGTTCACTACGTTACGGGCAGGCGTCGGTGGAACCGTGACCCAGATTTGCGTTGCGGACGGTGACATGATCGAGCTTGGTCAACCGTTGTTTGTGATTGATCCCAATGGCTAAGGCACCGGCGACGCCCCGCCTGTTTGTTGCGAACCGTGGCGAAATCGCCCTGCGCATCATCCGTGCCGCCCACTCGCTCGGGTTTGAAACAGTGCTCGGAGTTTCCATGGCGGACCGCGACAGCCTTGCGGCGCGCGAGGCCCGTCGTACTGTAGTACTCGGACCAGCGGCCGCACGGGACTCCTACCTGCGCCAAGACCTGGTCATGCACACCGCCGTTGCCACGGGCTGCACCGCCCTGCATCCGGGCTATGGGTTTTTGTCGGAG
>JANMXI010000272.1:0-54598 GCA_031394735.1 Pseudomonadota bacterium | reverse complement strand
ACGCACCCGCCGAGATGCGCGGCCGCGTGATCGGCGTGTTCACCATGGCGAGTCTCGGGATGCGCGCCTTCAGCGGCTTGAGCGTGGGGCTGCTGGGTGAGAGCATTGGCATCCACGGGTCGTTGGGCGTCAGCGCGGGCTGCGTGTTCGTCGCACTGTGCGCGCTGTGGATTTACCGCCGCGCCCTCGAACAAAGGGTTCCTGCATGATCGGCGCATCGGTGATTTTTGTTTTGACGATCGTGGTGAGTCTGTTGGGCCTGTATGCCGCGCCGCAGATCATCGACAAAGCCATCCTGCGGCCCTATCGGATGCAGCGCAACCGCGAATACTTCCGGTTGGTCAGCTGCGGCTTCGTGCATGCCGACTTTGCGCACCTCGCCTTCAACATGTTCACGTTTTATTTCTTCGCCTTCGCCATCGAGCGCACCATCGGCACGCCACGCTTTTTGCTGTTGTATTTCACCGGTCTGATTGCCAGCAGCGCCGGCACAGCATTCAATCATCGTAATGACCCGAACTACGCCTCACTCGGGGCGTCCGGCGCCATCCTCGCGGTGATGTTCGCGGCCATCGTGTACTTCCCGCATCAAAAGCTGATCCTGTTGTTCTTCCCGGTGCCGATTCCGGCGCCGTTGTTCGCCATCGGTTACCTGGCCTATAGTTTCTATGCGGCGCGGCATTCCAAAGGCCGCATCAATCACGATGCACATATCGCCGGGGCGATCACCGGACTGATATTTGTGGCATTGACGAACCCGCTCCAGTATCGCGAATTGGCCGGCATGCTGGGTTTCGAGGGTTGATCGCATGGGCAACGCGTTGACCACGGAGTTGAATCTGGAGGCGATCCGCAGTGCGCATCGGCGCATTGCGGACAAGATCCACCGCACGCCGGTGATGACCAGCGCCAGCATCGATGAACGGCACGGCGCGAACCTCTTTTTCAAATGCGAAAACCTGCAGAAGACCGGCGCCTTCAAGGCGCGCGGTGCCACCAATGCCGTGTTCGAACTGGGGCGGGCGCAGGCAACGAAGGGCGTGGTGACGCATTCCTCCGGCAATCATGCCGCAGCGTTGGCGCGTGCCGCGCGTTTGCGCGACATCCCTGCACACATCGTGATGCCGCGCACTGCACCGCAGTCCAAGCAGGACTCTGTGCGGCGCTATGGTGGACAGATCGTACTGTGCGACGCCACGCTCGCCGCGCGCGAGTCCACGGCCGCGGCGTTACAGGAACAGACCGGCGCGCGACTGGTGCACCCCTACAACGATTTGAGCGTCATGGCGGGGCAGGGCACGACGGCGCTCGAATTGATGGAACAGGTGCCGGATCTGGACGCGATCATTTGCCCGGTGGGCGGCGGCGGCCATCTGGCCGGCATTGCGGTGGCGGCGAAGGCTCTCAACCCGGGTATCCTGGTGATCGGCGCTGAGCCCGCGGGCGCCGACGACGCCGCGCGTTCATTCAAGGCGGGGCGGATTTTTCCACAACTCGACCCGCGCAGCATCGCCGATGGTCTGTTGTCCTCGCTCGGAGAGTTGAGCTTCGCGCATATTCTGAAACACGTCGACGACATCGTCACAGTCTCCGAAGATCAAATCATCGCTGCGATGCGATCGGTCTGGGAAATTCTGAAGATCATCGTCGAGCCATCCGGCGCGGTGGGATTCGCCGCGGCTGCGCAAATCGCAGCGCTGCGTCCACGCGGACGCATCGGTGTCGTACTGACCGGCGGCAATCTTGATTTGAACCATTTACCCTGGCAAAGAGACAACCCATGAGTGCAAACATCGACGAACGTCTGGCTGAATTGGGCATCGTGCTGCCCACCTCGATTGCCCCGATGGCGAATTACGTGCCGAGCGTGATCAGCGGCAATCTGCTGTTCATCTCGGGGCAGGGCGCCATGGGAGATGACGGTCAGTGGCTGGCGGGACGCGTCGGTGATCAGATCACAACGGCGGAAGGTTACGCGCGTGCACGCCGCACCGGCATGCGCGTCTTGTCGGTGGTGAAGCAGGCATTGGGTTCCCTGGACCGCGTGCAACGCATCGTCAAGGTATTGGGATTTGTGAACTCAACGCCCGACTTCACCGATCATCCGGCCGTGGTCAATGGCTGCTCGGATCTGCTGGTCGAAGTGTTCGGCGAGCGCGGGCGTCATGCGCGTTCGGCGGTCGGCGTCGGCGGTCTGCCGGTCAATCTGAGCGTGGAAATCGAGGCCATCATCGAATTCCGCTGATTGCGATCTGGCGCGACGCGCACTACAGTCAGCGCTGTCACAGCGTCAGCGCCGCCGCGCAGGAATGGAAAAAATGCAAACGATGCTCAACAAGGGAATGTTCTATACGGGAAAGGCACTCACTCTTTCCGCAATCGTTGTTGTCGCAGTCGCAACGCCACTGTCCGCTGCGGACACTGCCGCGCCGATTCTGGCGCCGTCACCGCAGCCGGTCAGCGATTACGGCGCCTGGGGGCTGGATTTGACCGCGCGCGATATGAACGTGCGTCCGGGCGCGGACTTTTATGGGTATGCAAACGGACACTGGCTGAAGGCCAATACCATTCCGCCAGATCGCGTGAACTGGGGTGGGTTCGCGGCGCTGGCGATGGACGCTGAGAAAAAGGTTCAGGGAATCATTCAAAGTCTTCCCGCGCAGGCGCCGGCGGATTCGCTGCAGCAGAAGATCGGCGACTACTATCGCGCCTACCTCGACGTCGCTCAGATCGAGCACGAAGGCCTTGCTCCCGCGAAGCCCATCCTCAAGACCATCGATGCGGTGAGTACCCATGACGAAGTGGCCACCCTCATGGGCCGCCCCGACTTGCAGTTGGATTCGCCGATCGGTTTTTCGATTTCGATTGACGATAAAAACCCGGACCGCTACGTCGTGAGCATCGGGCAAAGTGGATTGGGTCTGCCGCAGCGCGACTATTATCTGAGTCAGGATCCGAAGTTCGTGCAAATCCGTGCGCAGTATCTTGCGCACATCGAGCGCATGCTGACCTTGATTGGCGAGCCAGACTCGGCAACCGCGGCGAAAACCATCCTGGCGCTTGAAACCCAAATTGCGCAGGCGCATTGGCCGATCGAGAAGCAGCGCGAACGCGATCTCATCTACAACCTGCGAGCGCGCGATGCGTTGTCGCCCGGTGCGCCGAAGTTTCCGTGGCAGGCATTTCTGGGCGCCGCCGGCGTTGCGGGTGAAAAGGAATACGTGGTGACGGAGGTGGACGCCGTCGAACGGCTGGCGAAGGAGTTCACCGAGATTCCCGTGGCCAGTTGGAAGCGCTATTTGAAATATCATTTTCTGGTGTCCAAGGGCGGCGTCATGCCCAAGGCCTTCGACGAAGAGCGCTTCGCCTTTTACGGCAAAACATTGAACGGTCAGCCGCGGCAGCGGGCACGCTGGAAGCGCGCCGTACAATCCGTCGACACTGCGCTGGGCGAGGCGGTGGGCCAGTTGTATGTGGAACAATACTTTCCGGCGAGCGCCAAGTCGCAGATGCAGACGCTGGTCGAGAATCTGCGCGCCGCGTACAAGGAGCGCATTCTCGCCGCCGTCTGGATGACGCCCGACACCCGTCAGCAGGCGCTGAAGAAGCTCGCGACCTTTCGCCCGAAGATTGCGTACCCCGACAAATGGCGCGATTACACGGCGCTGCACGTGCAGCCCGCCGACGCGTTCGGCAATCTGGTCCGCTCAACGGTGTTCGAATGGCAGCGGCAATTGCAGCGGCTGCATCAACCCACCGATCGCGATGAATGGGATTTGACGCCGCAAACCGTGAATGCCTACTACAACCCGATGTTCAACGAGATCGTGTTTCCCGCCGCCATCTTGCAGCCGCCGTTCTTCGATCCAAAGGCCGATGCTGCCGTCAACTACGGTGGGATCGGGTCCGTCATCGGTCATGAAATGAGCCACGGCTTCGACGATCAAGGCGCCAAGTACGACGAGCGCGGCGTGCTGCGTTCCTGGTGGGGACCTACGGACGAGGCCGCCTTCAAGGCGCTGGGCGACAAGGTCGCTGTGCAATACGCCGCGTATTCGCCGATGCCCGGTCTCAACCTCAACGGTCGGCTGACGCTGGGCGAGAATCTCGGTGATCTCAATGGCGTCACCGTTGCCTACGCGGCTTACCATTTGTCGTTGCAGGACAAGGATGCGCCGGCACTCGACGGACTGAGTGGGGATCAACGGTTTTTCCTGTCCTATGCGCAGGTGTGGCGCAGCCTGGATCGCGAGGAAAGTCTGCGTACACAGGTCATGAGCGACCCGCACAGCCCGGCTCAATTCCGCGTCAATGGTGTGGTGCGCAACATGGATCCCTGGTATGCGGCGTTTCCGGTCGCGCCGACCGATCCTATGTATCTTGCGCCGGCTGACCGCGTGCACGTGTGGTGACGCGAATCCTCGCGCCGTCCGGTCGCGCCCGCACGCGAGGCCTGATCGCCGTGCTGATCGGAACCTGGCTGGGGTTCGTCGGAATTGCCGCGGCCGCAGGGGGTGAACCTGCGCGCGGAGTCGCGCACGTCGTGGTGATCAGCGTCGACGGTTTACGCCCCGACGTGGCATTGCGCGCCACCATGCCCAACCTACGCTCCCTGATGGACACTGGGGCATTCACGTTCTGGGCCAAAACCACGGCGCTGTCGGTGACACTGCCCTCGCACACCAGCATGATCACCGGATACGTACCGGAGAAACACGGCGTCAACTGGAATAGCGACCTTCCGTCGCGTAAGGGCGTGTATCCGAAGAAGCCCACTGTTCTGGAACTGGCGACCCGCGCCGGTCTGGTGACGGCAATGGTCGCTGGAAAGTCCAAGTTCGCAACCTTGAATCGACCGGGCACCATTACGCATGTCTTCGTTCCGGAAAGCGTCAATAGCAGCGTCGATGACGAGACAGTTACCGCGCATGCGGTGGAGATGATCAGTCGCTATCAGCCGGGACTGTTATTCATCCACTATCCGGGCGTGGATCAGGCTGGGCATTCCATTGGCTGGGGTTCGAATGAGCAGTTGGCGGCGGCGTCCGGCATTGATGTGCAATTGGGCAAAGTGCTGCAGGCATTGGCTGTCGCAGGTCTGCGCGACAATACCGCCATCATTGTCTCTGCGGATCATGGTGGCGCAGGCCGAAATCACGGACCCAACGACACGCGCAGCCGGCATATTCCCTGGATACTGGCAGGCCCCGGCGTCAAGCACGGTTTCGATCTGACTCAGATCGACGCACGTGAAGTTCGCACCGAAGATACCGCGGCGACCGTGTGCTATCTGTTGGGTTTGCAGTGTGGCAAGCTCGACGGCAATCCTGTCCTGGAGGCATTTAACAAATGAACGTTCAGATCAACGGTTTGTGGGGCTTGCTGGTGCTTGCGGCCGACGTCTGGGCCATCGTCAACGTATTGCAAAGCAGCGCGTCCACTGGCAACAAGGTGGTCTGGACGCTGGTGATTTTGCTACTGCCGGTGCTCGGTTTCATCATTTGGTATTTCGCGGGACCTAAAACACGTTCGTGAGGGTGGGGAGTTTGCGGCTCGGCGCCCCCATCCTGTTGACACTCGGGCGTGCAGACCCTATCGTCGCAGCGGCAAAAAGCTTAGCTATTGCGAGTCAAAAAGAAACCTAGGTGCGATCTGAATCCGTAGCCCACATAGTCGCAACCAGCGAATATGTACCCGACAATATTCTTGACAACGAGCATTTTGCTGCGCTGACAGGTAAGCCACCGGCGTGGTTTCTGCGCCGCACCGGCATCCAGGAGCGGCGACGGGCCGGCGCCGATGAGAACAGTTCGAGCATGGCGATTCGTGCCGTGCGCAATCTGCTCGATTCGCTGGGCACCTGGCCGGCGCCGGTCGATTTGGTCATTTCCGCCTCCTACACGCCGCATGACACCATCGGCACCACGGCGCATCAGGTGCAGCGTGAGTTCGCGTTGCGCGATGCGAAGGTGTTTGAACTCTCCTCAGCCTGCTCCTCGTTTTTAAATGCGCTCGAAGTCGGCGCAACCTTCATTGAAGCCGGCCGATCACAGTGTGCATTGCTGGTGGCGACCGAGCACAACAGCCACTTCAGCGACGATGACAGCAATCATTTGTGGGGCGACGGCGCTGCCGCTGTGTTGCTGATGCCGGCCGGTCCGTTCCGGGTCCTGGCGACCAAGACTCGCGGGCGCGCGGATCTGGGCCGCGGGCCGGATGCGGTGAGCATGCGGCCGCTGGCGGGCGGGCTGCAGATGCCCCATGGACGCGAGGTGTTCCAGAACGCCATCGACGAAATGGGTTTGATCAGCCGGGAAATCCTTGGGGAGGCAGGGTTGGGCGTCGATGATGTGTCATTGGTGGTTCCCCACCAGGCCAACTTGCGAATCCTGCATGCGCTGGCCGAGCGGCTCAAGATTGCCGATGATCGGGTTGCGGTGAGCATCGATCGCCTTGGCAACACCGGCAGCGCCAGCGTGCCCATCACTTTGCACCGCAACGCACACCGCGTGCCGGCCGGCGGGAAGGTGCTGCTGGTCTCCTTCGGCGGCGGCTATTCGGTCGGTGCGGCCGTGTTGGAGCGTTGCTGATAGTACTTGCGTCAGTACCTGCGTCAGATCACCAGGTTGTAGTAGAAGAACTCTTCGTCGCGCACCCAGCCGGTCACTTCATACGCATGCTGCGCGGCGTGATTGTCGATGGCGGTCGCCAGGCTGATCTCACTCGCTCCCGTTTCCACCGCCAGGGCATGGGCCTTTTCCAGCAACATCCGCGCGACGCCGAGCTTGCGCGCCTCAGGGGCCACGAACAGATCGTAGAGAATCCACACGCGCCGCAGGGAGAGCGAGCTGAAGGAGGGGTACAGCTGCATGAATCCGGCAGGTCGTCCATCCGCCAGCACCAGGAACACGCGCGACTCGCCATGGTGGATCCGGTCGCGAAGGAAGCTGCGGCAGGCTTCCAGATCGGAAGGGAATTGATAGAACTGGCGGTAGCTATTGAACAGTCCGGCAGCGGTTTCCACCTGTTCCATACCGGCTTCGATCAAGCGCAAGGGTTTGTTCATTGCCAACTCTTGTCGGTTATAAATTTAGTGTTAACAGTAAGTTAAAACATTAAATTAATCGTGATTCTCAATTCATGCATGACGCCCCGCCACAGTGAGCTTTGGTCAGTCCGGTAAAAATGCCACAACGGACAATGCGCAAGCAGCATTTGATCCTCCCATCTGTGGGGCTTATGATTTCGGCTCACCTTAAGCTTCCTTTATGTTTTGTCAGGGTAGACCCGCCGTATGGAAAAGCCACAGCGTTGGCATGCAGTGAGCGTGATCGCCGACGGCAACGCCTGTCAAGAAGCGCACATGTTATCCGAAGTGCGTTTCCTGTCCCTGGAGGCGCCACGGCTGCCCTTGCAACAATGCGCCACTCCGGCGCAGTGCCGGTGCCGCTATCGTCATCATCCCGACCGCCGTTCCGGCCCGCGGCGCGCCGTGGAGAATTTTCGTCCCCCGCGCACCTGGCGTGGTGAGGACAAGCGCGTGCAACGCGGACGACGGTCGACCGACTACGGCGCCCTTTAAACCCTCGCGCGAGAGGGGCAGCGGGCGCTGCGCCATCCACCACCATTGCCTCTGACGGCGATCGCGAAGGCTGCGGCGCGGTCATGGGCGCGGATCTTGCGCAAAGAGTGCGCGTCGCGCCGTAAACTGCGCCTCCTACCTGTTCCGATGTCGAGCTGACCCGTTCATGTGGATCGTGCAAGTCGCCCTGCGGCGACCCCTTACCTTCATAGCGCTGAGCCTGCTCATCGTTCTGCTGGGGATTTTTACGCTGGCGCGGACCGCGGTCGACATCTTCCCCAGCATCAAGATCCCCATCATCGCCACCATCTGGTACTACTCGGGACTGCCACCCGAGGACATGGCCAACCGCATCGTTCTGGGGACGGAGCGTAATGCTCAAACCGTCGTCAACGACGTCGAACATACCGAGTCGCAATCCCTGAATGGCATGTCGGTCGTGAAGATGTTCTTCCAACCCAATGTCAATCAGGATCTGGCCTACGCGCAGATTGCAGCGGTGTCGAGCTCGCAGCTGCGCCAAATGCCGCCGGGTACCAATGCGCCGTTCGTCCTGGCCTTCAATGCATCGACTGTGCCGGTTTTGCAGCTGGCACTCTCCAGCGCCACGCTGTCCGAGGCCACGCTCAACGATATCGCCTTCACCTCGATCCGTACGGGGCTTGCGACAGTGCAGGGCGCTGCGATTCCGTATCCATACGGCGGGCGGCAGCGGCAGGTGCAGGTGGATCTGGATCCGCAGGCACTTCGCGCCAACGGCCTGTCCGCACTGGATGTATCCAATGCGATCGCCGAACAGAACCTGATCGTCCCCGCCGGCACCCAGAAGATCGGCAGCCTCGAGTATTTCGTCAAACTTAATTCGGGCACAAAGACGCCGGAGGATATCAACGATCTGCCGATCCGCAGCGTTAACGGCAATGTTCTGCATGTGCGTGACGTTGCGCACGTGCGCGACGGGTCGGCGACGCAGACCAATGTCGTGCGGCTCGGCGGGCAGCGCGGCGTGCTGATCAACGTGCTCAAGTCCGGCAATGCCTCGACGCTCGAGGTGATCGACGGCGTCAAGGAGCGGCTGAAATCATTGCGGCCGACGCTGCCACCGGAACTGTCCGTGCAGGCTATCGGCGATCAATCGATTTTTGTGCGTGCCGCGGTGCAGGGTGTGATTCGCGAGGGGCTTATCGCGGCGGCATTGACCGCAGTGATGATCCTGCTGTTTCTGGGCAGTTGGCGAAGCACGCTGATCATCGCCATCTCCATTCCACTGGCTGCCTTGACCTCGATCATCTGTCTGTCGGCGCTGGGTGAGACCATGAACATCATGACCCTGGGCGGCCTTGCGCTCGCGGTCGGCATTCTGGTGGACGATGCGACCGTCACCATCGAGAACATCAACACCCATTTGGAGATGGGCAAGAGCGTCGAGCAGGCCATCATGGACGGCGCGCAGCAGATCGCGCTGCCGGCCTTCGTCTCGACGCTGGCCATCTGCATCGTGTTCATCCCCATGTTCTTTCTCACCGGCATCGCCAAGTTTCTGTTCGTGCCGTTGGCCGAAGCGGTTGTGTTCGCCATGCTCGCCTCCTACGTGCTGTCGCGAACGCTGGTGCCCACGCTCGCCAAGTACTGGCTCAACGTGCATGACCCGCATCGGCTGCACGAGGCGCGCCACGCGTTCGCGCGCTGGCAGCAACGTTTCGAACGCGGCTTCGAGCGGCTGCGCGAGCGCTATGCATCATTGCTGCGGTCGGCTTTACAGGCTGAATACCGGTTCGTCGGTATTTTCCTGATCGTGATGGCGGCCTCGGCGTTGCTCGCCTTTCCAATGGGTCCCTTGCCCGGACTGGGTCAGGATTTCTTCCCCACCGTCGATGCAGGACAGATCAAGCTGCACATGCGCGGTCGCACCGGCATGCGCATCGAGGAAACTGCGGCGCTGGCGGATGAGGTGGAGGCCAGCGTGCGCAAGGTGATTCCGGCGGGCGAGATCACCAGCATCGTCGATAACATCGGCGTGCCTTATAGCGGCATCAATCTGGCGTACAGCACCTCCAGTCCGGTCGGGCCTTCAGATGCGGACATATTCATTGCGCTGAAAGAGGGGCATTCGCGGACCGCGGATCATGTGCGCGCGCTGCGCCAGAGCCTGCGACAGCAATTCCCGTCCGTCCTATTTTCGTTTCTGCCCGCCGACATCGTCAATCAGATCCTGAATTTCGGACTGCCGGCGCCCATCGATGTGCAGATCGCAGGCTTGAATCTGAGCGCCAACCGCGATTACGCCAATGCGGTGGCGCGCAAGTTGCAGTTGATACCGGGCGCGGTCGATGTGCGCGTGCATCAGTTGTTTGATTATCCGCAGATCAATGTCGATGTCGATCGCACGCGCGCGCGGCAGCTCGGACTGACACAGCAGGCGATCGCCAGCGATCTGCTGGTGTCGCTGTCCGGCAGCTTCCAGACGCAGCCCTCGTTTTGGATGGACCCGGTGTCCGGCGCGCCGTACTCAGTGATCGCCCAGACGCCGCAATACCGGCTCAACTCGCTGGCGGATCTCAAAGTGACGCCGATTTCCAGCGGGATGGGAACGTTTGCTACGCCGCAGGTGTTGGGCAATGTCGCCACCTTCAGCCGCAGTGTCGGCCCTGCCGTGATGAGTCACTACAACGCCAGACCGATCATCGATGTCTTCGCCGCCGTGCAAGGATTGGATCTGGGCTATGTCGCCAATCGCGTGCGCGAGGTGCTGGCCGAGACGGCCAAGGATGTGCCGAAGGGCTCGACGGTGACGGTGCGCGGTCAGGCGGAAACCATGATCGGTTCCTTCAATGGACTGTTGCTGGGTCTGGTGGGCGCGGTGATCTTGGTGTATCTGCTCATCGTCGTGAACTTCCAATCCTGGCTCGACCCGTTCGTCATCATCACGGCGCTGCCGGCGGCGTTGGCGGGCATCGTGTGGATGCTGTTTCTGTCGCACACCACGGTCAGCGTACCGGCGCTCATCGGCGCCATCATGTGCATGGGCGTAGCGACGGCAAACAGCATTCTGGTGGTGAGCTTTGCGCGGTCTCGACTGGACGCCGGCGTCGATTCCTACACCGCAGCCATCGAGGCCGGCGTGGCGCGCATCCGCCCGGTGCTGATGACGGCGCTGGCGATGATCATCGGCATGGTGCCCATGGCGCTGGGATTGGGCGAAGGCGGCGAGCAGAATGCGCCACTGGGACGTGCCGTCATCGGCGGTTTGATTTTCGCGACGATGGCAACCCTGTTTTTTGTACCGGCGGTGTTCAGTCTGATCCATCGACGGAAGCCATCCCCTACGGCTGGAGTCAGTGCATGAGCGATGAATCCGTGCCGGGAACCCTCCCAGAGGCGAGCAAGCGCCGCTTCGCCTGGGGGGCGTTGATCCTCGCGCTGGTGCTGGCGGTATGGGGCATTGCGACACGGCTGCAGACGCGCAGCGCATTGGCGCGCGAAGCTGAATCGGTGGCGGTGCCCATCGTGCAGGTGGTGCGGCCGGCCTCGGCCGCGGCAGCGGATTCGCTGGTGCTGCCGGCCAATGTACAGGCCTTCGCCGACGCACCCATCTATGCCCGCACCAACGGTTATCTGCGCCGGCGGCTGGTGGATATCGGCAGTCGCGTCAAAAAAGGGCAGCTGTTGGCGGAAATCGATACGCCTGAAGTGGCACAGCAGATTGCGCAGGCCGAGGCGGGTCTGGCCACGGCGCAGGCGAACGAGCGGCTCGCACAGTCCACTGCGGCTCGCTGGTCGGCCATGCTCACCACCGATTCGGTGGCGAGGCAGGACGTGGACGAAAGGCTCTCGGATGCGGCCGCCAAGCACGCCGACCTGGCAGCGGCTCAGGCCAATTTAAACCGATTGCGGCAGCTGGGGGAATTTCAACGCATCGTTGCACCCTTCGATGGCGTGATCACCGCGCGCGGCACCGACGTCGGGGCGCTGGTCACCGCCGGCAGCGGACCGAGCGCCGGGCTCGAGCTGTTCCACATTCAAGCGGTGGACCGATTGCGTGTCTACGTGAACGTGCCGCAGGCTTATGCACCGTTCATCAAGGTCGGCGGCCGCGCGCAATTGCGGGTGGCGGAACTCACCGGGCACGACTTTGCGGCCAGCATCGTCAGCACTGCAGAGTCGCTGGACCAGGCGTCGCGAACCCTGCTGACGCAACTCGAGGTCGACAATTCAGATGCCGCCATACGACCAGGGTCCTATGCCGAGGCTACCTTCGCGTTCCCGGGCGGGCGCGGCAGCCTGCGCATTCCGGCCAACTGCCTGTTGTTTCGCGCCGAAGGCTTGAGCGTCGCTGTCGTCGACGCCAACAATCGATTTCAGATCAAGCCGATTGCATTGGGCCGCGACTTCGGCAAGGAAGTTGAGGTCCTCTCCGGGATTGGCGCGGAGGATCGCGTGGTCCTCAATCCGCCGGATTCGGCGCTGAGCGGTGTCGTGGTGCAAGTGGCGGCAGCGCGGCCGTGAAGGCTGAACCCGAACGTCTGCTGGTCGCACCGGAAACGCCGGTCACCTGTCCCCAATGCGAGCATGAATTCAGCCTGGCGCAAGGCTTTGCGAAGCGCGCGCTGGAAGGGCTGGAGCAGGCCAGCGCGGCGGCGTTGGCGGAACTGCGCGGCGCGGAGCGGGAGGAGGCGCGCAAGCGCGTCGAGGCCCTGGCGGCCGAGCGAACGCGTGGATTTGAACAACAGATCGCCGAATTGAAGAAGGTGATGGTGGCGCAGGCGGAGGCTGCCAAGGCGCAGGCAGCGGAAATTTTCGCCCAGGAGCGCGGCAGTATCGAGAAGCGCCTTGCGGAGCAAACGGAAACGGTGCGCGCCTTGCGTGCTCAGGAATTGGAATTGCGCCGGGAAAAGACTGTGGTCGAGGATCGCGCTGCGGGTCTGGAAGTGGAGGTCGTTCGCAAGTTGGATGCGGGGCGCGCCGCGATCGAAGCCAAGGTTCGGGCGCAGGAGCAGGAGCGCGCCGCACTGGATAAGGCCGATCTGCAAAAGAAACTCGACGATGCCGGCGAACAGCTTGCTGCTGCACAGCGCCGGATGGAACAGGGTTCGCAGCAACTGCAGGGCGAGGTATTGGAGCTGGCCGTCGAGGAATCTCTGCGCCGCACTTTCCCCATCGACGCCTTCGAAGAGGTCAAGAAGGGCGCACGCGGCGGCGACATCATTCACCGTGTCACGACGCGCACCGGTCAGGTGGCGGGCACCATCCTGTGGGAAATCAAACGCGCCAAGGAGTGGAGTGCGCCGTGGGTGGGCAAACTCAAAGAAGACATGCGTGGCTGCGGCGCTGACCTGGGCGTCATCGTGACCATGGCATCGCCGAAGGAATTTGCGGCGGCACAAGTGTTCGGCCTGCATGAGGATATCTGGGTGAGCGGCTGGGCGGCCGCGCTGCCGTTGGCGCAATGCCTGCGCGTCGGCGTGCTGGATGTTCACAAGCAGCGATTGGTCAGCGCCGGCAAGGGCGAGAGCATGGAAGCCGTCTACGACTACGTCACCAGCGTGCAATTTGCGCAGAAGATCAAGGCGGTGGTGGATTCTTTCAAACGCATGCGCGAGGAACTCGAGTCCGAACGCACCTCGACGCTGCAGCGCTGGGCGAGGCGCGAGAAGCAGATCGGTCTGGCGATGAACGAACTGATCGGCATCGCCGGCGATGTGCAGGGCTTGTCCAAGCAGGAGCTGCCGGAGCTGGAATTGCAGCCGAGCGACGTGCCTGACAAGGAGTGAGGTGAGTGTCAGATCACGAGCACGCAGCGATAGTCATTGACGTTGGTGCGCGTAGGGCCGGTGACGATCAATCCGCCGAGCGTTTCAAAGAACGAATACGCATCGTTGTGCTGCAGATAGTGTTGCGGGTCGAGACCCAATGCCTGCGCGTGTTGGCAAGCCTGCGCGGAAAACACAGCCCCAGCATTGTCCTCCGTGCCGTCGATGCCGTCGGTGTCACAGGCCAGCGCGTAGACGCCCGCGGTGCTCTGCAATTCGATGAATAATTGCAACAGGAACTCGCTGCAGCGTCCGCCGCGGCCCGCGCCGCGTACCGTCACAGTGCATTCGCCGCCGGATAGCAATGCTTGGGGAGCCGCGTCCGCTTTGCGGTGTCGACGCAGCTGAAGTGCCCATTGAGCCTGCGATGCCACGACCGTCGACGCCTCGCCGGTGAGACCGTCACCCAGGTTCGTCACCTCGACGCCGGCCTGGGTGAGCACTTGTTCGCCCGCGGCGAGGCTGGCCCGCGCGCTGGCGATGATGCGTGTCTGAGTGCGCGCGAAGCACGGATTACCGGGTTTCGGCGTCTCCGGGATATCGCCGCGTTCGCCAGCCTGCAGGTGGGCGCGAATGGCCGCGGGCACGACTATGTTCCAGCGCTGCAGAATGTCCAGCGCTTGCGCAAAGGTGCTAGGGTCCGGGCTGCAGGGCCCAGAGGCAATGGCGCTGAGGTCATCACCCGGCACATCGGAGATGATCAACGCCCACACCTGCGCGCGAGTCGCGGCGGCGAGCCGGCCACCCTGCGTTGCCGACAGATGCTTGCGCACGATGTTGAATTCGCCGATCGGCACTCCGCCGCGCAGCAGTGAATTCGTAAGCGTACGGTAGTCCTCGAGACTGATGCTCGGTGCCGGTAGCGTCAACAGGCTGGAGCCTCCGCCGGACAACAACACGATCAGCCGGTCCTCCGGCGTCAGGCATTGCGCCATGCGCAGAATGTCGGTCGCAGCGGCGACGCCGGCGGCATCGGGGAGCGGGTGTCCAGCCTCGATCACCTGGATGTGGCGGGTAGGTGCGCGGTGTCCGTGGCGTGTGACGACCAGTCCCCGCAGGGGCTTCGGCCCAGCCCAGGCCGATTCCAGCGCCTGCGCCATGGAGGCAGCGGCCTTGCCGGCGCCGACCACCCAGGTTCGCCGGCCGTCGGGGGGTGGCAGGTGCGCCGCAATCACTACCGCCGGATCGGCCGCGCGCACGGCTGCGTCGAAGCTGTCCCGCATTAGTTGTATGTAATCCATGACTTGGACTTCAAGGTGTCGGCTGACCCGTTAGAATAGCGGTTATGAGCAGCGAAACACGAACCTCCGCCATTGCCGATGTGTATGCCGGCGATCTCGCCCAGAGCGGCGGCACGGCGATCTCCGCTGCGCAGGTGTTTGGCTTTCGCATCGAAGCCGACGCCGAACCCGATGTACTCGCGCGCATCGCCGGCATCTGCAATCTGGCCAATTCTCCGCCGAGGCGCGTCGTACTCGAGCGTACGGCAAGAGGGGAGGTGCTGGTAGAGATCGACCTGGACGGGATCAGCAGCCACACCGCAGATTCCATTCGCCGCAAATTGCTGCAATTAACCTGCGTGACCAGCGTCAGTTTGACTTGAGGGTCCTGAATGCGCGGAACGTGGCGAGCAGTGCATCGCGCTGCGCCGCGTGCAGCGGCACGTAGCGCCTGAATCGCGGCAGTTGTCCAACGACCTCGCTGGCCGCGAAATGCCGCAATCGCAGTTCCATCGCGTGCCTTTGCGCAACGATCCGACACTGCGTGAAATCCAGCGGCATCAAGGCCGCGCTCAAGCGCTCATCGGCCTGCAGACGCAGTCGCAGCGGCTCGCAGGTCGCTGCCATTCGCGGCGCCGGCAGGTACGCGAGGCCGTCACGGCGCAGCGTTCCCGTGTGCCGCACCAGAATCTGCCCCTCGTAGCCGCCAACGTTCGGCACGCGGCGGATGAACTTCAACCAAATGAAGGAATAGGTTGCGGTGATCGCCAGCATGATGCCAAAAGATCGGTACACCGGCGCAGAACTGCTGCCCAGCGGCGTGATGTAGGAGATCGCAATCACAATGCCCAGAATCGAAATGATCTGCGGCACCGGAAAAAACGGCGTGCGGTAGGGGCGTGGCAGATCGGGCCGCCGAATGCGCAGGGAGATGACCGACAGCGTCACCAGAATGTACGCCACGCCCCAGGCGCACACAGCCGCGAGCACCAGCGTGGTGAGCCGGTCCAGGTCGCCGTGAATGATCCAGGCATGAAGGCACGGGATCGCCACAGCCACCGCGATGCCGAACACGGGTGTCTTCAACCGCGGATGCAGGTAGGTGAAAATTCGCGGCAGCGCGCCGTCGATAGCCATGCCGTAGAGGATGCGCGGCAGCCCGGCCATCAGCGTGTTGATGGTGGCGGCGCCGGCAAACAAAAATCCGATGCCTAACCAGATTCGCCCAAACGGACCCATCACGCGTTCCGCAAAATGCGGAATCGCCATCGGCTTGTCGAGCAGATGCAGGCTGCCGCTGGCATCCAGGGCAACGTTCTCCACCTGTCGTCGAAGCGCGGTGCCGTAGATCAGCATGCACACGGCCACCGCGCTCAAGCCGATGAACATGGCACGCGGAATGTGCTTGGCCGGTTGGTCGAGTTCCGCGGCGAGCGGCGTGACGAACTCGAAGCCGACGAACATGAACATCGCCATGCCGGTCAACGACAATACCGCCGCCAAACTCGATCCGATGCTGGAACTGCCGAACCACCCCTGCAAGGGAACGGCCGGCGCGAGGACGACGCCGAGCACGCCGAAAATCATCAACGTGGACCACATCCCGATGGTCAGGACGATCTCGGCGCGACTATAAACGCGGATGCCCAGTGCATTGGCGAACCCGAAGAACACGACCAGCCCCACGCCCACCAGCCACGACGTGCCGCTGCGTTCCAACATCGTATTCAGCGATTCGAAATTCACCAGCGCCATGATGCCGCTCAACACGGTTTCTGCCGTGCCCGCATACACGTGCACCAGGATGTAAGCCGAGATCGTCCCGGCCACCGCGCAGAAACGGCCGAGGCCGCAGGAGATGTAATCGTAGACCGATCCGGTGGTGGGCAGGATGCAGGCGGCCTCGGCGAAGGACATGGCCTGCGCCTGCATCATGATGAAGGCCAGACCGACCGCGATGGCGAAGGTGCCGCCGCCCAATCCCGAAGCCCGAGGTCACCGTGAGGATGACTGGGCTCGCCATGATCAGCCCAATGGCCGTCGCGAGCGCGGTGGGGAACCCCGGTCCGCGATGCCCGGGTTGACCTGCGCTATTCAACGGCGCTGAAGCCTGCGTCGAGAGCCTCCACCAGCTTGTCCACGTGCTCTTTCTGGAACACCAGCGGCGGTGACAGGATGATCTTCGTGCCGACGGGCCGCACCAGCGCACCCGCCGCGCGCGTCGCCGCCGCCACGGCGCCTGCATAACTTCCCTGAGGATCGATGGATTCGCGCGTCTTCTTGTCCTTGACGAGGTCCAGCGCGATCATCAAGCCCTTGCCGCGCACTTCACCCACCGCCTTGAAGCGTTGTTCGAAGGGCTTGAGCTGTTCCATCAGATACGCGCCTTGCTTCGCCGCGTTCGACGGCAGATCTTCATCGCGCACGATCTTCAACGCTGCGATGCCGGCGGCGCAGGCGATGGGATGGCCTGCATACGTATAGCCGTGCATGATGGCGCCGCTGAAATCCTTATTTTTTGTAAACGCCATTTCGATGCGCTCGTTGAGCATCGTCGCACCGAGCGGGATGTAGCCGGAGGAAATGCCCTTCGCCAGGCACATGATATCCGGCTTCACGCCCCAGCCGCGAACGCCGAACATCGAACCGCTGCGACCGAAACCGGTGACGATTTCATCGGCGATCAGCAGCACGCCGTATTGGTCGCAGATCTTGCGGACCATCGGCCAGTAGCTGGCCGGTGGCACAATGACGCCGCCCGCGCCCTGGATCGGCTCGGCGATGAAGGCCGCGACGGTGTCCGGACTTTGAAACTGGATCTCGCGTTCCAGCAACGTGGCGCAAAGCTGCGCCAACTCTTCCGGATCCTGGGTGAACGGGTTGCGATATACCCACGGTGTTTCCACGTGGAAGCAGCCCGGGAGCAGCGGCTCGTAGTTGCGGCGAAACACCGTGTTGCCGTTGACCGATGCGGCGCCAAAATGCGTGCCGTGGTAACCCTGCTTGAGCGAGATGAACTTGGTGCGATCCGGCGCGCCTTCCAGACGCCAGTATTGGCGCGCAATTTTCAGCGCAGTTTCGACCGCATCGGACCCGCCCGAGCTGAAGATCACTCGGCTCATGCCTTCCGGCGCGGCTAGTTCCATCAGCAGTTCGGAGAGTTCCTCGGCGCGCGGATGCGACAGCCCGTCAAACAGCTGGAAGTATTCCAACTCGTCGAGCTGCGCAACGATGGCCGCCTTGACCTCGGCGCGGTTGTGACCGACGTTGACGTTCCACAGCCCGGCGACGCCGTCCACCAACCGATGGCCCAAATCGTCGAATACATGACAGCCGTCGCCGCGCACGATGCGGATGCTCTCCCGCTGCTGCATTTCATTCGGATGCAGCATCGGATGCCAGAACCGGCCTTTGTGTTGATGCGGGGACGCGCTCATGAATATCGCCTTGCGTTAAGAAAGTGAGTCCACTGGAAACGCGCCGCTATACGGCGATGTTCAGAACCTGGACCGTGGTGTATTCCTTCAGTCCATCGACATTGAATTCCACACCGATGCCGGAGCTCTTGACGCCGCCGAAGGGCGCCATCGGATGCAGGCCGCCGTGTTGATTGACCCAGGCGGTGCCGCATTCCAGACGTGCCGCCGTTATCGCAGCAGCGGCGGAGTCATCGCCCCACACGGATCCGCCGAGGCCGACTTCCAGCGCGTTCGCCTTGGCGAGCGCCTGCTCGATGTTTTCGTACTTGACGATGGGAATCACCGGCCCGAATTGTTCTTCCTTCACCACCAGCATGTCGTCGGTGGCATCCGCAATGACGGTCAGCGGATAGAAGAACCCGGGTCCGGAAGGCCGCACGCCGCCCGTCACGATGCGTGCGCCGCGGGCGCGCGCTTCATCGACATACGAGGCTACCTTGTCGAGCTGCATTTTATTGGTGAGCGGTCCGATGAGCGACTTCGCGTCCATGCCATTGCCGACCGGAATCTTTGACACGTACTCGGCAAACTTCGCCACCACTTCTTCGTATTGCGAGGAATGCACGTACAGCCGCTTCAACGCAGCGCAGGTCTGTCCGGCGTTGATGAAGCAACCCCAGAACAGTTTTTCCAGCAACGGTTCGATCTTGGTGCCAGGGAGGATGATGCCGGCGTCGTTGCCGCCCAGTTCCAATGTCAGGCGTTTGAGGGTGTCAGCCGCGCCGCTCATGACTTTCTTGCCGGTGTTGATCGAGCCGGTGAATACAATCTTGTTGATGCCGGGATGCGTGACCATGCGATTGCCCACTTCGGCATCGCCGGTGACGACGTTGATGACGCCGGGCGGCAGCACGCCGTTCATGAGTTCAACCAGGCGCAGCGTGCTCAACGGGGTGTACGGTGAGGGCTTGATGACGACGGTGCAACCAATGCGGATGGCCGGCATGATGTGCCACACGGCGATCATCAGTGGCCAGTTCCAGGGCGTGATCGACCCGACCACACCCACCGGCTTGCGACGCAGCAGGATTTTGCCTTTTGCATCGTCTTGAATGGTCTCCTCGGGGAGCGACAGGCTCGCGGTCACGCGAGTCCAGGCCACTGCGCCGCCGACTTCCATGTTGGCGCCGGGACCGCTTTGCGTCTTGCCCTGTTCGCGCGTGACGAGTTCGGCCAGTTCGCCGTGATGCTTTTCGATCACGTCGGCGATTTCCATCAGTTTGGCGGCGCGCGCGTCCGCACTCAGTGCCGACCAGCCCGGCAACGCCGTGCGGGCCGCGTCCACCGCCTGATCCAGCAGCGCCACGGTACCCTGTGGGCACTCCGCGACCACGCTCTCGTCCGCCGGATTCAAGACCTTGAAGGTCTGCGCGGTTTCCACTCGATAGCCTGCGATCGTCAGTGCATAGGCTGCCATGATTGTTATCCTCTATTTTTCAATGATTTTCGAAAAGTGAAGTAGGTGCAGTTCGTGAGCGCGGCCAATCAGGCCGCCGACACTGCGCTCGGTGCGCGCTGTTCGTCGCCGAGCGCTTTTTCCACCAGCAGCCGGAAATTGCCCAGCGCCGTGTCCATGCGCAAGCCCAGCATCCGGAAATTCGGATCCATGTTGAGCACGCGTTGCTGCGCCTCGATCATGTCCTTGTCTTCCTGGAATCCGGCGAGGACCGCAAGGCGCAGATTCTCGGTTACCTGCGGATCGTCCAACGCGAAGCTGTGCGATTGCTGGAAAAAGTAGTGCGACGTGGAACCGGTTTCCGGCGTGATCGCCTGACAGCCGAAGAATTCGGCACAGTCTTTGCGATCACCCTGCGGCGCGCCGCTATTGGTCGGTGCGCTACCCGAATCCATGAGCAGGACCCCTGGAAGCACCACATCGTAGATGTTCCATCGGTCCACGTTGCCGGGCCAGGTCTTGATGGCCTTGAGAAACGGTGCCGGCTCATCGTCGATCAGCCAGCGTTCGACACGGATGCCGCGCGGTGAGCGCTCGATCTTCGGCCGGATTCCTGCGTACTTTACCGATCCTCCCAGCGTCTTCTCGTGCACGTAGGCGAGGTGCGAAAAATCCAGCAGATTGTCCGCGATCAGCAGGTAGTTGGCATCGTAGTGCATGTAGCCCGGCGTGCCACGCCAGCCCGGATCGTCCAGATAGTGGGTGTCGGGAATCAGGCTCTGATCGGCACGCGCCGGATCGCCCATCCATATCCACACCCATTTATGCCGCTCCACCACCGAAAAGGTGCGCACGCGGGCAGCGTCCGGGATGAAGTCCTGCGAGGGAATGTCGATGCATTTGCCGGTGCCGTCGAACAGCATGCCGTGATACATGCAGCGAATGCCGGCAGGTTCGCGCCGGCCCATCGACAGCGGTGCGCCTCGATGACAGCAGCGGTCCTCGAAAGCGATCAGCTGCCCGCCATCGTCGCGCCAGAACACCAGCGGCATCGCAGTGATGGTGCGCGCCAGGAATGCACTGTCGCCGATCTCGTGCGACCACGCCGCTACGTACCAACAATTCTTGATGAACGCGGATTTGTCAGCCATGAAGCCCCCTCTAGTCCCGCAAGTTACCGCTTATTTTTTTCACCATCTGCAAGGTGTCGGCGATCAGTTCCCGGCCGAGCTTCTCTTCCAGACGCCGATAGATGGACTCGGATACCGGCGCCATCTTGTCGAACAGTTCCCGTCCGCCCGGCGCCAACTCCACCAACAGGCGGCGTGAGTCGGTGCGCGAAGGCGTGGTCCGCAGGATTTTGCGCTTTTGCAAGGAGCGCAGAATGCGCGAAAAGCTCGCCGGGTGAATGCAACTGTTCTGCGCGACCGTGCCGGCATCGACTTCGCCGCTCTCGGCCAGTGCGCGAATCACCCGCCATTGCTGCTCGCTCAAATCTTGTTCCAGCAATTGCGGTCGGAAATGTGCCATCACGGCTTCCCGTGCCCGCAGCAAGGAGATGGACAAGGAGTCTTCCAGCGGACGCAATTGCAACGCGGGTGGAACGACACTGACTGGCGGGTCGGTGCGCGGGTGCGCTTTTCGGAGGTTGCTGTTCACTGCCATGACGTCATGCCATCTGCGACAATTACCTTAACATGTTAACGGAATGAGCGGCCGGATCAAGCGCAGGCGCGATCGAATCACTCCACCTAGCCGGCCGCGCAATTCTGCGTAGACTTGTACGCGTTGCAAGATGGCGCCGCCGTCAGAAAAGCGAAAAAGGTTTCCCGACACGTGAATTCTCCGTACATCGTCGCCATCGGCGGCACCTTGCGTCCCGGTTCATCGACAGAAAGGGCCATGCGGCTGGTGTTGGCGTCCGCTGAACGCGCCGGCGCCCGAACGCGGCTGATCAGCGGGCCTGCATTGCAAATGCCCATCTACCAGCCCGAAAACACCGAGCGCAGCGCCGAGGCGCGGGACCTGGTGGCGGAACTCGCACTGGCCGATGGCATCGTGCTCGGATCGCCCGGCTATCACGGCAGCATCTCGGGTCTGGTCAAAAACGCGTTGGATTACGCCGAGGATTTGCGAACCGACCCGCGTCCGTATTTCAGTGGCAGGGCGGTCGGGTGTGTGGCGACGGCGGGTGGTTGGCCGGGCGCTGTGAATACCTTAAGCGCGCTGCGCGATATCGTTCATGCGTTGCGGGGGTGGCCCACGCCGATGGGCGCGGCCATCAATTCGAGCGAGAAGATATTCGACGTCGAGGGCAATTGCCTGGTGCCGCGTGTCGCGGAGATGCTCGAGTTGATCGGTCAGGAAGTGGTGGGATTCGTCAAGGCAGCACGCAGTCGCTGATCAGCGCGCGCAACGGCGCCTGCTTCGCCACTGCAGCGGCACCAGTAACAGCGCACCCGCCAACAACACAGCGACGCCGACCAACGCGCCGGTCTTGACGAAGATCAGGCTCGAATACAACACATAGGCGCTGCTCACAGCGAAGAGCAGCGGCAGCAATGGATACCACGGCACGCGGAAGGGGCGGGCCACCTGCGGGAATCGCCGGCGCAGTACGATCACGGCGACCGCGCTCAACGTCAAAAACAGCCAATACACCGGCGACAGATAGTCGACCATGGTCTCGAAACCGCCGCGTGTGTAGGTGCCAAACCCCACCAGCAGCAGTGCAAAGCTGCCAATGGCGATGATCGCGGCGTAGGGCGTACCGCGCACTTCGTGCCATTGAGCGAGCGAGCGCAAGGCGCCCGTGTCCCGCGCAGCCGCATACGTGGTGCGCGCGCCGGCAATCATGATGGCGTTCATCACCGTGATCGAGGTGACCGCCACCACTGCGACGATCAGGTACTGGCCGGGTTTGCCGAATGCCAGCAACATGAGATCTGCAGCCGGTGCGTTGCTGTGAGCCAGTCCCTGCAGACCCAAGCCTCGCAGGAAAGCCCAGTTCACCACCAGATACAGTGCGGTAACGACTGACATGCCGATCAGCAGCGCGCGCGTGATGCCGTGTTTCTCATCGCGCATCTCCGCCGACAGCGTCGCGGCATCGCTCCAGCCACCATAGGCGAGAAACACGAACACCATGGCGACACCGAGATGCGTCTGCGGGACTGCCATAGGTACCGCCGGCAACGCGACTGCCGGCGCATCCTGCCACCACAGCCAGACGCCGGCCGCGCCGACGCTCAGCAATCCCAGCAACACGATCATCATCAAAGTCACCTGCGTGCCGATGCCGAACTGAATCCCCGCCAGGTTGATCAGCGTGAGTGCGACGATGATGAGCGTGGCGAACACGGCGCTGTCATACGGACCGAAATGCACGATCTGGCCAAGATAGTCGCCGAAGACGAACGCGAGCATGGCCATGGAACCGGTGTGAATCACCGCGAAGCGCGACCAGGCGAACAGGTAACCCAGCCAGCCGCCATAAGCGCTGCGCAGAAAAAAATAGTCCCCGCCGGTATCGGGAAACGCCGCCGCCATTTCGGCGAAGCACAACGCACCGACCAGCGACAGGCCGCCGCCGATGGCCCAGGCGAGCATCAGTTGTGAGCCACTGGCAAGATTGGCCGCCGCCAGCGGGGTGGTCTTGAAGATGCCGGCACCGATGACCATGCCCACGCACACCGATACCGCATGCCAGACACTCAGTTGCCGCCGCGGTAGCGCGTGCGCAACGCGCGCATCTGCAGCTGGCTTCTTAAGCTGAGTCATTCGTTGGGCACTTTAGTATGGTTCGCGACACAAGCGCTCGGATATCACACGGCATCGGCAATTGCAATTGAGCCGATGCCGGGTCCTGTCGGCTGCTGCGATGTGGCATGCTTTTTCCATGCACAGGGCAGTGACGAGGCGACGGGGGTCGCACCCGATTTCCTCGGCTACGACGAGCGCGTCGGGCGAGCGCGCGGCCGTGGATGAGCTGCTGCAGCAAATTCCCGGCGGCAATGGCGGTTTTGCGGTCTTTTTCTGCACTCCGCACTATGACCTGGGAAAGGTGGGGCATGCCTTGCGATCCTCCGGCAGGGTACGCGCCATCGCTGCGGCGACCGGACGTGCCATCGGCAGCGACGGATTCCTGCGCCAGGGCATCACCGGTTTTCACCTCCCCGCCGGCCGCTTCAAGGTTGCCGATGCAATCATTGAATCGGCCGCTGATTTCGGCCTGCCTGAAGCGCGCGATCTGGCGAGATCCTTGCGCGCGCGACTGGGCCGCAACATCGCGGCGACGCTGCCGCATCTGTTTGGCTTGTTGCTGGTGGATGCCGAGGCGCGCTGTGAAGAGCGATTGATCGCGGCACTGGGCACGGAACTCGGCGGCGTGCCCATCGTCGGCGGCTCCGCCGGCGATCTGTACTTCGATCCCCGCGGTCCCAAGCCCGGCACCACGCGCATCTTGCATCGCGGCGTCGCACGGCGCGGCGCTGCCGTGTTCTGTCTAGTGGCGAGCGCCACGCCTGTGCACGCGTTGAGCCACACCCACTATGTTCCGGATCGGCGCCGGCGCGTGGTGATCACCGAGGCGGACCCGGCGCGACGTCTGGTGCGGGAGATCAACGGCCGCAAGGCGCTGCTGGCATATACGGAAGCCGCTGGTCTGAAGCGGACGCCGCGGCTCGCCGGCGAGTGTGCGCCGCATCCGCTGATGATCCGCATCGGCGGTCAGTACTTTGCGCGCGGCGTGCAACGCATCTACGCCGACGGTTCACTGGAATTTGCCTGCGCCATGGAACCGGGCATGGTCTTGACAGTGGCGCGGCCCGGCGAGATGGTGGCGGAGCTGAATGAGATGTTCAATTCCATGCGGCGCAGCATCGGTCCGGCGGAACTCGTCATTGGATTCGAATGCGCTGCCCGCACGGCTGAAATGGAGCAGAGCGGTCTGAGCGACGCAGTATCCAAAGTGTTTCGCGGCAATTCGGTCGTTGGCTTTTGCACCCTCGGGGAGCAGTTCAACACCATCCATGCGAATAATTCCTTCACCTGCGTCGGCCTGGCGGCCGAGGACCCGGTGTGAGTTCAATGCGCTGCGGCGTTCGCGGACGGCCTTCCATGACCGCACAGCTCAAGCGTCTGCGCGAGGAAAACACGGCGCTTCGCAAAACGGTTCGCGCGCTCATCACGCGGGTGGAACGCGCCGTCGATAACCAGGGATCGCCGTTCTCCTGGTTTCAGGCGGCCGCCAAGCTCGAGGAAACGGTGCGCGTCCGCACCGAACAATACGAATCACTGAATGCGCGGTTGACGCGCGAATTGGAATCGCGGCGCGAAATCGAACTGGCGTTGAAACAGGCCAAGCAGCAAGCCGACGAAGCCAATGCGGGCAAGACGCGCTTTCTGGCTGCAGCCAGTCATGATCTGCGTCAACCGTTGAACTCGGCGGTGTTGTTTCTAGAATCGATGGACGACCGCGGCGTGCGACCCGACGACCTGGCCTTGCTGCAGCGCGCGCGGGTGGCGTTGTCGTCGCTGAACAATCTGTTGGGCACGCTGCTGGATGTGGCGCGCTTGGATTCGGGCGGCATGCTGCCGCAGATCGCAGATTTTCCCGTGGCAGCGCTGCTGGATCGCATCGTCCCGGAGTTCGTGGGCGTGGCGCGCTCCGCCGGCATCGAGCTGCGCTTCATTCCGTGCCGCGCGTGGGTGCGCACCGACGTGCACCTGCTGGAAACCGTGCTGCGCAATTTTGTCAGCAATGCGATCCGCTATACGCCGACGGGCCGCGTGCTGGTCGGCTGCCGCCGATTTCGCGCAGGATTGATGATCGGGGTGTACGACTCCGGCGTTGGCATTGAAAGCCAGCACCTGCAGGCGATCTTCGAGCCTTATTATCAGGTGCCGCAGGAACGCCGCCGCGGCAATGGCGGCATCGGTCTGGGGCTGTCCATCGTCAGCCGCATCTCGAATCTTCTGGGGTTGGAGCGCCGCATCCGATCGGTGCCGGGAAAGGGATCTTTGTTCGGCGTGATCGTGCCCTACGGTGAGCCGCAGGGCGCGACCGGTGCACAACCACACCGCGCCCGTGGCGCCCACGCCTATGAATTGGAGGCGCACTCGCGACCGCTCAGTATCGCGGTGATCGACGACAGCGCCGAGCACCTGACCGGCATCAAGTTGATTCTGGAAAAGTGGGGACATCGGGTGGTAACGGCAGGCGCTGCGGTGGATGCGGTGTTGCAATTGATCGCAGCGGATTTGGAGCCGGACCTGATCGTTTCGGATTATCACCTGGGCGCTCACGACAAGGGCGACGATGCCATCCGCGAAGTCCAGCGCGAGTTCGATCGCGAGTCAAAGGCGCTGATCATGACCAGCGATCCGGATCCCGGTTTGCGCAAACGTCTGGAAGCGCGCGGGTTTACGGTGCTCGCGAAACCTTTGAACCTGGCGAAATTGCGCGCCATGATCGAACGCGTCGCGCGCTGACCATTACCCAGACAGTCCCCTGTGATTGTCCATGATCTTTCGCGCTTCGATTGCCGCCTGCACCCGGTTCGACACGCCGAGTTTGCGCAGCAGCGCCGAGACATGCGCCTTCACCGTGATTTCGCTCAAGTCCAAGGTTCGGGCGATGTTCTTGTTCGATAGACCCTGTGCCAGCAGCGACAGGACGCGTTCCTGGCGCGAGGTCAGCTTTCGCGGGTTGGTGTCGGGTGCGGTGCTCTGTGCGCCGGCGCGCAGACTGCGCAGGGCGATCACCGCCGCCGCCGGCAGGTAGGTGCCGCCTGCCATGACAATGCGAATCGCATCGATAAGCACTTGCCGCGGTGCGGACTTCGGCACGTACCCGGCGGCGCCGGCCATGACCACTTCACCCATGGTGGCGGGATCATCGACCCCGGACACCACGATGATGGGGGTCAGAGGCGCGGCTTCACGCACCTGCCGCAGGCAGGACAGGCCACTCGCACCGGGAAGATTCAGATCCAGAACGATGAGTTCGAAGGCGGAGTCTGAAGTCACCTGGGTGATGACCTCCTCGCTGCAGCAGGCCTCGCGCAACTCCGCTTCGGTGCATGCCTGCGGAATCACGGCCCGCAAAGCATCCCGGTACAGCGGGTGATCGTCTGCAATCAGGATCCGCTTGGCTTGCGTCATGGCGCTTATCCTACGGCAGATGCGTGCTTGTTAAAAACCGATACTTTAGTATCGGGTGCTGGGGTGCTTATGACTCATAGGCAGCAGCTTGTGCACACAGGATACTTGGACTTAAGCGCCACTTGAGCGTAAGGATACAATGCACGCAATTTCCAAGCGTGAATAAGAGGATGATCGCATGCGGATGAAAAATGTCAGTGCGTGGGTGCTTGGATGGGTCGGCGTGGCAACGCTCGCCGGTGTCCAGGCGCAGGAAACGGCGGATACAGCCGTCCTCGAAGAAGTGGTGGTCACGGCGCAAAAGCGTGAGGAAAACCTCAACAAGGTTCCGGTGTCGGTCACGGCGCTGACCAGCACGCAGCTCGGCTCACTCAAGCTCGACAGCCCGTCGGCCTTGGCGACGCAAATTCCTAATCTGCAGGTCAACGGCATCGTCGGGCAGGGCTCACCGTTGTTCAGCCTGCGCGGCATTTCCATGTTCGACTACAGCCTGAATCAGTCCAGCCCCGTCGCCAGCTACCTGGATGAAGTTTACAAGGGCAATTTCGTGCTGTTCGGGGTGGAGATGTATGACCTGGAGCGCGTCGAAGTATTGCGCGGTCCGCAGGGCACTTTGTACGGCAAGAACACGACCGGCGGCGCGATCAATTTCATCACGCACAAACCGGGATTCGACACCGAGGGCTATTTGAAGGTCGGCGGCGGCAACTATAGCCGCAAAGAAGCGGAAGGCGCGCTGCAGGGCACGCTCGTTCCCGATCGCCTGGCTGCCCGGGTTGCATTCACTTACACCAAGGCGGATGGGTTCATTCAGAATGTATTTCCAGGTGGCCCGCCGATGGAAGGCGTCGATCAATACGGCGTGCGGCTGAGCCTGCTGTTCAAGGCCACCGACACCCTGGATTTCAGGTTGCGACTGGCCAAGAGCAAACAGAATCCCTACAACTACGCGATCGTCGCTGGACGTGTGAATGACGCCGGCATTGGCTTCGCCGGCTACTACCGAACCAGCGACGGCACGGCGACGGGCGTTCCATTGCGCGATGACCAGGTTGGCCAGAACTACACGCCGCGTCGCCGGCAGGATAACGACTCCGCGTCGTTGACCGCGAATTGGAAATTCTCAGACCGCTATTTGCTGACCTCGATCACCTCCTGGGATCAGGGAAAGCTGTTCAATCCGGAAGCCACCGATGGCGCGGCCATCGATATCTGGAAGATTTCCTATCTCGGCAAGACGCGCCAGGTCACGCAGGACCTGCGCCTCAGCACCAATGGCGATGGCGCATTGAATTACATCGTCGGCGCCTACTACCAGCATGAGATCATCTACAACGCCACCGAGAATCAGATATTCAATTTCCTGGATTACAACGGTGACGGAACGCTCAATTATCAGGATTGCGTCAACTCGTCCAATGATGGGTACGCTGCTGGAGCTTTCATCAACCTTTCATGCCGCTACTCCAATTCCTTCGATCAGCTCCGAAACAGCTGGGCGGTGTATTCGGACGGCAGTTACCAACTCTCCGACCGTTTCAAGCTGCGCGCCGGCATTCGCTACAATCATGACAACGGCGTGCAGAAGAATGCGCTCTCGCAGTTGCGCGGCATCGACGGAGTGCCGATCGCCAACATCATCCCGGGCATCGTGGTGCCGGGCGTCACCGATAACATTCCCACCATCATCCTGCCCGGGCAGCCCGGCTACGATGCGGCGGTCAATGCCACGGGTAGTCAGGCGCTGCACAACACGGCCTTCACGGGCAGGCTGGGCTTGGACTTCGCGCCCACATCCGACAGCCTGATCTACGCAAACTACAGTCGCGGCTATCGGTCGGCGGCATTCAATGCGCAATTCCTGTTCACGCAAAGCGATTTCACGACGGTGAAACCCGAAACGCTCGATTCAGTGGAGTTGGGCTTCAAGTCGACGTGGCTGGGCAGCCGTCTGCAATTGAATGGTGCGATATTCCACTACCAGTACAAAAACCAGCAGATCATCAATGTGTATCCGACCGGGCAGCAGCCGCTGATCAATCTGGGCAAGTCCAAAATCGACGGCGGCGAACTCGAGTTGGTGATGCGTCCGGTTCGCGATTTCACTTTCCGCGCCGGACTGGGTGTCCTCAAGTCCAAGGTGCTGGAAGGCGTGCTTGCCGCCAGCGGCGATATTTCAGGCAACAAGCTGCCGAACGCGCCGACCGCGTCCGGAACCTTGAGCGGGGATTGGGACGCGTGGCGTGGGCTCAATGCAGTTCTGACACTGCATGCGGATGCTAGCTTCACCGGCAAGCAGTACCTGGCGCTGCCGAACGAGGATGCGATTTCACAGGGCGCCTATCACCTGATCAATTCGAGAATCACCGTACACTCACCGGATCAAAAATGGGAAGTTGGCTTGTGGGGTAACAATCTGGCCAACAAGTTCTTCCTCACCAACGCAGTCGACGTGCAGGGTTTTGGCTTCGATTACCGGCATCGCGGTCTGCCGCGGATGTACGGTCTCGATGCAACGTATCGATTCTGATTCTTCGTGACAGCGAACAGCGCGCCGGTCAGCTTGAGTCATGTGGCGGGACCCACGGGGGTCCCGCTACAACATCGCACGGTGGGTCAGGTGCTGAACGCCGCAGTTGAACGGTGGCCGCAACATCCTGCGCTGATTGTCCCCGGTCAGAACGTACGTTGGACGTATGAAGAGTTTGCTGCGCGCGTGCAAACGTTGGCGCGGGCGTTTCTAGCGTCCGGACTGCGCAGCGGCGATCGCGTCGGCATCTGGTCGCCCAATTGCGCCGAATGGGTGTTGACTCAATTCGCGACGGCGCAAGTGGGATTGATTCTGGTGAACATCAATCCCGCCTACCGCGTGTCCGAATTGCGCTTCGCGATGCGTAAGACCGGGTGTCGCGCGCTGTTGCTCGCGGATGCATTCAAAAGCAGCGATTATCTGGCGATGTTGCGCGAGATCGTTCCGGAGTTGGCGCTTGCGCGCCGCGGACTTCTGCTGAGCGAAGAGTTCCCCAACCTGCGACTGCTGGTGAATCTGGGGGCGGCGCGTGTCGACGGATTTGTATCGTTCGAGGCGTTGATGGCGCGTGCCGATGCCGTGTCGGTACAGGAGTTGCGTGAAATTACGGATGCGCTTTCACCGCATGACCCGATCAACATTCAATTCACCAGCGGCACCACCGGTACGCCCAAGGGCGCGACGCTGACCCATTACAACCTGGTGAACAACGCGTTTTTCGTCGGCGAGGGGATGCACCTTAACGATCGCGACCGCGTGTGTATTCCCGTGCCTTTATACCATTGCTTCGGCATGGCGATGGGCGTGCTCGCGGCCGTCGCGCATGGCGCCGCATCGATTTTTCCGAATTCCAGCTTCGAGGCCGGCAGCGTTTTGACCTGTGTCACCGCGGAACGCTGCACGGCGCTGCTCGGTGTGCCGACCATGTTCATCGCGGTACTGGATCATTCGAACTTTGCGGCACATGATTTGAGCAGTTTACGCACCGGCATCATGGCGGGCGCTCCCTGTCCGATCGCCGTGATGCGCAAAGTGATCGATCTGATGCACGTGCGCGATATCACCATCTGCTACGGCATGACCGAGACCAGTCCGGTCAGTTTTCAATCCAGCATCGATGATCCGCTGGAACGGCGCGTGGGCACCGTCGGGCGCATTCATCCGCATGTCGAGGTCAAGATCGTCGATGCCGACGGCAACACGGTTGAGCGGGGTGAGGCGGGCGAGTTGTGCACCCGCGGCTACAGCGTGATGCGCGGCTATTGGGACGAACCGGAGCGCACGGCGGAGGCGGTGGATGCGCAGGGCTGGATGCATACCGGTGACCTCGCGGTCATCGATGCGCAAGGCTACTGTAACATCGTCGGCCGGGTGAAGGACATGATCATCCGCGGCGGCGAAAACGTGTATCCGCGCGAGATTGAAGAATTCCTGTTCAAACATCCCAAAATACTGGATGTGTCGGTGGTAGGGGTGCCGGATCCGCGTTTGGGCGAAGCGGTGTGCGCGGTGATCCGTCTGCGCGCCGGCGCCTGCGCCACTGAAGTCGAGATTCAGACTTTTTGTCAGGGCCAGATCGCGCACTACAAGGTGCCGCGGTATGTGCGCTTTGTCGACGAGTTCCCCATGACCATCACCGGCAAGATTCAGAAGTTCCTGATTCGCGATCAAGTGCAGCGGGAATTGAACTTGCAGGCCGAGGCGACCGCATGAGCTCGGCGCGCGGCGAAGCGCGGGATGTCGCCGTGTTGGGGGCGGGTCCTGCCGGCGTGGCCGCGGCCGTCGGCCTGGCCCGCCTGGGCTACTCGATCCGGATGTTCGCAGGGCCGATGCGCAGCGGCATCGAAGGCGCATCGGAGCGCACGCTGCACTGCCTGCAACGCTTGGGACTGAAAAAAGCCGCGGCCTGTCTGCGGGTTCGAGGTCCGCGTGCCCGGCACTGGGCAGGCGTGGAGTCGATCAACGGCACCGAATACCTGCTCGATCGGACGCAGTTCGACCAGTCGCTGCGTCGCGATGCCACCGATGCCGGCGTCGAGGTGCACGAGGCCTGGGTAAATTCATGCGAATCGAGCCACGAGGGTTGGTGGGTGCAAGCAGGAGAGGAGCCCGTGGCGGCCTTTCGCGCAGTGGTCGATGCGCGCGGCCGCGGTGTGCGCGGCCCGGCGCAACGTGGCCCCGCGCTGCTGGCATTGATGCAGCGATTCACCAGCGATGCGCGGGAGCCCGGCACCGCCATCGTCATGGGCTCGGAACGCTGGTGTTGGTTTGCGCAGGATGGACGCGGCAATCTGGATGTCCAGATGGTCTGCGCGCCGGTAAGGGCCAGATCGCGGTCCGCTTTGCAGGCACTGCTGACCGCCGATGCCGATCTGCCGGTTCGGTATGCATCGCTGCTGAGCGCGGCGCGGCCCGCCGGTGGTTTGCGCGCGCGCGCGTCGGGCACATCCTCGCGCAAGGCGGCCGAGACGGCGGGACGCATCCTCGCCGGCGATGCCGCCATGGCGCTGGATCCTTTGTCAGGCCACGGCATCTACGAGGCGCTGGCCTCGGCGGATCTCAGCATCGCAGCCCTCAATACGCATCTGCGAGGCGAGGATTGGTCACCGGTGCGCCGATTCGTCCACGAACGTGCGCAGGAGCTCCTGGTGCGCAAGGCCACGGCCGCCCATTCGTTTTACCAAACCGCGGCGGCGATGAATGACGGTCGATTTTGGTCTGTGATGATGCAGGGCTACGCCGAACTCGCCGCGAGCGGCGGAATGCTGCATGATCCGCGTACGCAGATTCAGTCGCGACCCGTGCTCGATGGCGTTCGCATCACGATGCGCCGGGTACTGGTGGCGCCGAACTGGCCACGCGGCATCTGGCGATATGGCGACATCGAGATTGCAGCGCTGCTCGATTGCTGCGAGCCGGGCGACTGGGATGCGCAGCGAGCTGCCTCGCAACTGCAGAGGCCGCCGGCCGCGGTGCAGGCCGCGATGCACTGGCTTGAGTGGCAAGGCGCGTTGCCGGCGGGCGGCGCGAGCGGATTCACGCGCACCGGCTAAGGTGGGTGCGCCAATGGCAAGGAGTTCGACGTGATTCTATCTGGCATTGACTGCACGCCACGTCTGCGTGCCAACGTTTCGCGCAAACTTCGGCGCTTTGGGTGCGCGTTGCTGGTGGCGGCCGCATTCTTCAATACCACGCCGCGGGCGTACGGCGCTGAATCCATCGCAAGTCCTGCCGGTGATGCAGGCGGCGTGGGGCTGACTACCTTGCGTACTTATTGCGCAGGCTGTCACACGGAAGGCCCAGCCGCTCAATTCCAGCGCGTCAGCGTCATCCGCAAGTCACCTGAAGGCTGGCTCATGACGATCGTGCGCATGCAGCATGTTCATGGAATGGCCCTGCCCGACGATGCTCGTGACACCCTGATCAAATATCTGTCCGATACGCAGGGCCTTGCGCCGTCGGAATCGGCGGCAGGGCGATTCGCGTTGGAGCGTCGGCCCAACACACCGGATCTGCAATTGGGCGATGATCTGCCGGTGTTGTGCGGTCGATGCCATAGCCTGGCACGGGTTGCCCTGCAGCGTCGCGATGCCGACGAGTGGCTCAAGCACATGCACATGCATGTCGGACAGTTTCCTTCGCTCGAATACCAGGCCTCGTCGCGCGACCGCTATTGGTGGCAGACAGCCACCACGGTGCTGCCCGGCAAATTGGGCGAGCTGTTTCCCTTCGATACGCCGCAGTGGCGTGTCTGGCGCGATCAGAAGCATGCCGACCCGACGGGCGAATGGCTGGTGCGTGGGCGCGCGCCGGGGCATGGCGACTACTTCGGCACGCTCAGCGTGAATGCGTCGGGCAACGATGCTTACACCGGCAAGTGGTCCGTGCAACATGCGGACGGCAAGACGATGACCGGGTCCTCGATCGTGCGCATTTACACGGGGTACGAGTGGCGTGGTACGGCCAAATGGGGCGACCTGGACGTGCGCGAAGTGTTCGCGCTGTCAGAGGATGGCCGACGGTTGAGCGGGCGCTGGTTCGATGCTCAGCATACGGAAGTGGGCGGCGACGTGACTGCCGAGCGTGCGGAAGGGCCTGCAGCGGTACTGGCGGTGTTGCCGCGCGCGCTGAAGACCGGCGTTACCCAGGAGGTCGTGATCGTAGGCCGCAGTCTCAAAGGCGCGGTGAATTTTGGTCCGGGCACAAAAGCCAAGGTACTCGGTAACGCGGCGGGAATGCTGCGCGTGTCGGTCAGCGTGGATGCGAAAGCCGCGGTGGGCATCCGACCGGTATCGGTCGGCAAGACGACCGCGCCGCACCTGGCCGTGATCTACGATCAGGTGGACCGCGTTCAGGTGTTGCCAGGCTATGCCATCGCGCGGGTCGGCGGCGGCAAGATCGATCCGGTCAGCGCACAATTCGAGGCGATCGGATTTCTCGAGCCGCGCGCGAACGGCACGGTGCGCGAGTCCGTCGAGCTGGGACCGGTTGAGGTCAAATGGAAAGTGGCGCCTCGCAACGAGGAAGCCGCCAAAGCCGATGACGTCAAGTTCGCGGGCAGCATCGATGCCGCGGGCCGGTTCACGCCGGGCGCCGCCGGACCCAACCCCGAACGCAAATACGCGAGCAACAATGCCGGCGATCTGTCGGTCATCGCCAGCCTGGAGCAGGGAGGCAAGGAAGTGAAGGGGGATTCGCATCTGATCGTCTCGGTGCAGCGCTGGGTTACACCGCCCATCTATTGATGGCGGGGATCACGAGGAGTTAACGCGTCTATGAAATTCAATCATGCCAATGGCCATGTGGTGCGCTTCGACGGACGCGCCATGTTGCTGCATGTGCCCACCACTGCACTGTTTGAACTGGATGACCTGGGGCAGGCCGTGGTCGATTTGTCGCAAGACGGCTCTGAGCTTGATCGTGCTGGAATGTCGGCTCGGTTGGCCGAGCGATTTGCACGTCAGGATGTCGACGCTTTTCTGGAGCGGCTCGAACAACTGGATATCCTGCAAGCGCCGGGACGGACGCGCGCCGTCAATCCGAATCGCGTCAAGGTCGAGGCGTATCCCTTGAGCACGCTGGTGTTGAATGTGAACACCGGCTGCAACCTCGGCTGTACCTATTGCTACAAGGAAGACCTGGCGACGCCGGCGCGCGGCGAGAAGATGAACTTCGACACGGCGTCGCGCAGCGTCGAGCTGCTGTTGACACAGGCAGAGGAGCGAAGCCGGGTGGGCATCGTGTTTTTCGGGGGTGAGCCGCTGACCAACATGCCGTTGATCCGGCAGGTCGTCGAGTACGCGGAACGGCGGGGTCAGGAACAGAACAAGCTGGTGGATTTCTCGCTGACCACCAACGCCACCATGCTCACGCCCGAAATCGTCGACTATTTCAACGAGCATCGCTTTGGCATCTCGGTGAGCATCGACGGGCCCAAGGTCATCCACGATCGCAACCGACGCACCGTCGGCGGCCGAGGCACTTACGACGTGGTGGCGCGTAAGGTGCGCATGCTGCTGGAGCGCTATCGGGCGAAGCCGGTCGGCGCGCGCGTAACGCTCACCTCCGGCACCACGGAAGTCGAAGCCATTCATGCGCACCTGCGCGGCGAGTTCGGCTTCCACGAAGTGGGCTATGCGCCGGTTACGGCGACCGAAGATGCCGGACACGGACTGTCGACGCAGGAACTGCACGCAGTGCATGCCGCCTTCGAGCGAATGGGTGAAGAGTATCGACGGCAGGCGCTGCACGGCCGTAATTCCGGGTTTTCCAATATGCATCAGCTGATGACGGATCTGCATGAGGGCCGACGCAAGGCGCTACCCTGCGGCGCGGGCGTGGGCCTTCTGGCGGTCGACAAGGATGGCGGATTGAATCTGTGTCATCGCTTCACCGGTTCAGGTTTGCCCACCTTCGGCAGCGTCCAGGAAGGCATCGACAAACCCAGATTGAGTGAATTTCTGGCGAAGGCGTCGGATCGGGAGGGGACGCATTGCGAAACCTGCCGCATCCGCAATCTGTGCGCCGGCGGTTGCTATCACGAATCCTATACGCGCTATGGCGATCCGCTGCACCGCACCTATCACTACTGCGATCTGTTGCGCAGCTGGGTGGATTTCGGCGTGCGCATCTACACGGACATTCTGGCCGGTAATCCCGGCTTTTTCAGCACTCACATCGAACCGCGGAGGGCGCTCGCATGAATGGTTTCAAACCTGCCAACAAGAAGGCGGAATTGCTGCTTGACGCGGCCGATCAAGGTCACGTCAAAGAAGTCGTGGCGATGGAAAGCGTGGCCGGTTGCGCGACCACGTTCGATCCAGGCTGGGAAGTGGATCCTTTCGGCGGCGTTGCGTCTTTGTGTCAGCCCATGGAGGCGGATCTGTACGGGTGCTCGGACCCGTGCTGGTGGCCTGCACAAGTGCCCGACACCCTCACCACCTATCCGAACTGGGACGCAGGCTCCCCGTCCGCGCAGAATGACTGGCGCGAACTGGACGCAGTGTTTCCGAAGAAATGAATCGCGTGTAGCTGCGCACGCGGCTGCACACGTCGACGCAGGGAGATGTTCATGAAACGTCCTTTGATTCTGATTGCATTGGGTCTTGCGCTGTTGGGTTGCGCCACCGTACCGACGCGCGCGCCGTTGCGCGACTACCTCTTGACCGGCGCGAAGCCCGATCATTTGTTTGTGATCGACGCGGCATCGCGCACCGTGGTGTCGGATTACCGCATTCCCGACGCCAACGGGTGGGTGGGCAGCATCGTCACCCCCACGGACGGCAAAATTGCCTATGTGCTCGTCAATCGCATGGAAAGCGTTGCCGGCATCGATCTTGCCACCGGCAAACAGGTCTTCCGCGCCGATCTGTCGCAGGGCAATGAGCGCGTGAAATCCTTCTTCGCACTCAACGTCACTCCCAATGGCCGGCAGTTGATCGTCTATGAACTGCCGACGCGGCTTGAACTCAATGAATACAAGGTGGAGGAACCACGCTTCGCCATTTTCGACACCGCTGCGGGCCTCGACGCAAAACCGGTTCGTCAGTTTCCGGCGCCACGCCGCGTGCACCTGGTGTTGCCGAAGAGCGACGGCAAGAGCTTTTACGCGATTGGGTTTCAGCTGTATGAGTACGATCTTGCCAGCGGCAAGCTGTTGCAGGAACGCGGGGTGCGCGACTGGAATCGGCCGGACTATTCGATCCCCGACGTGCTGGCCTTCTGGCCGGTGAGCGAGCCCACCGGCACCTTCTCCACGCCGACCTATTCGATGCGCGGTGCGGGCGAAGGCAAGCCCGGCGTGCAGCGCACCTCGCTGATGACGCTGGATCTTGCCAGCGGCGCGCTCAACTACCAGGATTTCGAGGACACGGTGGCGTTGATTTTCTCCACCGTCGTCAGCCCGGTGAAGGGGCAGGCCTTCGGCGTGTATACACAGTTGACCAAGATCGACACGGAGAAGGGCGTGCTGGCCGATCGTGTGGACCTAGCGCATACCTTTTACACCGTGAATGTTGCCACCGACGGCAAGGAAGTATTCCTCGGTGGCACCATGTGCGACATTTCATTCTACGATCCGGATACGCTCAAGCAGCGCGCCAATTTGAAGCTGCCGGGCTGTCCCGATCAATCCATATCGACGCTGCGTGTCGTCCGCCGGTGAAGAAGGTCTAGGCGCACATGCGCGCTGGCTGTGGCCGTATGTCCGGCCACGGCTGGGCTCGCTGCTGACCGTTCTCGGCCTGGCGAGCCTGATCTCGTTACTGGCCACCGCACAACCGTATCTGTCCAAGCTCATCATCGACGATGGTCTGATCGGCCGGCGCTTCGACCTGTTGTGCTGGCTGTGTGCCGCCATCGTCGGGCTTGCGCTGTTGGGGGCGCTGCTCGGCGGCTTGAATCGCTGGCTGTACGTCGGTCTGTCGGGCCGCATTCTGTTTCATCTTCGCGAGTACATCTATGAGCATCTAATGCGGCTGCCGCCGGCTTTTTTCCGGCAGCGTTCGGTGGGCGATCTGGTGACGCGGCTGGATGGCGACGTCGCCGAGATCCAGCGCTTTTCCACCGATACCCTGCTGGCCTTCGTCAATGCCGCGCTACTGCTGGTGGCGACGGGGTTGATCATGATCCGCCTAAGTCCGATGCTCACTCTGGTCGCGGTGGGCGCATTGCCCTTGCAACTCGCACTGCGACACTTCGCGCGGCCGCGGATGCAGCGAACCACGCGAGCGGTGCGCGAGCAGTCCGGCGCCATCGCGCAATTTCTCATGGAGACATTGGGGTCGGCCAAGGCCGTGCAGGCTGCCGCGGCGGAGGACTACGAGGCGCAGCGTCTGCGAGATCTCAATGGCACATTTCTGTCCCGTCTCTTGTCGCAGCAATTGTTTACCTATGGTATCGGCGCGGGCTCCTCGCTGTTGTCGCATGTGACCACCGCGGCGGTTTTCATGATCGGCGGCTATCAGGTGCTGCAGGGCGCGCTGACCGTGGGGACGCTGGTCGCATTCACCGCGTATTTCACGCGCACCAGCAATTCGGCGCTGTCGCTCATGAATTTGTATCTGGCCTATCAGCGCGCCGCGGTGAGTTTGCAACGAGTCCGCGAACTGCTGGTGCCGTCGTTCGAGGCGCCGGCCACCGGGACGCCGGCAGCGGCGCTGTCGAGCGTTCCTGACGCGGCGGACATTCGCTTCGAAGGTGTGACGTATGTGCCGGCGGGCACGGCGGTCCCGGTACTGCAGGATCTGGAGTGGACGGTGCGCGGCGGATCCAAGTGCGTGCTGTACGGCGACTCGGGCGCCGGCAAATCCACGCTCATCGATCTGCTGCGTCGCTTTGCGGAAGCGTCGGCCGGGCGAATCACGCTTGCCGGTGAACCGCTGCAGCGGTACGACGTTGCCGTGTTGCGCCGCGCCGTGATCGTGCTCGAAACAGAGCCGATTCTGTTCCGCGGCAGCGTTCTGCACAATCTGCGTTACGGCAATTTCGGACAGTCCGAAGACGCCGTGCTGCAGGCCGCGCGTCGGGCCGGGGTCGAAGAGTTCGTTGGGCAATTGCCAAACGGGTTCAGCACCGAGATCGGCGCGGGCGGTCAGGGGTTGTCCACCGGCCAGAGGCAACGTGTCGCCATCGCGCGCGCATTGCTGGGTTCGCCGTCGGTGCTGGTTTTGGATGAGGCCACCAGCAACTTGGATGCTGCGGCGGTGAGCGAGATGCATGCGCTGATCGACGAACACTTTTCGCGCTGTACGCGCGTCGTGATCACGCACGCGCCGCGACTGGTGCCGCGCGCCGACCGCGTGTATCGCCTGGAGGCGGGCCATATCATTGACGTGACGATCGAGTCAGCGCGTGCCTGAAGCGCGCTGGCGGGTCGGCATCGTCGACAGCGGATTGAGTGCGGATTGCACCTTGCCCGTGTCGGCGCAGCGTCGCTTCCTGGATACCGGTGCCGACGTCATCGAAGGGGAGCCCGTCCCGGACACACTGCATCACGGTACGCGGGTTGCGCGCGTCATCCATTCAGCCCTCAAGCCTTGCGATCTGTATATCGCGCAGGCGTTGGATGAACGCGGAGTTTCCACGGCGGCGACGATTGCCGCGGCGATTCGCTGGTTGATGTCGCAGCAGGTGCAATTGCTGCACCTGAGTCTGGGATTGCGTGAAGATCGTGCACCCCTCGCGCAGGCCATCGAGGCGGCAGTGCAAGCCGGCACGTTGGTTGTCGCCTCGGCTCCTTCGCGCGGCGCCAAACCGTATCCGGCGTGCTACCGAGGTGTGCTGGCGGCCACGGGCGATGCGCGCTGCACACCTGAGCAAATTTCAGATCTGGGCGCCGCGTATGCGGATTTTGGCGGTTGCGTGCAATGCGAGAGGGAGGGCCTGGCGGATCAACGCGGTGCCAGCATCGGCGCTGCGCATGTGACGCGGTTCATCGTGTCGCATCTGCCGGCCGGTATCGTGGAGCCACAGGCTCGCGCGCGACTAGCGGCCCTCGCGTCCTTCACGGGACGTGAACAGCGATGAGGCGCCTGCCGGTGCGCAGTTACGGTTGGCGCCTCAACGCGTCATTTTAACGGCAGGTAGATGTCGGTGCGCAGTTTCTCCGGCGCGATGGCGCTTGGGTCATCGATGAAGACGCTGAAGCTCGGACCATTTTGTGCGTAACCATGCGCTGCAGCGAACGCCTGAACTTTTACAATCGTCGTGTGCAGCGTGTCGTATGGTCCGACGTGCGTGGCTTTCAGTGCCTTGCCTTCATAGCTCAGGCCGGCGTGCACCGGATCGGCGCTGACCGCGTCGGCCCGGTCGATGGGAATGCCCGCATCAAATCCAAAATGATTATCCTCGGTGGTCGCGTCGACGCCGAACCGTAGGCCGGTCTGCTTCAATTTGTTCTTGGTCATGAATTCGCCGATGTCGCGGTAGGCTTCGGCGTAGCTTTTGTCGATGGCCGCGGGCTCGTTATCGGTGAGTTTGCGCACCGTCAGCACCGGCTGAGCCTTGAGGCTGACGATGTCGGCTTTGAAGTCCGCGATGTCGGCATTGGGCATGGTTTCGACCAGCGCTTTCAGATTCTTCAAGCCATTATCGAAGTCCTTGCCGACTGCGCCGTCCAGGATCAGTCCGAAGTAACGGCCTATCGGTCCGAATCCCATGTCGGCGTCCAGGGTCCATCTGACCGTCGTGGAAGGTCCGGTTGCGGTCAAATGCAGTGCCGATGTTGAAGGGGCCATGTCGCCAAAGGTCAAATCACTGACGACGGACTCGTTGGCGGTGGAGGCGGTGATCACCTGCCTGCCGGTGCCGATCTTGTCATTGCCCGACCACACCAATTTTGCGCCCACGCCCTCGCGCGGACCCTGGGTCGTCTGCGTCATGTGGGGATCCAGATGCTGCCACGGAGACCATTGCGGGAATAGCGCAAAGGAGTTGACGGTTGCGTAGACCATGCTCGCGGGACGCTCGATGCTGATGGTGCGTTCCACATGCGCGGCGCGCGGCAACAGGAAGCCGATCAGCGCCAACGCGATGATGATGCCCGCCAAAATCAGGACGACTTTCTTGATCATGGACGCTCCGCCGTGAATTGCAGCGTATGATGCGCGCGTCGGAAAAACCCCGTCAACCTTCCCTCCGAGGCGGCGATGTCCACAATGAAAGCAGTGCTGTTGAAAGGCTTCGGCGGTTTCGAACAACTCGAATATCGCGAGGACGTTGCGGTGCCGGTGCCGCGCGCAGGCGAGGTGCGCATTCAGATTGGCGGCGCCGGTCTCAATAATACCGATATCAACACGCGTACCGCCTGGTATTCCCGATCAGTGACCGAGGGCACCACCGCAGCGGCCGCGGCTGTGGGGCACGTGGATGCGAAAACGCAGGATTCAGGGTGGAGCGGCGTTGGGCTGCGGTTCCCGCGTATCCAGGGCGCCGATGCCTGCGGACGGATCGTCGACGTCGGCGCCGGTGTGGATCCGGCCCGCGTCGGCGAGCGTGTACTGGTTGAACCGGTTTTTCGAGACTTAGGGTCACCCTGGCCTGCCGGCGCGATCTATTTCGGGTCCGAATGCGATGGTGCATTTGCTGAGTTCACTTGCGTGCCCGCGGCACATGCTCATCACGTCGAGTCCAGTTTGAGCGACATTGAATTGGCCGGGTTTCCGTGCGCGTACTCCGCGGCTGAAAACATGCTCTCACGCGCGGCGGTCACCGCCGCCGACACGGTGCTGATCACCGGCGCTTCGGGAGGCGTCGGATCAGCGGCCGTGCAATTGGCGCGCTGTCGGGGGGGCACGGTGATTGCGGTGGCGGGTGCAGAAAAGGCGGCGGCACTGGAATCACTGGTTGCGGCGCGGGTGATCGACCGCGGCGTGAATATTGCGCGAAGCTTGGGGAGCGATTGCGTCGACGTCGTCATCGATGTCGTCGGCGGCACGGCCTTTCCGCAACTGCTCGATGTCCTGCGACGCGGAGGCCGCTATGCTGTCGCCGGCGCCATCGCCGGCCCCTTGGTCGAACTGGATTTGCGTACGCTGTATCTCAAAGACCTGCGATTGCTGGGTTGTACCGTGTTGGACGCGGGAGTGTTCAGCGCGCTGGTCGGGCTCATCGAAGCCGGCCGTCTCAAGCCGCTGATCGCAGGCGTGTTCGCGTTGAAGGATATCGTGGCCGCGCAGCAGCAGTTTCTCACCAAGCGCCATCTGGGCAAGATAGTCTTGGTGCCGAACGAGTCGCTATAATCCTGCGACCTTCTCCACGCTGCAAACCGCTCACTAGAGGAATCGGCCATGTCCAACACCACGCGCCGCGATTTTTTCAGCCTGTTGGGAGCACCTGCGCTGGCCGCGGCCGTTCCATTTGCAGCCAAGGCCAGCGCACGCCCGGCGAATGAGGCGGGCGCGGATCTGATTCTAATCAATGGCAATGTATTGACGATGGACGCCGCACAACCGCGTGCGCAGGCCTTCGCCGTCAAGAACGGCCGCTTCATCGCCGTCGGCTCGACGCAGAACATGCGCGCGCTGGCGGCACGGGGCGCGACCGTGATCGACGCCGCCGGCATGACGGTGACGCCGGGGTTCATCGACGCGCATTGTCATCCCGGCCTGCAGGACGAGCTGTATGACGTCAACTGCGATCTGCCCAGCATCGGTCAGATCCAGGACGCGTTGCGCAAGCGCGCTGCGTCGACGCCACCGGGCCATTGGGTCAATGGCTTCAAGTTCGACGACACCAAGCTGAAAGACGCGCGGCCGCTCAGCCGCCGAGATCTGGATGCAGCGGTGCTGGACCGCCCGGTGGCGGTTGCGCATCGCGGCGGGCACACCACCTGGTACAACAGCAAGGCCTTCGAAATCGCGGGCATCACCCGCGCCACACCCGATCCGTCGGACGGCCGGTATTTTCGCGATGACAACGGCGATCTGCAGGGCGAGGTGGCTGAGCTTGCGCGCGATGTCATCGAGAACGCAGGTGTGCACGAGAGCTTCACAGCAGAACAAATGCGCGAACGCAGTCGCGCGTCCATGGCCTATGCGTCCAAGCTGCTGACGGCGGCGGGCCTGACGACCGTGCACGATGCGGCGGCGGACGTGGACAAGATCCGCGCCTATCAGGACGCCTATGCGGCCGGTGAATTGCTGCATCGGGCCACCATCATGCCCGTCGGCATGCCGAGCGCGGGTCGCATTGCAACCTCGAGTCCCTTCCACCATCTGCGCGATGCCGGCGTGTATTCGGGCCTTGGCAACGATCACGTGCGCATCGGTGCGGTCAAATTCGTGGCCGACGGCTCGGCCTCCGAGCGCACCATGCGCATGAGCACGCCGTTCGTGGGCCGGCCGAACGATTTCGGCATTCTCACCATGGACCAGAAGCAGATTCACGAGGCCGTGGAGGATGCGCATCGCAATCGCTGGCAGATTGGCATTCATGCCAATGGCGATGTCGCCATCGACATGGTGTTGAATGCCTATGAACGTGTGCTGAAATTGTGGCCGCATCCGGACCGCCGTCACCGCCTCGAGCATTGCACCTTGGTCACGCCCGCGCTTGTCAAACGTATCAAGGACACCGGGTCCATTCCGACGCCGTTCTGGACCTACGTGTATTATCACGGCGAGAAATGGCGCGCCTATGGCGAGGAAAAGCTGCAGCGCATGTTTGCGCACAAGTCATTTCTCGATGCCGGCATCCGCGTACCCGGCGCATCGGATTACACGCCCGGTCCCTTCGACCCTCTGATGGCGTTGCAAAGCATGGTGACGCGCAAGGACTATGCGGGACGCGTCTGGGGCGCATCGCAAAAAATCACTGTCGAACAGGCGCTGCAGGTGGCCACGCTCAATGGCGCCTACGCCTCCTATGAAGAGGACTTGAAGGGTTCCATCAGTGTCGGCAAATACGCTGACTTCGTGCTGCTCAACCAGGATCCGCATGCTGTGGATCCGGATACGCTCAAGGACATCCGCGTCCAGCGCACGGTGGTCGGCGGCAAAACGGTTTACACCGCATAGCCGGTGGTGGTTCGATCAGCGTCGACCGATAAATAGCAACGCCACGCCCAGAATCACCACGCCTGCGGCCGTCCATTCCCAGGTGGAGACGATTTCGTGGCCCAGCGTGACACCCAATAGCAGCCCGACGATCGGGTTGACCAGCGTATAGCTGGAGGCAACGCTGGTCGACGTGCGCGCCAGCAGAATCATGTACGCGTTGAAGGCGATCAGCGAGCCGAACACCACGAGGTAAGCCCATGCCAACCAGGGCATTGCCAGCGTGGTGGGCTGCCAGGATTCCCCTGCCAGCGCCGACACCAGCAACAACGCCAACCCGCCACACAACATCTCGCTGGCAAATCCGGTCGCGCCCGGCGCAAGCGTCCACTGGCGCTGGCTGAGCACGCTGCCCAGCGACCAGCCGGCGCAGCCGATGCACATCGCCAGCAGTCCTGCCGGTGAGGCGTGAAACCCGGCGCCGCGGGTCAGCATGATCACGCCGGCCAGCCCCACCGACCCGGCAAGCAGGTCGCTGCGACTCGGGTAGACCTTGAACGCCAAGTTGATCAACACCAGCACCAGCGGCGTCACCGCGATGAACGCGACCACCAAGCCAGAGGCGATGGTTTGCTCCGCGTAGGCCGCGCCGCCCATGCCGCCCCCCAGCATCATCGTGCCGATCAACAGGGCATTGCGCCATTCGCGCAAGGTGGGCATCGGCAAGCCGCGCGCGAGCTGCCAGATCAGCAACAGGCCACCCGCGGCGATGAAGCGCGTGGCCATCAGAAAGAACGGTGCGAAGCCTGCCAGCGCGAAGCGGATGGTCAGGTAGGTGGATCCCCAGATCAACCAGGTTGCCAGCAGACAAAACAGGGTGAGCGTCGAGAGCGGGACGGGGCGGGGAAGGGCGGCAGCAGTGCTGTTCATTTGATTCAGGGTAATAAAGTCCGGGCGCCGATTCTATGTCGGATCGGTGGTATATTTTGCTGATCGCATTCGATTCATAAGTTTGAAGCCTATGAGGGTTTTCGAAATGACGGACGGATCTCTCGATCAATTTGACGCCAACATCCTGGCGGAGCTGCAGAACGATGCGCGTATCAGCGTGGCGGAACTCGCGCGTCGCATTCACCTGTCGCAGCCGGCCGTGCGCGAGCGCGTGCAAAAGCTGGAGGCCGCGGACATCATCCGCAACTTCCGCACCACCGTGGATGCGCGCGCACTGGGCTACGGCATCCGCGCCATCATGCGAGTCGGGCGCTGCGACTCGGGACGCATCGAACGACTCATCGCCAAAACTCCCGAAGTCGTGACAGCTTTCAACATCACCGGCGAGGACAGCTGGATGCTAGAGATTGCCGTGGTTGACGTCGAACATCTGGAATCCGTGGTGTCGCGCTACTGCGCGCTGGCGGTCACCTCCACCTCCATCATCCTGAAGGCGCTGCGTGAGCATCATCCGCTGCGGCCGGCCGCAGCTCCGAGCGTTGCGGCGCGGGCGGCGGCGAGCATGTCGCCATGAAGGTGTATTCGTGGAACGTCAACGGCATCCGTGCCGTGTTGAAGAAGGGCGTGTTCCAATCTTTTCTAAAGGAGCATGACCCGGACATCTTGTGTCTGCAGGAGACCAAGGCCGAGCGCGGCCAGGTCGAGATCGACCTGCCAGGGTATCAGGAATATTGGAATTCGGCGGTCAAGAAGGGGTATTCGGGCACGGCGATTTTCTCCAAGCGCGAGCCGCTGTCGGTCATCAATGGATTCCCCAAGGACTTCACGCGCCGCTTCAAGTTCGCGGACGAACTTACGCGCGACAGCGCCGAAGAAGGCCGCGTGATCACCGCCGAGTTTGAAAAGTACTTCGTGGTCACGGTGTACACGCCCAACGCCAAGGAAGACCTGAGCCGGCTCGCGTTGCGATTCGAGCATTGGGACCCGGCGTTTCTCGCCTACCTCAGGCTCCTGGAGAAGCGCAAGCCGGTGGTTTTCTGTGGCGATCTGAATGTGGCGCACACCGAACTGGATCTGGCGAATCCAAAATCCAATAAGGGTAAGAAGGGCTTTACCGACGAAGAGCGAAAGGGATTCCAGAATTTCCTGGACGCCGGATTCCTCGACACGTTCCGGCTGTTCAAGCAGGGCAATGGGCACTACACGTGGTGGAGCCATTTTGCCAACTCGCGCTCCCGCAACATCGGTTGGAGAATCGACTACTTCCTGGTGTCGCCGCAATTGCGGGCACAGGTAAAAAATGCGCAGATTCATCCGCAGATTCTGGGCAGCGATCATTGCCCCGTCAGCATTGAACTGGAGTTGAAATGAAGCGTGTCGCCACCTTGCCCGGATTCGTTGCGCTGTGGACTTGCGCATTGCTGCTGCCGTGTCACGCGGCCACGCCGCCCAGCCATTACGGCGTCGATGCACCGCAGCTCGCGCCTTTGGGAACGTTTGCCGTAGGTTACAAAACACTGCGGCTGGTTCAGCCCTCTCAGTTCAATCCGCTGGCGCCTGACGCTGCGGGCGGCTTTAAAAAACAGGATCGCGTTCTGCAGGTCGATCTTTGGTATCCGGCAAAGGTGGCGAGCAATGCAACGCGCGTCACATATTCCGCGGCGCTCCCCAGCGAGCCCCCGGCCCAACCCGCCGTGTTCAAGGTCGCGGGCATTGCGGTTGCCGGCGCGCCGGTGCAAGGGCAGAACTATCCGTTGATCATCGTGTCGCATGGCTACAGCAATGCCACCGTTGCCATGTCATGGCTGACCGAGAATCTTGCTTCCAAGGGCTATGTGGTGGCGGCCATCCGACATGAAGATCCGCCCATCACCGATCGCACGCAATTTTCACAAGTGCTTTTGCGTCGGCCGCTGGACATCGCCTTTGTCGCGCGCACATTGAAATCGACGCTTGCAGCTGAGCACCTCGTCGATCCGTCCACTGTTGCGTTGGTCGGATATTCCATGGGCGGTTACGGCGTACTCACCGCGGGCGGCGCGCCGCTGGATCCGGATGCAGGGCCCGCCAAAATCGTGCCCGGTGGATTGCTGTTGCCGTATACGCGCGGCGGTGCATCCATCGACGATGCAACAGTGCCTGGCGTTCGCGCGGTCGTGGCTCTGTCCCCCGCGGGTGGTGCCATGGGCTCGTGGGGCGCGGATGGCTTGCGGTCGCTGCAGGCGCCGCTGCTGCTCATTTCGGGCGATCAAGATCACACCGTCAATTACCGCAGCGGTGCACGTGCTTTTTTCGATGCCGCGACGGGCGCGCACCGCTATTTGCTGACACTGCAGGGGTGCGGCCACGCCATCGGGTTGAATCCTGTGCCTGATGACATGCGCGGCAAGTTGTGGGACCAGGATTGGTTCGAAGATCCGGTATGGAGCAAGTCGCGCATCAACGCCGTTACCGCCCATTTCATCACCGCCTTTCTGGATCGCTACCTCAAGGGCGATGAATCACGGGCAGCGTACCTGGACGTTTTGGTGACCGACTCCAATGACGGCGAGTGGCCCCCGGGCGGGACGACCGCGTATGACGCGTACAGTCCAGGCACCGGCGGCATCACCGTGTGGAAGGGGTTTCAGCGCAATCATGCCAGCGGCATGCAATTGCTGCGTGCCGACGCTGCCAAGGTGGCCGTGAACTGATCCAACGAGGCGAACGACCGTGCGTTTCTGGGACTCGCATATTGCAGGATTGATCGTCGCCGTGGCGGTTGGACTGTTGATCGGCGTCGACCGTGAGCGGCATAAGCACGCCGAGCCCGGTCCGGTGACGGCGGGCGTCCGAACTTTTACGCTGACCTCCCTGCTGGGCGCCATCGCTGCGCTGGCGCAATCGGATCTGATGCTCGCGGTCGTTGGCGTTGGAGTGGTCGTGCTGATCGCGCTGTCGTACCTGCGCGGGCAGGCCGTGCATCCGGGCCAGACGACGGAGTTCGCGCTGCTGGCCACTTTCGCCATTGGCTACTTGTCGATCTCCCACGTCGAACTGGCCGCAGGCCTTGGCGTGCTGATTGCGCTGTTGCTCAACTCCAAATCACGCTTGCACAAATTTGCGCTGTCGCAATTATCCGAACAGGAATTGCACGATGCGACCTTGCTGGCGGGCGCTGCGCTCATCGTATTGCCGTTGCTGCCCAACCATGCCATCGATCCGCTGGGCGTGGTGAATCTGCAGGTGATCTGGCGTCTGACCGTCTTGATGCTGAGCGTGAACGCGCTGGGGTATGTCGCCCGGCGCACTCTGGGCACGGAGGTGGGTCTGGCGGTTGCCGGCTTTTGCAGTGGGTTCGTGTCGAGCATCTTGACCATCGCGGCCTTCGGCCGGCAGGCAAAAACCGATCCGTCGGTCCTGAACAGCGCGGTGGCCGGCGGCGCATTTTCCTCCATCGCCACCGCAATCCAATTGCTGATCATCCTCGGCATGACCAACATGGACCTGATGCCGCTCCTCGGGCCGAGCATCGCGGCAATGGGAGTGGTCGCCGCGGTCTATGGATTTGTGTTCGTGCTTGCTGCAAAGCGCGCGGCGAGCCACGCGCAGCCAGTGGCGGGGCGCGCGTTCGAGCCCAAGCTCGCGATCGTCTTCGCGATTGCGTTCGCCCTGATGTCGCTGATCGCCGCACTATTGCAGCGTTGGCTGGGGCCCTCCGGTGCGCAGGCAGCAGTGGCGATGGGAGGCTTCGTGGATACGCACGCGGCGACTGCCTCAGCCGCGCGCCTCGCCGCTGCCGGTGCGCTGGACCTGCAGCAGGCCGCGTTTGCCGCCATGCTCGCCATCTCGGCCAATACGCTGGTCAAGGTTGCGGCGGCAATCCTCGCCGGCGGGAGGGCGTTCGCGTGGCGCCTTGCTCCCAGCCATTTGGGAATGCTGGTAGCGTTGTGGTTCGGCTGGTATCTGGTAGCAGCGGGCTTTCTACCGGCTCATTGGTAAGCTCTCAGTTCCAAGCGCGCTGGTGGCGATGAGAATCAGTCTAGGTAGGATTCCTTATACGGCAATCGCCATCGCATCATGTATTAATGGCAGTGCATATCGGGGTGAACGCGTAGTCGGAGGAATCATCATGAGCTTCAAGATCAAGAAAATTCTGTTGGCAATCCGGGATGTGTCTGCCAAGAAGGCCATTGCCCGCGCAGCCACGATTGCGCGCAAATCCAACGCACAGATCGAGCTGTTCAGTGCCGTACGTCCGGTTTCCAGCTTGCTTGGCAGCAAGGCGCAAGCCTTGCGCTCCTCGCGCACGCAAGTCGAGGAACGCCTCGCGCGACTCGAGGCCCTGGCCCAGGATTTGCGTGAAGAAGGACTCAAGGTAGCGTGCAAGGTCGAATTGGATTATTCCGGTGCGGAGGCCATTCTGCGTCGAGTTCAGGTGGCGAAACCCGATCTGGTGATCGTCGAAGCCCACAAGCACACATTGCTTTCGCGTCTCTTGTTGTCGCAAACGGATTTTGAATTGGTCCGCAACTGCGCCGCCCCCCTGCTCATCATCAAAGCGGTAGCCGTGAGTGGTCGCCCCGCCGTGCTGGCGGCGCTGGATCCCTGGCATTCCAGTGGAAAGCCCGCGGCGTTGGATGCTCGGATTGCTGAAGTCGGACACACAGTGTCGCGCGCGCTGGGAGGAAAGTTGCATGCAGCCCATGTGCACACGCCGCTGATGCGCTATGAAACCGATTCGATCATGGCGCCGGTGGTGGTGCCGGTGCCGGTGAGTGAACAGAAGAAGCACAGCGTCGCCGTTCGTCAGCGCTTCAGGGCGATGGCGCGAAAGTTCGAGATCGCGCCGCAGAATGTGCACCTGCGCCTCGGCGACCCGGGCATCGTGCTGCCGGAATTGACGCGTTCGCTCAAGGTCGACACGCTCGTCCTGGGCGCGGTATCGCGCTCGGCCCTGACGCGAGTGCTGATTGGCCATACCGCGGAGCGCATACTCGACGCCACGCCCTGTAATTTGTTGATCGTCAAGCCGAAGGGCTTCCGGCCGGCCAAACGATAGTTACTAAACGGTGCGGCGTCCGAGGCGCGCGTTGACGATCAGCACGCCGCTCAACACCAGGGCCGCGCCGATGCCAAAGCGCCATTCGATCGGATCGTGCAGCAGGGTGACGCCGAAGACCACGCCGAACAACGGCGTGAGCAAGGTCATCAGCATCAACCGCGACGTCAGGTAATGTCGCAGCAGCCAGAACCAGAGCAGATAGCTGGAGGTGGCGATGATCACGGTCTGAAACAGAAGCGAGACAACCGCGGCGGGTGAGAGCACCATCGTCGTTTGACCTGATGCGGCTGCATAGCCGCCGATCAGGACGGTGGCCATGCCCACCTGATAAAACACTGTCTTGGCGGTGGCCGCGCTGCCGATACGTCCGCGTCGCAACACCACATTGGTCATGCCCCAGATGGCGCCGGCGCACACGGCCAGCGTATCGCCCTTGATGAGTTCCGCCACGGGACGTCCGCCGTAGCCGAGAAACGCGACCACGATGCCGAAAAAAGCGACGCCGATGCCCACCCATTGTGCGGTGCTAAGGCGTTCTTCCGGCAGAAACTGCAGTCCGAGCGCAGTGAAGATGGGCGAGGTGTACAGGAACACGACGGTGTGCGCGGCAGTGGTATGGGTGATCGCTTCGCCGACCAGGATGAATTCACCCGAAAACATCAGCCCGAGCAGCAGGCCACTGCGCAGCGTACCGTCGGAAAAGGCGCCGCGTCCTTCGCGCATCATCACCAGCAGTCCGAAGAAGACGGCGGCCCCGGCGAAGCGGATGGCAAGCTGCATGGCGGGCGCGATGTCGGCCGCAATCGCCTTCATGGCCGGTTGTTGAATGCCCCAGACCACGCACAGCACCAGCATCAATAAGGTTGCGCGCAGATCCAGCGGATGACGAGTGGGAATCGTGGAGGTTTGGACCTGGGCTTGGGACGCGGACACTTGATCTCACTGGCGTGATGGCAACGCGCCAGTGTAGCCCCTGGCGCCATCGTTTTCGATGGTTGGGCCGCCGGGCCGCGGATAGGAGTGGAGGAGGGGCGCAAATTGAGAAGGTAAAGGGGTGCTTTTCTGACAGAGATTCCGATTGCTCCACGCCACAATCTGCACTCACGAGCCACCAGACCACAATGCAGTCCGAAGGAATTCTCATGTCAAGCAATGCCATCGCAGTGAACGAACAAGCCAACGGCTATGTTTTGCCTCCCTTACCGTATGGTTACGGCGACCTTGCGCCCATCATCGATGAACCGACCATGCGCTTGCATCATGACAAGCATCATCAGGCGTACACGGATGGCATCAACGCCGCGCTTGCGAAACATCCTCAGTGGCAAGGTCTGCCGATCGATGAGGTGTTACAACGACTCGCAGAAATACCCGCCGACATCCGCGAGGCGGTGAGGAATCAGGGCGGCGGCTACGCCAATCACAATTTGTTTTGGGAAATTCTCGCGCCACAAGGGCCCGGCAAGCCGGACGGTGATCTGCTGGAAAGAATCAATAGCAGTTTCGGCTCGCTGGACACGTTCATGAAGCGGTTCGAAGAAGCGGGAACGAAGCATTTCGGCTCGGGCTGGGTGTTTCTGTGCTGCGCTCCGCAAGCGCCTTTCACGCTGGAGATCGTGGCGCTCCCCAATCAAGACACGGTGCTGAGCAGTGGACGAATCTCGTTGTTGGCCTGCGACTTGTGGGAGCACGCGTATTATCTGAAATACAATAATCGCCGCCCGCTATGGCTGCACGCCTGGTGGGAGATCGTGAATTGGAGCCGCGTCGCTGAGCGCCTAGTCAGCGTGGTGCCCGCGCTGCGATGACGGGTAGTCCTGCGGCCTTCCAGGCTGCAATGCCGCCCTCCATGTGAGCCGCCGACGGCTGTCCGGCGGCGAGTCGTTTTTCTGCGGCGGTCAGCGAGCGTTTGCCGCTGCCGCAATGAAACACGACGCGTCGTTCGCCGTCGGCCGGCAGCGCCGATGCGTCGAAACTTGACAAGGGGCAGAGCAGCGCCCCGGGAATTCGCGCGTCCGCATATTCGCCGGGTTCTCTGACATCGATCAGCAGCAGCTTGCCCGCTGCGAGCAATTGGGCCACTTGATCTGCATTCAACGTGTCGATGGATGAGGGTTTCTGGGACATTGAAGATTCCTTGTGTTGGCTCAGGTTATAGATCAAACCGTGCGGCGAATACATACGTAGAACCGCGAACGGATGCCTCCGAACGTTGAACGTCGGTTTGCGGCGACATCGTGGGAGGGCGCAGAAATCCGACATGCGGTAGGATTCTTCCATGATGAATCGTCCTCGCCCCACCATCCGGGGGGCTGTAAAACTTGCAGTGTCGGTCGCGATCTGCGTCGGACTAAATTTGGCACACGCCGCGGATAACACCCCCTCGCGTGCTCCGGCGCGAGTGTCGCGCGCCGTATTGCCGGCCGAGCAGGTGGTGCAGATCCTGGATCAAACCGTCGATTGGTATCGGACGCTCGGGACCCAGCAGCAAACTGCCAATCAACCCAGCGACCTGCTCATTCTCTACGCCAACCGACAGACCGCCGACAAGGTCATGGCGCTGGCCTTCGAGATTGCTCGCACCAATGCCGAGTTGCTCAGCAGTGAGGCAGATCAGGCCAAGAACGAGGGCGACGCGTCCTCGCAAGTGCACGTGTTGATGCAATTGCAGAAAAAGCTCGAAGGGCAGCGGCAGGAGTTGCAGGCTGAGATTGACATCACCCGCCGGCTGCTGGCGGCAGCGAAAAGCAAGACCGATCTGCAGGACAAGCTGGCGGAATTGCAAGGTGAGATGGACATGATCAATGCCCGGCACAACCTGCTGGACACCATGTCGGAATTCAGCAATGCGAATGACATTCATGGTGCCGGTGCCCGCGCCTTGAAGGCGCAGATCGATGCCATCGCCAATTCGATTCCGTCGCTGAGCGCAGCGGTGGTGCCGGCCGGTTCGCCCAACGCACCGGCAACCACGACTGCGGCGCCGGTTCTAGAGACCTCCGCCGAGAATGCCTCGACTCGTCTCGGAATCTGGGACCTGGCCTCCAATGTGCTCAGGCTTCGGCAGAAGATCACCACCATCGATGCGGTGGATGACCGCACGGCCGCGCTGCAGGCGACCTTTACCACCATCCGAACGCCGCCACTGGAGCAGTTGAAAACGCTTGCTGCGCGCAGCGATGCGCTGGCGGCGCAGGCAGACGGCGCAACGGGAGCGGCGCTGCGAAGCGTGCGCGACCAGTTCGACACACTGGCGTGGTTGTTCAAGCAAACTTCCTCGATCCTGATTCCGCTGAGCAAGGAGGACGTTCTGCTCAAACAGTATCGTCACAACCTGGGCAATTGGCGCAGTGCGTTGCAGAGCCAGTATCGTGAGGCCTGGAGAGTGCTCGGCGTTCGAGTCGGCATCCTGGCGGCATTGCTGGCCGTCGTCTTTGGCGTGGCGGAACTGTGGCGTCGCGCCGTCTTCCGCTACGCGCATGAGCCGCGGCGGCGGTTCCAATTGCTGCTGGTGCGGCGGATCGTGCTGTGGGCGCTGGTCATCGCCATCATCGGCTCCTCGTTTGCCAGCGAGTTGGGTTCATTGGTGACCTTCGCCGGACTCATCACCGCAGGTCTTGCGGTGGCGATGCAAAGCATTCTCGTATCCGTGGTGGGGTATTTCTTCCTGATCGGGAAATACGGCATCCGTGTCGGTGACCGGGTTCAGATCGGCGCCGTCAGCGGCGAGGTGATCGAGTTGGGTCTGGTGCGCATGCACTTGATGGAGTTGAACGATCACGGTCTGCTCGGTCCCACCGGCCGCGTGGTCGCCTTTGCCAATTCCATCGTGTTCCAGTCATCGGGAGGTTTGTTCAAGCAAATCCCGGGCGTGAACATCGCCTGGCATGAGACGACCATGAAACTCCCCAGCGGCAGTGATTCCGCCGCAATCAAGGCGAAAATGCTCGAGGCCGTCACCAAGGTCATCAATGATTACCGGGTGGAGATCGAACGGCAGACCCAGGAGATTCAGCGCAGCACCGCGTCGGGCTCCGCCGGCGTGGCGCATCCACAGGTGACGCTCAAATTCTCACTGGAAGGCGTGGAAGCATTGGTGCGCTACCCGGTTCACCTGCAACACGCCGCAGAGATCGACGAGCGTGTGTCGCGCGAATTGCTGCGGGTCATTTCGGAAGCGCCTAAGACTTGATTTCAATCCAGTAATCCGCGCAGAGCACCCAGCGGATCATGCGCGCGTGCAATTGAGATGATGACCGCAAACACTGTCAACGCGGCAATGAAAGACATCAGTCGCGCGCGCGGAGTGCGTGCACGCTTGAGTGCAAAGCTGCCCAGGACCACATAACACACAATCAGCAAGAGCTTGACGGTAAGCCACCCATTGGAAAACACGCCGTGTGGCAGAATCGTGACCAGCATCAGCGCCGCGGTCAATAAAGTCGAATCAATGCCGTAGCTGAGGTAGCGGACCGCCGGGTGAAGCGGCCAACGATGTTGGCCCTGGACGCCCAGTCCCCTTACTAGGAACAGCGCGCCGCTGGCGATCACCGCACCGATATGTAGCCACTTGATCGGCCCGTAAAATTCAAACATCGTTAACCGGCTGCGCCGTCGATGCGTGGTGTGAGATACACCCAGACTGAGCGGGCTACCCAGGGCAGGAAGGCGAGGAGCCATCCCAATCCTGCCACCGCGTACCATGCTTGTTGATCCAGCATGACCTCGGCAACGATCCGCAGTATCGAGACTGCCTGCACGACAACGAACGCAACGCCGGCGACATACCCCAGTTCCAAAGGACGTCCGGAGTGGCCTTGAGTCACTCGCGTCACCATCGCGACCAGCATGCTGCTGAAGAATCCGATGAACAGCGCGTGGGCCGGCGCCCGACCCAGGATGAACTCACCTTTTGCAAGGTACCAAGCGCTTTGCACCGTAAACAGCATGAAGGCGATCGGAAGCCAGGCGAATGAACCGAACAGAACGAGCAGCAGCGGCGGTTTGTTCGGGTGACGAGGCCACCAACGCCACAGCAGCCACACGGTCAAGGCGACCATTCCCAGATCGGGAGCCCATAACCAGATGTAGCCATGCGCCAACGTTAACGCCGTATGGGAAAGCATCAGTACCCAGAATGCTGCCAATGTCCACATAGGTCGGTATGCCGAGTAGTCTCGAAAAACGGCGCCCGTGAAAAACGGAATCATTCGATGGCACACGGTGAAGAAAATCGGCATCAGCACTGCGATGCCGCCTAGTTGCAACGAAACGTATAGAAGACGGGCATCCAAGAAACGAAGGAACCCCAGAAACAACGCGAGGCCGAGCATGCCGATGCATAACGCAGTGAAGCAACTCAGCGCATGCCAAGTGCGTCCCGATTCAGCCATCAGCAATCTGCCGAGATGGAATAGCCCAAGGCCCC
>JANMXI010000271.1:0-3210 GCA_031394735.1 Pseudomonadota bacterium | reverse complement strand
CCCGGAGAATACCGTAAACCCTTCGTCGCGTTGCTCAACACCCGCCTCCCGGAGTATGCCGGCTTCAAATACTCCGGCGTCGGAGAGCCGAGTTCACCCTGCCTGCTTTTCTTCGCCGCCAAGGTCGCCGATGTCATGGCGCCTGGCGAAAACAAGTGGGTAATCGAGCAAATGATGGACGTCGAGGCGCCCGAAATGGTCCGGGTCGCGAACAAATTGATCGAGCAGACGATCGATCCCGCGCCAGGCTAGTGTCCGCATCCGTCCGCGCGCATGGGCGCGAGCCGGTGCGGCGATGAATACGTCAGTGATACCGCGCGACCATCGCCTCGAGCGTAACGGGCCGCATGCGCGCCGCGTGCCCCGCACAACCAAAGACGTCGAAGCGCGCTTTCACTCCGCAAGCAGTTCAAGGGTAAGCGTCCGGGCAACCCACATTGAAAGCGTAGAGCAGTCGGCCGATAGTGTCCACCATGAAGAAGGTGGACACCATCAGAATAGAGCGCGCGCAGCGTAGTGCGCCGACGCGGCGAGTCAAGCGCCGCCACGCTGCTGAGTTCAAGGCACAGGTTCTTGCCGAATGCGCAGCGCGCGGCGCATCGGTTGCCGGCGTTGCCCTGGCACACGGCGTCAATGCCAACCTGGTGCGCAAATGGATCGTCAACCAGCGTCGCGCATTGGCGCCGACCAACATGATGACCCTGCTGCCGGTGCGCATCACGACCGAAGACGTAACGCCGGTTACGATCGCCAAACGTAATGGCAGCGTGCGGCCAAGCGAAGCGATCGAAATCGATCTCGCCGGCGCCCGCATCCGGGTGCGCGCCGATTTTGACGGCAACACGTTGGGCGCTGTTCTGCGGGTCGTGCGCGATACGCTGCTGCGATGATCGGGCTGCCGGCGAATACGCAGGTATGGCTGGCCGCCGGGCATACCGACATGCGCCGTGGCTTCGATGGTTTGGCAGGGCTGGTGCAGACCGCACTGACCAGCAATCCCTACTCTGGCCACGTCTTCGTGTTTCGTGGCAAACGCGGCGCTCTGATCAAGATCCTGTGGTGGGACGGTCAGGGACTGTGTTTGCTGGCCAAGCGACTCGAGCGCGGCCGCTTCGTTTGGCCGCAGGCGACATCGGGCTCGGTGTCGTTGAGCCCGGCACAACTTTCCATGCTGCTCGAAGGCATCGATTGGCGCATGCCGGTACGCACCTGGCAGCCAGAAATGGTGTGACCAAAGCAGCCATCAATCGCGTCGCAATTCACTCGCAAATACAGTACGAGTAACGTAAGATTCTCGTCAACTACCGAGCCCATTGTGCGTTAAATATTGATGCCACAAGCGAGCCGAATTCCACAGATTGCCAGCGCGCTCAAGGCACTCACTGCATCGCTGCATAGCCAACTCTGCGCACAGACCGAGCAGGTCGAATCGCAAGCGGCGCAGATCCAAAGCCAGAGCGCGCAGATCGAAACCCAAACCGCGCAGCTAAAGCATCTGGCGGTGTACATCGACAAGCTGCAGTTCGAGTTGGCGCGGTTGAAACGCTGGCGCTTCGGTGCCGCCAGTGAAGCCCTCGGCAGCGAACAGATCGCCTTGTGGGAAGCAGAACTGGACGGCGACATCGCGGCGGCTGAATCGCGGCTGAAGGATTTGGCCGACGCTGTCACGCCGGAAACCGCACCGTCGACGCCAGCGAAGACGCCGGCCAAACGCAAGCCGCTGCCGGACTCGCTGCCACGGGTCGAGCAACGGCACGAGCTTTCCTACTGCACCTGCCCCGACTGTGGCTTGGACCTCACGCCGATGGGCGAAGAGATTGCCGAGCAATTGGACATCATTCCGGCGCAGTTCTTCGTGCGCCGCCATATCCGCCCCAAGTACAGCTGCCGCCAGTGCGTGACGGTGCATACCGCGCCGATGCCGGCACAGCCGATCGAGCGCGGTCTGGCGGCGCCAGGCTTGCTGGCCCATGTGCTGGCGTCGAAATATCTGGACCACCTGCCGCTGCATCGCCAGGAACAGATCTACGCGCGCGACGGCGTCGTATTACCGCGCTCGACCATGGCCGGCTGGCTGGGCCAGCTCGAAGTGTTACTCGAGCCGCTGGTCGAGCGGTTGGCCAGCCACGTTCTCGCCACTGCGGTGATCCAGGCCGACGAAACCCCGGTGCCGGTCCTGCAGCCCGGCAATGGTCGCACCGCGACTGGCTACCTGTGGGCCTATCGCAGCGGACCGTGGCAGCCAACGCAAGCGGTGGTGTTCGACTTTGCCATGAGTCGCGGCCAAGCCACGCCGGCGCGCTTCCTGCACGACTATCAGGGCGTATTGCAGGTTGACGGCTATGCCGGCTACAACGAAGTGCTGCGCCGCGACGGGGTAATCGAGGCTGGATGTCTCGCCCATGCCCGGCGTAATTTCGTCGAAGTGTATGAATCGACCAAATCGCCGGCGGCGCAGACGGCCATCACCGAGATCGCCCGGTTGTACGCAATCGAGAGCGAGGTCAAGGATTTGACCGTGGCGGATCGGCAGCGGCAGCGCCAAACGCGCGCCGGACCAATCCTGGATGCGTTTCGGCAGTGGCTGGAGGCGGTGCGCGCGAAGACCGCGCCACGTTCGGCACTGGCCAAGGCCATCCAGTATTCGCTCAATCGCTGGCCGGCGCTGGTGCGCTATGTCGATGACGGGCGAATCAACATCGACAACAATCCAGTCGAGAATTCTATCCGCGGGATCGCCCTCGGCCGGAAGAACTTTCTATTCTGCGGCTCCGAAGGCGGCGGGCACCGCGCTGCCCTCATGTACAGCTTGATCGAATCGGCCAAACTCAACGGCATCGATCCGAAGACTTACCTCGCGGACGTGCTGACCAGGCTGCCGACGGCCAAGCGCGACGATCTGGACGCGTTGATGCCCTGGAATTTCGCCAAATAGATTCCGGCCGGCGTGGTCACGTCGCGGACAATGTGTCAATGTGGGTTCGCCGCACGCTTACGTTCAAGGGCGCATACGGCTCGCCCCGGATGCTGGCCGGGGTGTGGGAGCGCGGTTTCCCGGCCTCTCACTTTGAAAGCGATAGTGACGCTGCCGGCCTTGCCATGGCCGAGAGCGAAGCCAGGGATCAGGTGGGGACAATGGTCAAATGGTTTGGATTTCGCAGACTGCCAGGCATTGACACGATCCTACGGCATTTTGCGTCATGTCCAACC
>JANMXI010000270.1:0-3493 GCA_031394735.1 Pseudomonadota bacterium | reverse complement strand
CACCTCTGCGCTGGTTTGCCGAAACTCCGCGTGCGCCGCACCCGCCATCAAGCCCAACGCAGTGGCCGCGAACAGGATAGATGGGCGGAAACACGGCATAAGCGCGCGAAATTTCATGAAACGCTCCCGATAATGATTACTGCTTGGTGGCGGCAGCTTGCTCAAGCTGCTGCTGCACGCGCGCTTGATAGATCGCTTCGAAGTTGATGGGTTGCAGATAAATCGCTGGGTAGCCCATGCGCTGCACGGCGTCCGAAATCAGCTCGCGAACGTACGGGAAGACGATGTTCGCGCAGTGAATCGATAACAACGGCTGCACTTCGGGTTCAGGAATATTGCGAATCTGGAAAATGCCGCCCATCGCCGCTTCAACCAGAAACATCGTTTTGTCGGCAATCGTCGCCGTCACTGTGACCTTGACCATGACCGTATGAAAACCGTCTTCGATGCTGTCTTGCGTCTGCTCCAGACCGATCTCAACGGTCGGCGATTCGCGCCAGAGATAGCTTTGCGGCGCGTTCGGGTTCTCGACCGACAGGTCTTTCAGATAAATCTTTTCGATGGAAAAGTGTGGCGCGTTCGGGTCTTGTTGTTCCGTAGGGGCGTCAGCCATGAGATGCTCTTGAAAGGTTTCAGAAAATGGGATTCAACCCAGCATTTTAGCCGGGCCCGCGAGCTCCGTCGCTGCGACTAAGCCGCCAGCAGGGGGTCGAGCCCGCCCGCGCGATCAAGCGCCGACAGGTCGTCAAAGCCCCCGACATGGGTGTCGCCGATGTAGATCTGCGGCACCGTGCGACGCCCAGTTTTGGCCATCATTGCAGCGCGTTGCTCGGGCAGCAAATCGACGCGAATTTTGTCGATTTCTGCCACGCCTTTAGCCTTCAGCAAGCGTTCTGCCTGAATGCAATAGGGGCAGACACCCGTCGAATACATCGTTACTTTCGCCATACAAAACCTAAACCTTTTCCACCGGAAGACCCGCTTCAGACCACGCCTTGAAGCCGCCGGAGAGGCTATAGAGTTGGGTGAAGCCCGCTGCTTTCAAGTCGCTGCCTGCCATCGTTGCGCGCTGGCCGCGAGCGTCGTACACCACGATGGGTTTGGCCTTGTCCATCGCTAGCGTGCCGACGCGTTCTTTCAATTGCGACAGCGGCACGTGCACCGAGCCAATGATCTTCGTGCCTGCCATGTCCTTGGTTTCGCGAATGTCCAGCACGGTCGCGTCCTCTCTGTTCATCAGGTGCGTCAGGCGCACATTGCCAACCTCGGAAATGCCGGAGACGCGGCGCTGAATCAGCGGGTAAATCAGCATCGTGCCCGACATCAGCATGATCAGGACAAGCATCCAATTGGTATAAAGAAATTGCATGAGATTTTTGTAAATTGGTAAAAGTGAATGTGCGAAACGCGTCGGCGCTCGACCACATCGTCACCCTGGCGACGGCCGGGGCCCATGTTTACGGCACAACAGCAGTGAACTTGGCCCGTGGATCCCGGCTCATACGTCAGGTCGGCGACAGCCGGTGCGGGACGACGAAAAGAAGAAACATCGCGCGAAGCCTAGAATTTTAGGGCTTCGTCAAAAATTGCCAGAGATATGACCGCCCAGACCATTTCGTCAGTCCCGTCCACCGTCCGCCCCGTCGTCCTCGTCATCCTCGACGGCGTCGGGTATCGCGAGGCCGCGCCAGACAACGCTTTCACGCAAGCAAAAAAGCCGGTATGGGACGCCCTGTGGCGCGATTGCCCGCACGGATTGATCAACGCTTCGGAAGAATTCGTCGGCTTGCCAAAAGGGCAATTCGGCAATTCCGAGGTCGGCCACCTGAACCTCGGCGCAGGGCGCGTGGTGTATCAAGATTTGACGCGGGTCGATCACGCCATTGAGACCGGCGAATTTGTGAGCAACGCCGCGCTGGTCGGTGCCTGTGACGCAGCGGTGAAATCCGGCGGCAAGCTGCACATCCTTGGCTTGCTGTCGCCTGGTGGCGTGCATGCGCATGAGCGTCACATCCATGCGATGGTGCGCCTCGCCGCCAGCCGCAACGTGCCGCACATTGCGATTCATGCCTTTCTCGATGGCCGCGACACGCCACCACGCAGCGCCGCAGCATCAATTGCTGCGATGGAAGCCATCTGCCAAGAGACCGGCGCGAAGATCGCCACCATCACCGGTCGCTTCTTCGCGATGGATCGCGACCGCCGCTGGGAGCGCGTTGCACCGGCCTATCACGCGATGGTCGAGGCCACGGCCGAGCATTTCGCGGATACCGCAATCGGCGCGCTGGACGCTGCCTACGCGCGAGGAGAAAATGACGAATTCGTACCGCCCACCATCATCGGGCATGGCGCGCCGATGAAGGATGGCGACGCAGTAGTCTTCATGAACTACCGCGCCGACCGTGCCCGCGAAATCACCAGCGCCCTCACCGACGCGGCGTTCACAGGCTTCGAGCGGCGCATGCCAAAACTCGCGGACTTCGTATCTCTGTCGTACTACGGCGATGCTTATGCCGCGCTGCCGACTGCATTCAGAAACGACGCCATCATCAACGGCTTTGGCGAAGTGTTGGCCGCCCACGGCCTCAAACAACTGCGCATCGCCGAAACCGAAAAATACGCCCACGTCACCTACTTTTTCTCCGGCGGGCGCGAGCAGCCATACGAGGGCGAAGACCGCATCATGGTGCCCTCACCCAAAGTCGAAACCTACGACCTGCAGCCGGAAATGAGCGCGCCGGAAGTCACCAGCAAACTGGTCGCCGCGATTGAGTCCAAACAGTACGCCGCCATCATCTGCAACTACGCCAACGGCGACATGGTCGGCCACACCGGCATCCTCCCCGCCGCCATCAAGGCGGTGGAGGCGCTGGACGCTGCGTTAGGGCGTGTGATCGCCGCCGCCAAAGCTACGGGCGCACAGGTGCTAATCACCGCCGACCACGGCAACTGCGAACAAATGTTCGACCCCATCGCGCATCAAGCGCACACGCAACACACGACGGACAAAGTGCCGTTGCTGTACGTTGGCACGGATGCGGTGCGCGTTCGTGACGGGGGCGCGCTGAGGGACGTTGCGCCGACATTGCTTACGATGATGGGGGTGGGCGTACCGGTGGAGATGACGGGGACGAGTTTGCTGCGACCGTAGCGGTAGACCGCGCGAAGCGCGGCGTAATCCCCTCTCCCCAACCCGTCGTCATTCTCGCGAAGCGGGAATCCAGCACGTAGTCCAAGTAGGGTGCGTTCTCAACCCACCTCAAATTGATACCAACCAAGTTCGTTCTTCGCAGGGTGGTTAGTCTGCCACGCACCAGTTTCGCCTGTGGGCGAGTCACTTTCTTCTGCGTCGCCAGAAGAAAGTAACCAAAGAAAAGGCGACCCCGACGATTGTCCTGATCCTGCGATGCTCAGAAAAAAGCGGAACGAAAAAAACTCGCTACGCTCAGACAGTTTTTCGTTCTGATCGCTTTTTTCTTCCGCTTCTCGGGGC
>JANMXI010000269.1:0-5194 GCA_031394735.1 Pseudomonadota bacterium | reverse complement strand
GCCAAGCTCGCGCGCCGCGGCGTCATCGCAGAATCCCTCTTGCTCAAGCACCAGCTGATTCTCAGCGGCCGTTCCCGCCGCCGCGCCCCGCCGCTGACCACATTGGATCGATTCTTGCTCGGATTGACGACGATGTTCGTGCATCCCCGACGAGTCGAAAAGCTTGCTGCGATTCTCAAGCCAGCGACGCTGTTACGATTCCACAAGGCGCTGGTCGATCGAAAATATCGGCGCCTGTTCTCGTCTACGGGAACCCGGCACAAGCCGGGTCCGAAGGGCCCCACAGAGAAAATCGTCGCGGTCATCCTCCAGATGAAGCTCCGCAACCCCAGATTTGGCAATTAACGCATCGCCGAGCAAATCTCACATACTTTCGCGGTGCAGATTGATAAGGACGTCGTACGCAAAGTCCTGGCAAACAACTACATCCCTAGTCATCCGGATGTCTCGGGTCCGTCCTGGCTCACCTTCATCGCACAAGCCAAGGATAGCCTTTAGGAGCGTTGATCTGTTTCGTTGCGAGTCGATATTGCTGCACAGCCACTGGGTACTGGTCGTCATGGATGTGTTTACCCCGCGCATTGTCGGCTTTGGCATCGGTGGCCAGTACATCGACGGCCCGGCGGTCTGCCGCATGTTCAATAGGGCCACTGCCGGACATGCGCTGCCCGCTCGGATCAGCACGGATCACGACCCCCTATTCCGCTTTCATCGATGGCTCGCAAACTTGCGGGTCCTGGAGGTCGAGGAGATCAAATCGGTGCCATACGCCCCGATGTCGCATCCTTTCGTGGAACGGCTGATCGGAACCATCCGGCGCGAATACCTGGACCATACCTTCTTCTGGAATTCGATCGACCTTCACCGAAAGCTCGACGCATTCCGACGCTACTACAATGGATCTCGAGCGCACCGCTCCCTCGACGGTCATACACCAGAAAACCGCGGGGGGAATCCTTCAACATCGGTTGCAAAACTCGCCCACTATGGCTGGGAAAACCATTGCAATGGGCTTTTCGAGATTCCTGTCGCCGCCTGATTCGCAATTCGCCTCCCACACGACACGCGACGGTCCTCGTCAAACTTCAGTGCTTGTTCACATGGATGGCTGTGAATCGGCATTTAAGGCTGGTCAAACTGCAACGCGGGACTACTTGTGCACCCACTATGCAGCGATGCGTTCGGCTCCTTCGAGTTTCGCCAGCGTGCGATCGAACGTGCCCATCGGTACGTGCCCCGCCTTGCGCGCGATCTCGAGCATCAAACAATCGGAAAATCCCAACGAAGGCCTGTTGCGAAAGTGCACCAGAGCTGCAACAACAACCTCCGCATCCTGAATCGTCAGATCACGATGCTTGAGCAGAAAATCCACGGTCAAAGCCAGAGTCGGGGGATCGCGATCGTAAACTGTTGCGAGCACCCATATCGATTCGGCCAGTACAAGATGCGAAACCCAAGCCCCGGTTGAAACGAACTTCTCCGCCGCCGAAGCCTGCTTTAAATCATCACCGGTGACCAGTCTCACCAGCACATTGGAATCAACCGCGCGCATGTTTACGCCGTATGTACGTTTTCTTGCCGTCCTTCAATTCATCTAGCGTATGCGCGCCGGGCGGGTCTTTTGGAAACACGGCTTTTCGCACGTCGTCCCAGCCGTATCTACCGGCCCGACGGACGATGATTTGATCGCCGTGCTCGTCCCATTCGAGAACAGATCCCGGACCGATACCCAGCCTTTTACGGACCTCCGCCGGCACGGAGATTTGACCTTGAGCTGTGAGTTTAGATTGAGCAATAGTCATCGCCGAATATTACCGCGGTAATATGGCGCTGTCAATCTGCGTGTAGCGAACTCCAATTCTCTACCATTCATCTGCCTGGCTGCAGCGCCATCAGGCAAGACTTCCCTGCTAAACAGCTGAATTTGCTCCACTAACGGTCGGACATCGCTGATATCGCCCATACAGTGTGAGCCCGGGGCATGCTTGCAGTCGGGCCAACGCAACCATTTTCCCAAGTGCCGCAATTGCGTGTCCGTATCATCGCTTCATTCTGGGTGCTGAGCGCCGGTCCGCACGGACTAACAGTACTTACGCAATTCAAATTGAAGTGAATTGCATCTGCCGCGACAATAGACCGATGCGCATTCTGGAGTACGCTGGACTCAATATCTCAAATCACGCCGCTGCGTACGCGCGCGTCAGGGCAGCGCTGTCGGCGGACGACTTTCGCGCCGCCGACGCACGCAAACTGGTCGGCTTGCGTCACGCAAAGCTCTATCGGGCGAAACTGAATTACTCGGACCGGTTGCTTTTCTCGCTGGTGAAGCATCAGGGAGAAACCTGCGCCGTGATGCTGGAGGTGATCGTCAATCACGCTTACGAGCGTTCCCGTTTCTTGCGTGGTCAGTCGGTTGACGAAAGTCGTCTGCTCGCGACCGGCGTCCCGGTCACCTGCTCGGAAACTGACGCGCACCCCCTAAGGTACCTGGATGCGCACCGCAGCCAATTGCTGTATCTCGACAAACCACTATCGCTGGACGACACGCAGGATTCGATCTATCGGACAGCCGCACCGCTGATCGTGGTGGGCGGAGCCGGAAGCGGCAAGACGGCCCTGACACTGGAAAAGCTCAAGTGCGTCGAGGGGGAGGTACAGTACGTCACGCTGTCCGCCTGGCTGGCGCGTAGCGCGCGCTTAGTGAGGATTCCCAGAACCCGGTTAGAGTCCGAAATCATTGCCTTACTACAATCGATCGCATGCCTAAAAGATCAATTGATTGCCCTCGCCGAGCGTGAAAAAAGTGCCCGATATCTGGCCTTCCATGACGAATTGACCGGACTTCCGAACCGCCGTTTTTTTAGCGAACGGCTGGAACGTCAGTTAGCCACACAGGGCGCAAACTCGGTCACTGCTATCCTCTTCCTGGACCTGGATGGATTCAAAATTTTGAATGATACGCATGGTCATCAGCTCGGGGATTGGGTGCTCAAAATCATCGCCCGTCGGCTGACCTACTGCGTACGAGCGGAGGATTTCGTCTCTCGGTTAGGCGGCGATGAGTATGCCTGTCTGATCAGTGGCCATCTCACCCGAACGCAATTACTGGCGTTGGCGAGGACCTTATCCAGAAGGATCACAGCGCCCATCACGTTCGCGTCAGGACTGCCGCTACCTTGCGTGCGCGCCAGTATCGGCATTGCTATGCAACCGACGGATGGAATGACGGCCGATGCGCTGCTGAAATCCGCCGATGCGGCAATGTACCGGGCCAAAAAAAAGGTGTTGCCGTATGCGTTTGCTTGGGCCGCCACGGAAGACTCTCCGGCGCACAGGCCAGATCCAAACCCCACGAAACCCAATGATCCGCCCGCGGAAGGAGGTGAAGATGAATCGCCCCCCGCCTCCTCTCTACGCGACCGAACACCCGCAACGCGCCATCACGAGGGGTCACGGCGTCAGCAGCTTGATATCCCAAGCTCTTTCGATGAACCACACCACCGCGATGAGCGCAATCAGGATTGAACCCCCGCGGACGATACCCACGCGATAAACCCAAGTGTCGCGTAAATAAAACGCGATCGGAACAAAGATGGCCACGATCACCAGTTGCCCGATTTCCACTCCCAAATTAAAGCCAAATAATGACACTGCCAGTTCGCCTGTTGGTAGCTGCAACGCTTTAAGCGCGCCGGCAAAACCAAAGCCGTGAATCAGTCCAAACAAAAAGGCCGCTAGCCAGCGGCGCTCGCGCAGCACGGGACGGATATTATTCAGTGCGCCCAAAAGCACGGTGAGCGCAATCCCAGATTCCACCAGCCGTGAGGGCAAGCGGACCCAGTCCAGCACCGCCAATGTCAGCGTTAAAGAATGCGCCACGGTAAACGCCGTGACGATTCTCAATACATCCAACGTCGTGACCGCGACTGCCGATCGAGCGGTGGCGGCGGGCCGGCGTAGGAGTAATACCGAGGGCAACAGCAACGTCAGTAAAAACAACACGTGGTCAAACCCGAGCCAAATATGCCACATCCCCTCGATGATGAAAGCACGTAAGGTGCTTAGTCGAGACGCATTCGCCATCGAAAACACGTAATGAGAGGAGCTTGGTCCGAGTACCGCCAAGGAACTCGTCAGGGGTGCTTGAGATCCGGAGGCGACAGTCGTGACGCTAACAATGCCGCGATGGGTAGGGTCGCTGGCGGAAAACAGGTGGTAGTCGACCGCGAGCATGTCGATCGGCGTGGAGCAGTTCAGCCGATATTGCAGCACCGCGTACACCCCATCGCTATGCGCGGCCAGCGACATCCCGACATCCGGACTTACGGAAAGTGGGCGCAGTCCGCCAGAACCTTTAGGCGCGACCTTTAATGCGGGATCGTCCGTGCGGTGGAACTTGGCAGGGTCGTGCGTCAACGTGCAGGGGTGATTTCCAGCGCTCACCCCGATTTGGGGCAGCACAAACGCGGCGATATCCGTCCCACGACTACGGATTTCACCCCAGGTGAGAAGCCCATCGTCGTTCACATCCAGGCCCAGTTCAGGGTCCAGATCTCGCAGAGCCACATCCCAGCGAACGGCGATCAGGTCGTTGAGAGTCGTCAGCGTGAGATAGCTGTCGCTCGGTTTGTGGGCCTGAGCGAGGGATGCAAGCAACAGCGCCGTACTCCACATCCAGCGTCGTCCGCGAGGCCGTGACCGTTGAAGTGCTTTGCAAGCACAGCGTAAGGGCATCAACGTAACCACGGGGACAGCCGTTGATCGGTCACATGATTGGCGCGTATAAATGCTACAACCGTCTTCGCCTGTTCCGGAGTGCCGGCCGCCGCGGCGCTGTGTAACAAAATGAGGGCGTCAGCCGGTTCTTTTTGGACTGCCCAGTTCTGGATTGCAAGCGGCAGTGCCCGCTGGGGCTGATCCCGGAGTTCGAGTTCAAAGCGGGCTTCTTCGCGCAAATGCACGCGATCTCCCCGCAAGCGGGCGGCGTCAAACCTCGCTTGCAATGCGGCCACCGTCGCCACCCATTCCGCTCGATGCTGCGCGCGGTAGGCAAGCGCAAGGCGCAGTAACAACGGATCGGCGCGCTGCTCGCCTCCTAGCAAGTCGATCACCTCGGCTGCGCGACCCCGATCGAGCAGAAAATCCGCATAGGCCGCCTTTGTGTAGGCGTCGGGGCTGGTGGCGAGCGCTTCGC
>JANMXI010000268.1:0-1752 GCA_031394735.1 Pseudomonadota bacterium | reverse complement strand
AGTCGACATCATCACCCGGTTGATGGACTCGGTCGCTTTCGGCTGCTGGTTTGCCTCGATTGCCGCCGCAGCGGCGCGAAAATCTTTTAGCGCCGCACGCGTATCGGCAAAAGATATCTCCGGCACTTTGGCGGCGTCCAGCAGCAGTTGCGAATCAACGTAATCCGCAACGGCCGTCAACGCGATCGGCAGACGTGGCTCAGTGGCGGCGCGCACCAAACTCAAGGTCAACAATCGTAGGTCCGCCTGCAGGTTCGTAAAATGATCGGCGCGAAACACGTCCATCTGCGTGTGATAGACGGAAAAGTAGCTGGGATCCAGATCCATCAGATGGATCATGGCGGCCCCGCCCGCCACACCAAAATTCCACGCGTCGATGGCGCTGCTGGAGGGAATCTTCAGCGAGACCCGTTTGTCATGGCCGAGATCCGTCAGCACCGCCTGTTGATGCGCGAGAACATCCGGTGTCGACAGTAGCGTAGCCTTCGTGGAGGGCCAGCCGATGCCATCGACATTCACGATCAATGCGGCACTTCGCATCACTTCCGGATGTTGATTGACGAAGGCGTGCGAACCCGCCAGCCAGTCGCGCTCCGGATCCTCCAATCCCGCTTCTTCACTACCCACCGCCACGAACAGCATCGATCGCCGCGGCCGGACCTTGGCGGCAGCAAACGCGCGCGCGATCTCCATCAGCGCAACGGCGCCGCTGGTGTTGTCGAGACCACCCTGAAACCAGCGATCATAGTGCCCGGACACCACCACCCACTCATCGGGAAACTCCGTCCCGCGCAACAGTGCGACGACATTGCGAGAATGTCCATCGCTTACGTCAGCGCGATTCTCGAGTTGAATCTCAACGGTCGCGCTCGCGAGTTGCGTTTGCAGCGCCTTCGCCGACCGCACGCTGACGGCGACCGTCGGCAATTGCTCGTGGCCCCACATGCTGTCTTGCCGAAGCGCATCGACCTGCTCGCCCGAGGAGGGGTGATCGTAGAAAATGACAGCCGCAGCCCCCCGGCTCGCAGCCTCGGTGATCTGCGGCGGCGGCCAATCGCGCAGTTCACGCCGCACGAGGACGGCCTTGCCGCGCACGTCGCCGATGCGAGCGTAATCCGCCGCATAGCCGTTGCCGGCATCGACGAGCGCTACGCGCAGACGATGCCCGCCCGCTTCATTGCCGCGGGCATAGTCCACGCCATCGCGTCGTCCCCAGGTTCCGCCGGCCGCCTGCAGGCTGATGGCCGGAATCCGGGCGCCATTGGCGAGCAGCGTGACCGGCGCGTAGCGATACGAGCGCACGGGAAATTCTTCGATGCGCACCGCCAACCCTAGCTTTCGAAAAGTGTCCGCTATGCGTTCGGCAAGCTTCGTCTCGTCAGCGCTTCCCGACACCACCGTGCCAGGGCCCAGACCTTCCGAGGATTGAGTGGGCGCCGTCGACAGGCGGCGCAGGTCCTCGAGCGCCCGCGGTGCGCTGAGCGAATTCAGCAACTGTTGTTCCGAAGCTGAAATGGCGGTCCGACCCGTCGCACTCAGGCCGACGCAGCCGACGACAAGGGCAAACAATGTATGCGCAGCGATCGGTTTCATTTGTCATCCGCCCCTTCTGATGTAAACACCTGCCGACCCTGAAACCAGGTACCGAGCACTTGGGTCTTGCCAATAATATCCTCGCCGCCGGTCGCGGCAAGACCCAGGATGTCCTGATCAACGAGAATGAAATCCGCCGACTTGCCGACTTCAATCGAA
>JANMXI010000267.1:0-36471 GCA_031394735.1 Pseudomonadota bacterium | reverse complement strand
GCGGCTACATGCTAAGACACAAGGTGCGACCCGGCATCACCGGTCTTGCTCAGGTCAACGGTCAACGGGGCGAGACTCAGAATGTCGGCAAGATGCAGATGCGCATCGAACTGGATCTGGAATATCTCAACAACTGGTCGTTGGGGCTGGATCTGCGCATTCTGTTGAAGACGCTCGCCGTGGTGTTCCACTCTCGCAACGCGTATTGAGACGACAAGGATCCCGCTGCTGCGCACCCGACGCTGTCGGGCCAAATTACGGATGGTGCGCAGCAAGCGGGCGGAACCTCAACGCCGACGGATGACGATCTCCAGATACTCACTCGGCACCAGCAGTGAGCCGGTCGTGGACTTGTTCAATCCTTCCAGCAGCGAGGTCAAATCGTGTTCCAGAATAGCCGCCTTGTCGGCCGGCAACGCGGCGAAGGCTTTGTGGACCGGTCCGTACCATTGCCGGAACACATCGACGAAATGCCGGGCAGAGCGATATCGGAAATTGAATACACGCGGCGTCACTTGAATTGATTCGGCGTCGCGACCGAACAGCGAACGCACATGCTCTTCAACGCCCCATAGCGAGGGCGGTTGTACGCCGGGGGGAGGTGGCAACTGTCGGCCGAGCACCTTGAACATCTGTCCCACCATGCTGTCGGGCGTCCAATTGGCGAGCCCGATGCGGCCGCCGGAACGGCAGACCCGTGCCATTTCCGCGGCGGATTTGGTCTGATCAGGTGCAAACATCACGCCGAACGTGGATAACACTGCATCGAAGCTGCTATCCGCGAAGGGTAAGTTTTCCGCGTCGGCAACTTCGAATTTGACGTCCACGTGCTCTGCACGCGCACGCTCCGCGCCGCGCTCCAGCAAAGAGGCGACATAGTCCGTCGAGGTCACCTTGCAGCCGCGGCGAGCCGCGGCCAACGTGGCGTTGCCATTGCCGGCGGCCACATCCAGTACGCGCTCGTCCCATTGCAGGTCGCAAGCTTCTGCCAGCTGTTCGCCGACAATCTGCAGGGTGGTGCCAATGACGGCGTAGTCGCCGCTGGCCCAGGCGGTCATCTGACGGCTTTTGAGGGCGCTAAAATCGACTTGTGCGTTCATTCTGTCATTCCTCGCAATTGCAGGGTTGAAAACTGATTGCGTGAATTCTAGCGCGAGCATCCTCCGACGGTCCTGCCCGCGCGTCGTTCATACCTGACTCATCGTCCGAATTCCTCCAGAATAGGCGGGGAGATACGCGGAGGGAGGGACATCATGGCAGTCGAAGACATCGCGGCGGCGTTGCAGCGTGCCGAGTCGGTGTTCACTCGCCGACCGAGCGCCGCTCTTCAGCAGGACGCGCCGGCCACGGCGACCTGGCACGGCGGAATGCGCATCGTAGCCACTCACGACAATGGGGCATCCGTTCAAACGGACATGCCAACTGAATTTGGGGGCAGCGGCGACCAGGTTTCTCCCGGTTGGCTGTTCCGCGCGGGCCTTGCTGGCTGCGCGGCGACCTGTATTGCCATGAGTGCGGTGGCGCAGGGGATCGAACTACGTTCGTTGCGGTTGAGTGCGCACAGCCGTGGCGATGCGCGTGGAGTATTGGGGATGAAGGAACCGGACGGCACGCCCGTCTACGCCGGATTTCAGGACCTTCAGTTGCGGGTCGAGATCAGCGCACCGCAGGTTCCGAACGAGCGCCTGCTCGCGCTGGTGGATCACGGGCTGCGGGTATCGCCGATCTACGCCTCCCTCCACCAGACGGTGCCGATCGGCATTCACATCGAAGTGGGTGCTTGACGGATGGACGCGCTCTCCCAAACATTGCGAGTCGTCCGACTCATCGGCGCCATTTTTATCAACGGGCGCTTCACTGCACCGTGGTGTTATCAGTCGCCACGCGCGGATTCCGCCGCCCCGTTGCTCGAACCCGGCGCAGAGCGCGTGGTCATCTTTCATCTCATCACCGAAGGCGAGTGCTTTGTGGAATTGGGCACCGATACGCCGGTTCGACTGGTGGCGGGCGATGCAGTTATTTTCCCGCAGGGCGACGCGCACCGTATGACCTCGACACCGGGTCTTGCACCGGCCAAGGGTGCTCGTTTGGATGTGGTGCTGGCGCGCCGGCCACGGCAACTGTCGTATGGGGGTGGCGGGCCTGTGACGCGCCTGGTGTGCGGCTATCTGGCCTGCGACGCGCGGTTTGCACGGGTGCTGCTCGCCGGACTGCCGCCGCTGGTGCGCGTCAATGTGCGCGGATCGGATGCCGGTGCATGGCTGGAATCGTCGGTTCGATATGCTCTCGGCGAAACGCGTTCACCGCGGCCCGGCGGCGAGGGTGTGCTGGCGAAGCTCTCGGAAGTCTTGTTCATTGAAATTCTGCGGCTGTATATGCAAGAGCAGGGTGAAGGTCGAACCGGTTGGCTGGCCGCGGTCGGCGACCGAATTGTGGGGGCTGCACTGAAATCCTTGCACAAGGAAGCGGCGCGTGACTGGACGCTGGAGGACCTGGCGCGTGTTTCCGGTACGTCGCGCTCGGTGTTGGCGGAGCGGTTCTTACACCTGGTGGGCAGTTCGCCCATGCAATATCTGACTCAATGGCGGATGTTGCTGGCTGCGAATCTCCTGCGTCACAGCAACGCGCCGTTGGCGCGCATCGCCGAACAAGTGGGCTATCAAACCGATACCGCTTTCAGTCGGGCGTTCAGGCGCGAATACGGGGCGCCGCCTGCGGCGTGGCGGCGAAGCCACGCACAGGCTTCCGGCTGATGAATCAAGGCAGCAGCGTTCCTGATCGCCGCATTTTCGGCTTTGCGCTGGGTCCGACGGACCTGCTGCGAGATGCTGTCTATCGCCGGTTGTGGCTGTCGATTTTGATCTCCTCGTTCGGCGGGCAGGTCACACTGCTGGCGCTGCCGCTGACCGCAGCCGTACTGCTGCATGCCAGCCCGACGCAGATGGGCGCGCTCACTGCGGCGGAAATCATTCCCTTTGTTTTGTTCTCTCTTCCGTCGGGCGTGTGGCTCGATCGCGTGCGCAAGTTGCCCGTCTATGTGCTCGGGGAGATGCTCATCGCGATGACGGTGCTGAGCGTGCCGATCGCCTGGTGGTTCGGCTGGCTGACCATGCCCTGGTTGTATCTGGTCGGCTTCATCATCGGGGCGGTCAACACCACCGCCGGCAGCGCGGCGCAGATCGTGCTCACGCAAATCGTGCCGCGCGAACGGCTGGTGGAGGCGCACGCCAAGAACGCGTTGGCCTCGTCAGCCGCCGAAGTATCGGGCCCGGGCGCTGCAGGCGCGCTGATCAAAGTGACCGGCGCACCGGTCGCGTTGCTGGCCGATGCGGTGCTACTGCTCATTTCGGCGTTTATCCTGCGCGGCATTGCGGTGAAGGAGACGCCGAGCAAAATCAATCAGGCATTCTGGCCGGCGATGCGCGCCGGCATGAGCTTCGTGCGCAATCATCAACTGTTGCTGACGATGGCCTGCTGTGTCGGCATCTGGGAGGCGTGTATGCAATCCGCCACGGTCGTGCAGATCTTGTTTGCCACGCGACAGTTGGGTCTCACGGAGCGCGGCATCGGTCTGAGTTACGTGGCCCTGGGTGCCGGCACCGTCCTCGCGAGTGCATTCGGATCGCGAGTGGCGAAGCGGATCGGGCCGGGTCCCTGTCTGGTGCTCGGATTCGCGATCTGCGGTTGCGCCTGGCTGCTGCTCGCGGTGGCACCCTTGAACGCATTCGGCATTGCGGCCTACGCAATCATGCTCCTGTCTTACGGCGTCGGCGCGGTGTTCATCTTCATCAATTTCCTCTCGTTGCGGCAGGCGGTCACGCCGGCACCGATGTTGGGACGAATGACTAGCACGATGCGCTGGTTGATCTTGTTGCCGGCCGGACCCGGCGCGTTGATCGGCGGTTGGCTCGGCGAGCATTTTGGATTGCGCTCGGCGCTGGTGTTCGCCGGGATTACCTCGCTGGGGTTGTCGATGCTGGCCTGGCGTCTGCCGGTGATCCGCAGTGTGAAGACACTGCCCACGCTGACGGCCGAGGCCGTCACGCCCTATTGCGCGGAACGCGACGGCGAATGAACCGTGTTGCAGTCCTTATTCCTGTTTGTAAACCCGGCCTTCTTTCATGACAAAGGACACGTTTTCGAGCACATGGATGTCGGCGATCGGATCGCCACTCACGGCGATGATATCGGCAGACTTGCCGGCGGTGATCGACCCGAACAACTCGGCATGACCGATCAGGTCCGCCGCATTGACAGTGGCCGATTGTATGGCCTGCATCGGCGTCATGCCGTACTTCACCATGAAGGCCAACTGTCGGCCATTGATGCCATGCGGGCAGACGCCGGCGTCGGTGCCATAAGCCATCTTCACGCCAGCCCGAACCGCCTTGGTGAAGTTTCGGCGTTGAGCGTCGGCGAGGTCGCGATCGTGCGCGAGAAAATCCGCCGGCGTATTGGGCGAGGACTGGATGCATTCCTCGTCGTAAATATCCATGTCCAGATAGGTGCCGTGCTGTTTGGCCAGTGCAATGCCTTCATCATCGATGAGGGTGGCATGTTCGATCGAGGCCGCGCCGGCGCGGATTGCATTTTTAATCCCTTCCGCATCATGCGCGTGGGCCTCGACTCGCAAACCGAAGTGCGCTGCTTCGTCGACGGCCGCATTCAATTCCTCCGGCGTGAACTCCAGAGACTTCGGGTTGCTGCCGTGGGTCAGCACCGCACCGGTCGACAGCACTTTAATGTGATCGGCGCCGCGATGCGCAAGCTCGCGGATGCGCTGCCGGACTTCCCAGGGACTGTCGGCGACGCCGTAACGCATATCCAGCGGAAGCTGGATATCAGGCGAAAGACCGGTCATGGCGCCTGCGCCTTGACTGATCGTGATGTAAGCGCCGGCGACATACATGCGCGGCCCGTCGATGATGCCCTGCGCGATCGCATCGCGCATCGCCACATCGTTGAGGGCTCGATATACACCCACATCGCGAACCGTGGTGAATCCGGCCAGGAGGGTCACGCGCGCATTGGGAATCGCAGCGTAGGCGGTTTCAACCGCTGAACGTCGCAACATGTTGAGCGGTTCCCCATCCGCAAGATCGGCCAGGTGCGTATGGCAGTCGACCAATCCGGGAAGCACGGTCTTCGATGACAGATCGATGACGGTGGCGCCGGCAGGGATGGACACTGCACCACCCACTGCGTCGATCTTGCCACCGCGGATCAGAATGATCTGATTTTTCAGCACGCGTCCGGCTTGCGCATCCACGAGCGAACCGGCACGGATGGCGATGACCGCAGCGGGTGAATCGGTACGGGGCGCAGCGGCGGCAAAACCGAATAGGGGTACAACAAAAAAGCATAGCTTAAGCCACTTGATGTTGGTGCGCATGCGAATCCTCGTTGAACAAATTGGCGGTGACAGGATCATACTCCTGCCTGGGCGTGATGCGCGGCAGGGCCGCGGTCGCGCCACATTTGCCATTGTGCGAACCTGGAGTAGTCGACCCCATGAATGAATCTGCGGAAAACCCCGGCCGCCGCAGCCGTCGCCGCCCCGCCAACGCAGAGAACAAGCACGCGGTCTTCGATCGGACCCGTTCCTACCGGCATCTGCGCAATCCCTTCGAACCGCTGCGAGTTTTTTCTGACGATCAGGTGGCGGCGATTCATGAGGCGGCGTTGGTCATGCTGGAAACGCAAGGCATGAAGGTGCTTTCCGAAGACGGCCGCAAGGTGTTTGTAACGGGCGGTGCGGAAGTGGATGAATCCACCCAGATCGTGCGATTGGATCGGGGGATGGTGGCGGCTGCGCTGCTGACGGCGCCGCACGACATCACCTTGCACTCGGTCGATCCGGAACGGCACATGCCCTTGTCGGATCAGCGAGTCGCGTTCGCGCCCACTTCGGGTCCGCCGAACATCATGGACACGGCCGGCGGCCGCCGCTCGGGCACGATCGAAGATTTTCGCAACATGATGAAGTTGTGTCAGAGCTTCGAAGTGATTCACGTGCTCGGCGGCGCCACTGAACCGCAGGACGTGCCGGTCAACATCCGACACTTGGAAGTGACGCGTTCGCAGCTCTTGCTGACGGACAAGATTCCGTTCATCTTTTCGCGCGGCCATGGACAAGTGGCGGACAATTTCGAGCTGATCCGGCTCGCGCATGGAATCTCCGCGGAGGAGTTCCGCTCGCGTCCCTATACGTACACGATCATCAACACCAATTCACCCTTGATGCTCGACATCCCCATGGCCGATGGCATCATCGACTTCGCCAAGGCGGGTCAGTTGCTGATCATCACGCCCTTCACGCTGGCCGGTGCAATGGCGCCGGTGACAGTTGCCGGTGCCTTGACGCTGGCCCATGCCGAAGCCCTAGCCGGGCTGACGCTGGCGCAACTCGTGCGGCCGGGCGCACCGGTGGCGTACGGCAGCTTTACCTCCAACGTCGATATGAAATCCGGGTCACCGGCGTTCGGCACGCCCGAATACGTGAAGGCTGCGTTTGGCGCGGGTCAGCTGGCGCGCTTTCTGGGGTTGCCGTGGCGATCCTCGAATGCCACGGCGTCGAACATTCCCGACGCGCAAGCCGCGTACGAATCGCAGATGAGCCTGTGGGGTGCGTTGCTCGGTGGCTGCAATTTCATCCTGCACGCGGCCGGTTGGCTGGAAAGCGGACTGACGACGTCGTACGAGAAATTCATCCTCGACATCGAACAATTGCAGATGTTCGCGGAAGTTTTTCAACCCGTTGGTGCGCAGCCCTCGGACCTGGCGTTGGAAGCGGTGGCCGAAGTCGGCGCCGGCGGTCACTTCTTCGGATGCGCGCACACCATGGAACGCTATCGCAGCGCGTTCTACGCGCCGCTGGTGTCGGACTGGCGCAATTACGGGACCTGGGAAAACGATGGTGCAAAGACCGCCACGCAGCGTGCAACCGAGGTCTGCCGCAACACCTTGGATCGCTACGTCGCACCGGTGCGGGATGCGGCGATCGTGGAATCGATGGATGCCTATGTACGGAAGCGCATCGACGCCGGCGGTTCGCCGCCAATTACCTGATCAGCGGTCGCGCCGCCTCAGAAGCGCCATATCGGCCAGCTCGCCGGTAATCAACGCCACCAGAGCCACGATGAGAAAGAAACCGTGCGGGTGACCCGCGAACGGAATGCCGCCGACATTCATGCCGAACGGGCCTGCGATCAGGTTGATGGGCAAGGCCAGCACGGTGACCACCGTCAGGATGAACAAGGTTCTGCTGGTATCTTCGTTCACCAGCGCAGCCTCGGCGTCGATTTCAAGCGCCGGTTCGCCGGGCAGAAACGAGTATGCCCAGATGACGCCGTGTTTGTGGGAGCCGTAGCCAGATTCCAAACTAACTGGGAATATCTCGATACCGTTTGAGTGTAACGAAGGTTTCTATCACTCAAGATCTATGCGCGCAAGCGTTCCACGAGGCGAAGTTGGTGAGCAGATTCGCCCGAGAATCCGCTTTACAGTGGCGCCGCGGCGATGTGATGATCCTTTCGTTCCTATGTAGCAGAGCGCATCCATGACTCGACTGATCGTGTTGTTCAATTTAAAGCCCGGCATCGATGTGAACCACTACGAGACCTGGGCCAGACAGGTCGACCTGCCCACGGTACACGGGTTGAAGAGCATTCAGGGCTTCGACATCTTTCGGTCGGTGTCGTTGCTCGGCAGTGCCGCGCCACCTCCCTACCAGTACATCGAAATCATCGACGTCAAAGACATGGCCGAATTCGGCGCCGAGATTGCGACGGACACGATGGGGCGGGTCGCAGCTGAGTTCGCGGCCTTTGCCGATGCCACCTTCATTCTGACCGAGCGACTGGACTGAGGGGTCAACTGTGAACGTGGACCTGCGCGGCAAGACCGCAGTTGTGACGGGCGCAGGCCGACGCGGCGGATTGGGAGAAGCCATAGTGCGGCGACTCGCGCTCGCCGGGGCCAGGGTGGTGCTGTCGGACATCGGCGCATCGGTCGATGCGGCCACGCCGGCGGCCATGGTCGGCGAAAAAGGCGAAATGCAGACGCTTGCGCGCGAAATCGCCTCGGAGAGCGGAGTGCAAGTGGTGTCATTCGCGTGTGACGTCCGCGATCCAGATCGCATGAACGCGCTGGCGCAGTTTGCGCAGAGCGAAACCGGGTCGTTGGACATCTGGATCAACAACGCCGGCATCGGCTACATCATGAAGCCTCTGTTGGAGGTGACCGCGGCGGACTGGCGCGCAGTCATCGACGTGAACCTCACCGGTTGCTTCAACGGTGTCCAGTCCGCCGCACGACTGATGACGCAGCAGGGTCGCGGCGGCCGCATCATCAACATTGCAAGTCAGGCGGCCAAGTCCGGTTTCCCGTTTGCAGCCGCGTACTGCTCCTCCAAGCATGCGCTCGTGGGTCTGGTGCGCTCGGCCGCCATCGAATTGGGGCCGCACGGCATCACGATTAACAATGTCTGCCCCAACCATGTCACGACGGGCTTGGGCGCCTGGCAGAACGAGTATTTTTCCAACAAACTCGGGCTGTCGCTGGAGCAGTACCTGCAGCAGATGTCGGCACGCATCCCGATGGGGCGGCCCGGGTTGCCCGCGGACACCGCCAACGCCGTGGTTTTCCTGTGTTCCGATGCAGCTGCCTACATCACCGCCGAATCCATGAACGTGTCGGGTGGGGAAGAGCCGCATTGAGTCCCTGCGTCGCCTGAATCAGGGCAACGCAATATGAAAAAAGGGCTTTCGATTGCGCTTCTTAATGAAGCGTATACAATAATTGGAAATCGGCAACGGAGTCTGTGTTCATGGCATTCGAACTCAATCACCGGTTGCGCGTCGATATCGACCGCGATAGTTCGGCACGGCAGTCATTCGTTTCCCAATTGCGTGGCTACATTCTCAATGAAATGGCGGCAGCCATGCGCACGGCCTTCGACACGCAGGTCGCACCCGCATTCGAGCGTGAGCACGGCCGGCCACCCGCGTCCCAGAACGAAGTACATGATGCGATGCGGCCTCATCCCGCCTTCAAGTTTTACAGTTCGATTCGCTACAACGCGCAGGAAATGGTGTGGCGTTCTGTCATTCCGAGCGTCGGTCGCGGATTGCCACAGATTCAAGCTCAAATCGACGCGTTGAGCGGCAGTGCGGGCGGCACTCTGGCGCTGGATCCGGCGTTGCAGATTCCGGAAAACGTGGCGAACCTGCCGGTCCATCTGATGCCCGGCGGCTATGCGCCCGCGGACGATCCGGCTGCGGGCGCCGTCTACGACAACGGACTGGCCGTATTCGCCGCCGGTTTCATGGGGAAGAATCTCGATGATATCGGTCTGTCGATGTCCAACTACGTCAAGCACCGGTACCCCGATTTCCAGCCCGCGCGCATTCTGGATTGCGGTGCAACCGTTGGTCACAATTCGGCCGCGTGGGCTGCGACATTTCCAGACGCGGAAGTGCACGCGATTGATGTGTCGGCATCGACAGTTCGCTACGGCCACGGTCGTGCCGAAAGCCTGGGGCTGCCGGTGCATTTCAAACAAATGGATGCCACCGCTCTCAAGTATGAGGACAACAGTTTCGACGTGGTGTTTTCCTCGATGTTCCTGCACGAACTCTCGTTGCGTGACATCAACGGGTTTTTCGCCGAAGCGCACCGCGTGTTGAAGCCCGGCGGAATGCTCATCAACATGGAATTGCCGCCCAATCGCGAACTAGCGCCCTACGATCAGTTCTATCTGGACTGGGATTCGTATTACAACATGGAACCCTATTACCGGACCTTCCGCGACCAACAACCCGAAGACCTGGTGGAAGCGGGCGGGTTTTCGCGGGCGGACTACTTCCAATTCGTGGTGCCGCAATACACGTATATGGACGAGAAGGATTTTGTGGCATCGATACGAGCACCACACACCATTGGCGGAGATACCGGCCGTCTGAGCGCCAGCCTGCAGTGGTTCGGCTTCGGAGCGTGGAAGCGCTGATGAACGAGATTCGGGATGAGCCAAACACGCGCCGACAGTCATTTTTCGAGTCGGATTCGGTCGATCAATTGATGAGCATGGTGCTCGAGTTGGCGGCTGAGCAATGGGTGTTGCGCGAACGGCTGTTTACGATTGAAAAGGCCGCCGATAAGCTGGGTCTGCCGTTGAGTGCGGCTGTGGAGAACCATCGTTTCAGCGAAACGGAACAAGCGCAGTTGGCGCAGATGCGCAAGACGCTTATCGACAATTTCATGCGCACGGTCAATCGTGAGCACCGACGGCAGCCGCCTTTCGGCGCTTCTTAGAAGACGCGCTGCAGTCACCTGGACACACTTGCACATGGCGTATTACCCGCTGCTCGTCTATGCGCACATTCTGCTCATGGTCTTCTGGCTTGGAACGGATATTGGCGTGTTCGTGGCCGGACTGCAGTTCATTGACCCGAAGCGCACGATTGAGCAACGTTCAGCCGTGATCGGACTGGGAATGATCGTCGACCGCTTCCCGCGCATTTGCTTCGTTGTCATCGTGCCCGTCGGTTTGCAGATGAGTTTCGCACGCGGGCTGCTTCCCATCGGCAGCGGCGCAATGAGCTTGATCTGGCTGCTCAGTGCAGTCTGGCTGGCCGCCGTCATCGCGGGCTTCTTCGTCGGCGGCACGCCGCAGGGGCGCGTATGGCGACTGCTCGAAAAGACTTTTCAAGTCGGCGGACTCTTGGCATTCACCACCGCCGCGGTGCTTGCCTGGTCAGGGCAATGGCTGATCCCCGGCTGGCTTGCTGGCAAGCTTTTCGCGTTCGGCCTGATGTGCCTGTTTTCATTGCTGCTGGATCGATCCTTTGCCCCCGTCTTCGCGGTATATGGGGTGATTGCAGCGCAGGGCTCCACCCCGTCGCAGGAAGCGACGTTGCGGCAACATATGATCCGGACGTATATCTGGGTGGTGGCCATTTATCTGGCGGTACTGATCTGCGGATTCCTGGGCACCGTGAAACCGTAGATCGACGAAAGGACCTGCAATGACTACAGAGATTTTTCAGCGCAATCCCAACATGGAATTGAAGCAGTTGCGGCGGTTCCTGATGGTCGTCAAACACGGCAGCCTCGCCGCAGCAGCGCCTGAACTGGGGCTGACTCAACAGGCGCTGGGCGCGGGCATCGCCAAACTCGAGGATGAGATGGGCGTGTTGTTGTTCGACCGTGGTCCCGGGGGCGCCACTGTCGTGACGCCCTACGGAACGCTGTTGATCCGTCATGCCAAGCATATTCTCGCTGCCGCCGATCGGGCGCGCGAGGAACTGGTTGCGTTTCGAGATGCACGAGGCGGTAGTGTTGCCATCGGCATCGGTGAGGCGTTCGCGTCGGAGGTGATTGCCGATGCAGTTCGCGATTGTCACAAGGCGCGCCCCGAGATCCGCATCTCCATCATCGAAGACTATTCCGAAGTTTTGTTGGATCGATTGAGCGAAGGGGACATCGATTTCATCGCCGGCGCCGATACGGGCGGGCAGGGCAATGACCTGGAGCGCTTTCCCCTGTATACCTCACACGACATCGTGGTTGCTCGTGCCGGTCATCCCTTGGCGCGAAAGCGCAAGATTACTTTGCAGGACATGCAGCCGTACACCTGGATGGTGCCACGGGCGCGGCCCATGGATCAGGTGATGATCGCCGAGGCTTTCCGCAAGCAAAATCTGGAGCCGCCGGCTCGATTGATTTGGACGGACGCGCGCCAGGCGGGTATGCATTTGCTGCTATCCGACGATTTCCTGCTCATGACCTCGCCGGCGATGGTGACCGACACGCTGCGGCGCAAGATGCTGGTCGTATTGAACACCAAGGTGCCCAGCGTGGAACGGCGCGCGGGTCTGATCTATCGGACCGACACCAAGCTCAATCCGTCGGCGCTGTTGCTGATGGACGACATCCGTCACAAGGTGCACATGCATATCGATGAACTGAGTTATGCCTCGCCCCTGAATCCCGGGCGCAGCGTCAACGATGCAGCCTGAAGGAACGACGGCGGCTGTTCCGCTCGCGCCAGGCTCGGCGACGGTGGCGGCAGTGCCAATTCCCTGGCGGATCCTGATCATCACGTTGCTGGCCTCGACGTTGTCCAACATGGATCAATCCATGTTTGGCTATGCGGTGCCGGGCATCATGACGGACCTCAAGATCGGGCTGCCGAGTATCGGTTTGCTGATCTCCGCGTCGTTCGCGTTTGCCATCATCGCCGCGCCGCTGATCAGTGCGCAGGTTGCGCGCGTCGGTGCACCGACTGTGCTTGCGCTCAGCGTCGCTGCGTCCGCGCTGTTCGTCGGTCTGCAGGCGTTCGCGTCGGGCGTCATGTCCTTCGGCGTGGCGCGAGTAATGGGGTTTGGCATCAGCGCCGTCATCATCCCCGTCTCGGGCGCCTATCTCGCGACACACTCGCCCGAACGCGGCCGCGCCATGCTCATTGCCGTGCAACAATGCGGCTATCCATTGGGCTGGTTCGTTGCCTCGCTGCTGGCTGCGCCATTGCTGCAAAGTCACGGATGGCGCGCGACGTTCATGGTCGGCTTCGTCGTCGTGCCGCTGTCGTTTCTGATTTATCGCCTGTTGCCGCGCGAGACATCATCTTTCACTGCTGCGAAGTCCGCCTCTGCGCAGGCTGGATTGAAATCCTTGTTGGCCGGCGACCGGGCACGAATCACGCTGACGTTCGGCGTGGCGTTCTTTCTCTACGGTGGTGCGATTGGCGGCACGAGCTTCTATCTGCCGACTTTTTTTCAACAGGTGCGCGGCTACGATGCGGCAACGGCCACCCAAGTCGTCGGCTTGTCGTACGCCGTGGGCATGATCGGATACATGGGCGCCGCATTGGTCAGCGAGATGTGGTTGAGCCGTGTCGCAACGGTCGTAGTCTGGCTGGTGGTAGCATCGGCCGGACTGCTGGCGACGATATGGCTGCCGCATTCGGTCCACCAGGATATGCTCGCGTTCGGCGCGACCACCATCTTCTTTTATGGTGCAAGTTCCATCATGTTGACCGCGTTGCTCGAATATTTCCCCTCGCAATTGCGCTCTGCTGCGGCAGCCGTGGCTGGTACCGCCTGCATCAGTCTGGGCTTTGTGGTCTTTCCGCTGATCACGGCTGCCGCCGTGGGGCGCATCGGCTGGTCGATGAGTTTCTCTTGCCTGATAGTGCCGGCGGTTCTCATTTCCGCGATGTTGATCGGTAGCCTGCCCCGACGCCGCTGATATCGTTACCGATGGCATCGCCAACCGTGACTGACTCCGCCTATCCGCATTTGTTCTCACCTTGGCGACACGGCCGGCTGCAATTGCGCAATCGTATCGTGCACGCGTCGATGACCACGCGCCGGGTGTTTAATCAGAAGCCCACCCCGGAGATGATCCAGTATTACGCCAATCGCGCGCGCGGCGGCGCGGCAATGGTTGTCACGGAGCCACTGAATACTTCTCGTCTTCAGTCGCGCAGCCATTACGTGCGCGCTTGGAATGACGACAATCTGGATTGGCTGTCGCAATGGGCCCAGGCGGTTGAGTCCGAGGATTGTCGACTGCTGGGCCAGATCCAGGATTCGGGGCGTGGACGCCACGAGCGCGGCCGTAACCCCGGTGCAATCGGCGTATCGGCATTGCCGGATGATCTGTCCTGGACCATGCCACGTGTGCTCAGTACAGAAGAATTGCGCGGCATGTTGGATGACTTTGGGCAATCGGCCGCGCGCCTTGAGCGGTGTGGCTTTTCGGGTGTCGAAATCTCCGCCGGCCACGGTCACTTGTTTCATCAATTCCTCGCCGCTCGCTCCAATGAACGCACCGATGAGTTTGGGGGTGACTTCGATGGTCGACTACGGTTTCTGCAACTGGCCATCGCCTCGATCCGTGCGTCGTGCACCGGTCGTTTCATCGTCGGTCTGAAACTGCCGGGCGACGATGGCATGCCCGATGGCATCGATCCGCAACAGGCGGCGCAAATCGTTTCGTTGCTAACCCGGGACGGTTCGGTCGACTATGTGGCGTTTTGTCAGGGCGCGCATGCGCGGACGTTGGATTGGCACGTGCCGGACATGCATTGGCCGCGCTCTGCATGGATGCCGCTCATCCGCAGTCTGCGGTCGCATGCCCATGGCGTACCGGTCATGGCGCTCGGGCTGATCACTGATCCGGCGGAGGCAGAGGGAATCCTGGCACGCGGGGAATCCGAATTGATTGCGTTGGGACGGCCGCTGGTGACCGACCCGGCATGGCCGCTGAAGGCCTCCGCAGGTCGTGAGTCCGACATCCGCTACTGCGTGTCGTGCAACTCCTGCTGGGGCCAGATCGTGGAGGGGCAGCCGATTGCCTGCGACAATAACCCACGAGTGGCAGCGGTGGACGAAGTGGATTGGCGGCCCGCACACGCATCCGTGTCGCGCCTTATCGTGGTCGTCGGCGCGGGCGTTGCCGGGCTGGAAGCGGCGTGGATTGCCGCGGCGCGAGGGCATCAAGTGACCCTGTTCGGCGGCGGAGCGCAGGTGGGCGGTTCCACGCGGCTTCATTCGCGTTTGCCCGGCGGTGAGTCGCTGTCGAGCATCTTCGACTATCAGTATCTCCAGGCGCGCCGCTATGGCGTCCGGCTGGAGTTGGGGTTCCCGGCAACCCTGATGGACGTGTTGGATGCGAAACCGGATCAGGTCATCCTCGCGACCGGCTCGAGTTTGCTGTGGCCCCGCGGTTGGCCTGCCGCGTGGCGCGAAGGCGGGTGGGTGCCCGATGCACGCGCCGCCGCGCTGGGCCTGGTGTCGCGATTCCGACCCCAAGGCGGCACCGCGGTGCTCTTCGACATGGACCATACGGAGGGCACTTACGCCGTCGCGCAAGTGCTTCGGCGATTGTTCGACCGCACCGTGATCCTGACGCCCCGTGAACGGATTGCCATGGACGTGCCGCTGGTGAGCGCCTTAGGGATCTACCGCCGCCTGACGAAACTTGGGGTGGATATCGTGCCGCTGGCGGACGTGAGCACCTGTTCGGAACTGGAGTCCGGCCGGGTAGCGTGCGAGAACATTTACACTGGCGCCCTTCAGGTTATCGACGACGTCGCTCTTTTGACGTACTCCACACCGCGTGCGCCCCGCGACGAATTATTGGCGCCATTGCGTTCACGAGGAGTACCGGTCGTTGCAATCGGGGACTGTAAAGCCCCCCGAACCGTGCTCGCGGCGACCAGCGAAGGTCATGCTGTGGCAATCCTCGATTGACCTCCCTCGCGGCGCTTGCGAGGTCCCCAAAAATAATTCATTCTTAGCAAAGTTCGAAAAAAGTTTTTACTTGTTAAAAACGACCAATAAGGGGATTTCTATGCGCCGTTCATGGCTTCGACCCGCTGCGTTCAATCTGGGCGTGCTCGTAATGGGCGCCGGTTGTCTGGTTCCCGTACAAGCCCAAAGCCAATCCAAAGCGCCCGACGCGCGCTCCGACGTGGCTCTGGAGGAAATCCATGTAACTGCCGAGCGGGTCACCGCTTCTCTGCAGGACGTGCCGGTATCCGTGACCGCGTTCAGCGCGTCGGACCTGGCCGGCAAACAGATCATCAACACGCTGGATCTGGTGCGGCAGGTACCGAACTTGTCGGGCAGCAACAACGTTGGCTTGGGGACGGCCACCTCGTTCTTTCTGCGCGGCGTGGGGCAGGACGAGTCCATATCCACGTCCGATCCGGCGGTGGGAACCTACATTGATGGCGTCTACATCGCCCGGCAGATCGCCAACAACACCCTGTTGTACGACGTGGACCGGATCGAGGTCCTGCGTGGACCCCAGGGCACGCTATACGGACGCAATACCTCCGGCGGTGCGGTGAAGATCATCACCAAGAAACCAACCGCGGACTTCGGTGGGCACGTCGATGCGGGTTATGAATTCAAGTACAACCGATATCAGATCGACGCGAGTCTCAACCTACCGTTCACCGACAGCCTGTTCGGTCAATTGTCGGCGGTTTCGATGAAACAACAGGATGGCTTTATCACGAACGTCGCCACCGGCCAGGACGCGTGGAAGCCGGACACCAAGGGCGCGCGCGCGCAATTGCGATGGGTGCCGACCGCGGATGCCGATATTACGGCCTCATTCGAATACATGAAGGACCAGGGTGAGGAGGTCATCGGTTCGGATCCCAACGACCGCGCGACCAACGGCGGCGACTTGTTCAAGGTTTCCAGCGGTCTTCCCGGACAATTTGCGGAGGCGAAAAACAAGGCTTTCACGCTGAATGGTCAATTCAACCTCGACGGCGTGAAGCTGGAATCCATCACCGGCGTGCGCGATCTGGATCAGCGCTTCTTCACGGACGTGTCGGACAAAGCCCCCACACCGTTCTACACCATTCCTCACGTCAGCAATCACAAGCAGTACAGCCAGGAATTCACCTTGAGCGGCAAGGCCGGCAGCCTCGATTGGTTGGGCGGAATATTCTATATGAAGGAGAAGAACCACTCCTTCATCGGTGATCAGCTGTTTCTGTTCGGCGGCTTGGTGGCCGGCAATTTCATGCGTGACTTGCGCAATGACACGGATAGCTACGCGGCATTCACGCAGTTGAGTTGGCATGCCACCGATGCGTTGTCATTGACGGTGGGTGGACGCTACACGCGCGAGAAGAAGACCGCCGATGTGCGCGAGTTCGCTGTGCTGCCGTTCGACATTCCCGGTGTGACCATTCCTGACTACGCGCCCGGCGATTACCCCGGCGCGCACGGCGGATTGTTCCCGGTCTACGATTCGGCCGCGGTGGCTGCGCTGGGCACGGACATGCATCCGACCTACAAGCAGTTCACGCCAAAGTTCGGAATCGACTACAAGATAACGCCTGATGTGCTTGCATTCCTGAGCTGGACCAAAGGGTTCAAGAGTGGTGGCTGGAATTCACGCGTGACCGCGGCTGCCGATTTCGTCAACGTCAAACCTGAAAAAGTGCGCTCGAGCGAGCTCGGAATCAAGAGCGAGTGGTTCGACCACTCCGTACGTGCAAACATCACCTTGTACCGTGCCGAGTACGACGATTTCATCGTCACGGCCATCAATCCGGCGACCGGCGGATTCGTCACGATCAACGCGGCCGGCATGCGCAGTCAGGGTGTCGAGGCGGAACTCGCGTGGAAACTTAGCCCGGTGTTCAGTCTGTTTGCCAATGTCGGTACGATCGACGCGAAGTACACGAAGCTGTCGCCGAACGTGCAATTCCCCATCAGCAATGACGTGAAGCGTTCTCCAAAACTCAGCGGTTCGATTGGTTACGACGCACGCTATCCGCTGCCGCGTGGCGCGCTCATCAGCACGTTGTCGTTCTCGCACCAGGACGAGTACTACGGAAATGCGGAAAACAGCGCGGCGGGACTTGAGCCTGCGACGAATCTCACCGATTTTACCATCGGCTACGATTCAGAAGGTTCGGTATGGCAGGCAGTGGCTTCGTGCAAGAATTGCAGCAATAAACAATACTGGCATTCGACCTTGGACTTTGGCGCATTGGGTTTTGCTACTCAGTTCCAGGGGCTGCCGAGACAGTACTTTCTGAATCTTCGCTACAACTTCGGCAAATAGCTGAATCTGATCAAAGCGGGGACCTCATGCTGACATCATCAGGGATGAGGTCCCCGTGCCGTTTGGCCTCGTCAGCCGGTCTTAACCTTGCTCGTGGGTAAGGTCTTCTTCGCCGCCTTTTTCGTGCTGGGTTTGGGCAGGTGACCGACCGAGCGCCGATGCACCGTTCTGTCGATCCGCACCCGCGCCTCGGGCTGATTGTCGCTGCCGACCATATAGCGCTTCATTCGCTTGACGATATCCGGTGCGATGGGCGTGGCGCGCCGGCTTTTCTCGATCATGAACACCAGCACCTGTTTGACCCGCATCGCAACCTTGCCTTGATGGGAGGCTTCGATGTGCAGTTCGCAGGACGTGCGCCCGATTTTCTTGACCCATAGATTGAAGGTCAACCGGTCGCCGAACCAGGCGGCATTCAAGAAATCTACAGTGAAATGCACCGTCGGCGTCACGATGCCGCGGTGGTACATGAGACCGGGCGCGCTGGCCTCCAGGCCGTCCTCGAACCAGTCCTCGACCAGAGAGCTGATCATCTCGAAGTAGCGCGGATAGAATACGATGGTTGCCGGATCGCAGTGGCCGAAGCGGACCGGAATCTCTCGTTGAAATGCAGGCATGTCAGAACCCTTGTTGTGCGGCTTATCCCTGGTGCAAGTATGCCTCCATTTGGCAGCAAAAAGGGGAGCCCGACCTGGGCCCCCCTAAGCGAACGCAAGTCCTCCGGTGGAGAGTGTCAGTCGTTTAATTGCACCGCTAGATGTCGCGCGGTGAAGATGTTGCCGGCACTGTCGTAGTGTCCTTCTGCCACCATGCGCAGCGCAGCGACGCTTCCGTTGAGTTTGGTCGCAAGCGATGCTTCGAAGTCGACAAAGCTGTTGAAGTTCTCAATGCGGTGGCTCTGGGCATGACCGATTGCAAACAAGGCCATGGCGGACGCATCCGGCACGATTGACGGATCGGAAGCCAGAGTTTTCAGATCGATGTCCGCCGGTTCGGCGTCGATCCGGTGATGCACGCCGATGCTGGTATTGGCAATGTCCAAATCCAGATGCGCGGCATCTTGAACCTTGAACGGCATTGGGGTGCCCGTTTTGCCCCAATCGATCTCCAATTCCGCTCCGTCACCCGTGGCGTTATCCATGCCGCCGTGATCGTCGTTGCCGTCGCCGGACTCACCGACCGTGCCGGTGGCATTGGACAGGGTTATTGCATTGAAATCGGGCGGCGCGGTGCCGAAGGGCGTGACGAACCCGATACTTTGGGTCGCACCGCCTACCGTGAACGCATCCAGCGGTAGATTGCCGGTTGCAATCACATACTTGGCGGGGTCACTGTTCTGAGTCGAGGTGGCGCCGGTACCCGAAAAGTCGAACAGGGAAATCGGCATGCGATCGATGGAGGTCAGGGTCACCGTAATTTGATTCGTTCCAACCTCACTTGCTGTACCACTGAGTCGGGTGAACTCGAGTCGAACGCGTCCGGTGGTGGCGTCGAGCGTCACCTTGCCGCTTGCGTCGGTCGCTGCGGTTCCAAACGCCACGATATGTGAGCCGACTGAGAGTTCAGCAGTCGTATGCACCGCGGAGCCTGCCGACACAGTGTCTGTGGTAACTGCGGTCGCATCAGCAACGGTCACCGTCGCGTCGAGCGATTGAAATTGTTCGTTGCCGTCTCGGTCCTCAAACTCAGCGGCATGCAATGTCAGGGTGTTGCCGTTGCGTGCGATGACATCGCCTGACAGCTGATCCATACCACCGCCTTCGACGCTGTCACCGGCGCGAACACGGGTCGCGGCGAAACTCTGGTCCGTGCCTTGGAGCATTCCGTACGCCACCGTCATGGTACCCGCGGGTTGCATAGCAAGTTCCGCAAGCCCCGCGGCGCCTGTCAGCGACCGGCCGTTGATCTCAAACGCGGTCGAATCATTTGTATGAACCACAAGCGGGCTGGTCGAGTCGTCGCTTTTTTCGTTGAATGGCTGCACATTGGCCGTATAGGTGCCGGCGGTTGCATCTACGCTTACCAGCGAGCCGCGAATACGTATCTCTTTCTTATCCGGAGCCACCACGCTGGCCACGAGCACCGGGCTCACGGTGACATTTTTTGCGCCCAGGTTCACGGTATTGGACGCCAGCAGATTGAAGTCGAAAGCGATTCTGGAGGATTTCCCGCTCTTGATCGCGAGTTGATGCTGCTGGTCGAGTTGCACATCCAGTTGCAGTTTGCCGACGGCAGCGCCTGTACTGTCGACAGCGGCTACGGCCACCGGATTGCCGCTGCCATCGTCCACCAGGATGCTCGCGTTGGTGAAATCCACCGTAACCTGCGCGGACACATAGTTACCTGCCGGGATCTGTTTGGCGGAGAGAATCTCGCTCAGATTGACGAGCTTGGCAAAATCCACCGTCGTGGTGATGGGGAGTGTCTCGACCACCGTCCCGTCGCCCTGTTTGAGCTGCAGGGATAGCAGATCGACCTTATAACTCAGAAAGTCTCCGGCCGCGTCAGTAAGGGTCGTCACCGCTGTACCGCAGGGTGCACCGGCGCAGGACTGGGCTGTGGTAGCCGGGGCTCCAGATGACAGCGACGAGCCGCCGCCTCCGCAGGCGTTGAGACCGGCGATCAGCACTGCGCACAGCGGCGCCACGCGCAGCGGTCGCAGCCGATGGTGGAAGCGCTTGATGGCGTATTTGTTAAGCCGCATTTTTCTTGCTCCTTCACGCATGACAATTCGTCATGTGCAGTCATGGTAGTGATCCGTCAAGAAATTTCAGGGCGTCGGCTGCACACGACAACGCGGTGACACTGTCGTACCCTCACGTCGCCAAAAGGTTGCCGTGCGCTACGTGTTGAATTGGCGACAGTAATGGGTCCAAAAGCGTGGTCATTCACCGACAGTACCGTGCACACTCCACAATTGTGCGAGCATCGACATTGTTTCGACATTCTGTCAATTTTCGAGGTGAAACGATCGTGGCAAAGGGCATCATCCGGAGGATAGTTCCAGCGATATCCTGGCTGCTGGTTGCGGTTGGATGCGGCGGTCCTGCGGTGACAGGATCGGACTCCACAACGATCGATCCAAACTCCGGTCTCGCGCAACGTCCGAGTAATTCAACCTGTCTTGCCGGTGATTCTCCGGGATCACAACAACCACTGGCCGTGCAGCGGGCGTTCGCGGCCTTGTCGTTCAATTCGCCGGTATCGTTGCTGCAAGCGCCGGGGAATCCGCAGCGCTGGTACGTGGTGGAGCAGGGCGGCACGATCCGGTCATTTGCGAACGATCCGTCGGCGGCAACTTCCAGCCTGGTTCTGGACATCACGGCGCGTGTTGCCAGCGGCGGTGAGACGGGACTGTTGGGCTTGGCGTTTCATCCGAATTTTCCAACTGATCCGCGCGTGTATTTGTCATACACCAGTGGGTCGGCTCCATTGCAGTCGCGAATTTCGGAGTTTCGATCCAACGACTCGGGCGTGACGATCGACCCTTCCAGTGAAAAGATTCTGCTCAGCATCGATCAGCCCGCTGCCAATCACAATGGCGGTCACCTGTCCTTCGGGCCGGATGGATTGTTGTACGCCGGCTTTGGCGACGGCGGCAGTGGCGGTGACCCGTGGGGGCTCATCGGCAACGGCCAGAATCTGCAAACGTTGCTGGGAAAGATCATCCGCCTCGATGTCACGGGTGTGTCCGGCAACGCTGCCTATCGCATTCCGAGCGATAACCCCTATGCCGGCAACCCCCTTTGCAGCGCCGGCAGCGGCGCACAAAATTGCCCCGAGATTTACGCCTATGGACTGCGCAATCCATGGCGCTGGAATTTTGACCGCAGCAATGGGGATCTGTGGGTGGCCGACGTGGGTCAGGGCGAATGGGAAGAAGTTGACCGTGTCGTTCGGGGCGGCAACTACGGCTGGCGTTGTCGGGAAGGCGCACATCCCTACAACACGGATTGCGGCCCGGCGGCCAATCTGATCGATCCGATCGCCGAGTATGGCCACGATGTGGGTCAATCGATCACCGGCGGGTTCGTGTACCGCGGCACGTTGCTCCCAGGTCTCGTCGGTCAATTCGTGTTCGGCGATTTCGCGTCGGGCCGCATCTGGAGTGTTGCGCGGGACACAGTGTCGACACTGCGACTGTCAGCCGGCTTCGACAGCGGCTTGCAGATTGCCTCGTTTGCGCAGGACGCAGCGGGTGAATTGCTGATCGTCAATTATGCCGGCACCGTGCATCGTCTGGTGGCAGAGGCCGCCTCTGCTCCGGGCGTGGCGACGCAACTGTCGGCGACCGGCTGCGTCGATGTGGCCGACCCGACGCGGCCGTCTTCGGGCCTGATTCCTTATCAACCCAACGCGTCGTTCTGGTCCGATGGCGCAGATAAGTCGCGTTACTTGGCCCTGCCGGACGGACAGAAAATCAGCATCGGCACCGACCAAGATTGGACAGCGCCTCCGGGCAGCGTGCTGGTCAAGAATTTTTCTCTGGGTTCACGTCGCGTGGAAACCCGACTGCTCATGCATCACAACGACGATACCTGGGCCGGTTACACCTACGAGTGGAATGAAGCCGGAACTGACGCGACGCGGGTGGTCGGAGGCAAGAGCGTCACGGTCGCGGGTCAAGCGTGGGTTTTCCCCAGTGAGTCACAATGCTTGAGTTGCCATACGCAGGCTGCGGGTCGCACGCTGGGACTTGAGACGGCGCAGTTGAATGGCGATCTGCTCTACTCGACGACCGGCAAGACCGCCAACCAAATCCTGACATTGAATGCCATCGGATTGCTGTCACCGACCGTGACTGCCGATCCGGTCAGCCTGCCGGTGATGCCGGATCCCTATGGCAGTACCGGCACGCTGCTTGCGCGTGCTCGAGCGTACTTACACACCAATTGCTCGCAGTGTCACCGACCCAACGGCGGAACGCCGTCCACGATGGATTTGCGCTATTCCACCGCGCTTTCGGCGACCAATGCCTGCAACACGCCACCGCAGTCCGGTGACTTAGGGATCGTCAATCCGCGCTTGATTGCACCGGCAGATGCCGCCTCGTCCATCGTGGTGGCGCGCATGAACCGGCGTGATGCACAAGCGATGCCACCCGTCGCCAGTGCGCTCGTCGATGCGGCCGGTGTGACGCTGCTCACCGAGTGGATCAGCGGGCTATCCGACTGCAATTGATTGCGTATGCCGAACGCTGCCCATATATTAATGGTTTATCACTCCCAAACGGGAGGCACGCTGCAAATGATCCGTGCCTCCGCCGCCGGTGCGGCGGAGGCTGGAGGCGCGGTACAGGCACGGGTCGTGCACGCGGAGGAGGCCGGTGCGGACGATTTACTTGCTGCAGCCGGATACGTATTTGCCACGCCGGAGAATCTCGCCGCCATCTCCGGCCTCATGAAGCATTTTTTCGACCGCACCTACTATGCGGTGCTGGACCGTATTGTCGCGCGTCCTTACGCGAGCCTCATCTGCGCGGGCAGCGATGGCGCCAACGCCGCGCGCCAGATCGAGCGCATTGCGACGGGGTGGCGATTGAAACCCATTGCCGACCCGTTGATCGTCTGCACGCATGCCCAGACGCCGGAGGCCATCCTGCGGCCGAAGCACATCGGCGAGGCCGACCTGCTGCGATGTCGTGAACTGGGTGCGACGCTTGCGAGCGGTGTCGAACTGGGCATTTTTTGATCCGCCGCGCCGGATCACCTGGCAATTAAACCGCATAGGCTGATCTATTTATTAGATTTTCTGGCATCGTCGGATTGCTGATAGGGTGACTGACGCGTCGTCGTGGGAAAATCGGTTTGGTGTAACATCGTGCGCTACATGAACATTCAGTGGATCAGGCTCTAGATGGTCCGGAGATATTCGGCCCTGGGGCTGCTGCGCGAAGCGCTCGCGGGTCATCGCAACTGGTCGCCCGCCTGGCGCGACGCCACTCCTAAGCCCTCTTACGATGTCATCATCGTCGGCGGCGGCGGCCACGGTCTGGCCACCGCCTACTACCTGGCCAAGAATCACCACATCACCAACGTGGCGGTGATCGAGCGTGGCTGGATCGGTGGCGGCAACACCGGTCGCAACACGACAGTGGTCCGATCCAATTACCTTTATCCGGAAAGTGCCCGGCTCTACGATTTCTCCCTGCGCTTGTACGAGGGTCTGTCGCAGGATCTGAACTTCAACGTCATGCTGAGTCAGCGCGGCGTCATCCGACTCGCGCATAGCCGGCACGATCTCGACAATGTCGCGCGCGCGGCCAACGCCATGCGCATGAACGGGATCGACGCGGACATTCTGTCGCGCGATGAAGTGGCTGCCATGGCGCCCATCGCCAATATGTCTCCCGATGCGTGCTTCCCCATTCTCGGCGGACTGCTGCAACGGCGTGCCGGCACGGCGCGGCATGACGCAGTAGCCTGGGGCTATGCGCGCGCGGCGTCCGCGCTGGGCGTGGATATCATTCAGAATTGCGAGGTGCGCGGATTCGTGCGCGAGAGCGGCAGCGTCGTCGGGGTGGAAACCTCGAAAGGGACCATCCGCGCCGGTCGCGTCGGCATCGCGGCGGCGGGCCACAGCTCGGTGCTCGCTAAGCTGGCGGGTTTCAAACTGCCGGTCACGAGTTATGCGCTGCAGGCCATGGTGAGTGAGCCCATCAAACCCTTGCTCGATACGGTGTTGATCTCACCGGGCACGGGAACCTACGTCAGCCAGTCCGACAAGGGCGAGATGGTGATCGGCGCTGGCCTCGATCTGTTTCCCTCGTATGCGCAGCGCGGCAGCTTTGCGGTGACGCAAACCATCCTCGCCGCGACGCTGGCCATCTTCCCCTCGTTTGGCCGCCTGCAGATGCTGCGGCAATGGGCCGGCATTGTGGATGTCGTTCACGACTCAAGTCCCATCATCGGTCCGACGCCGGTGCCGGGTCTGTTCATCAATTGCGGATGGGGCACGGGCGGCTTCAAGGCCATCCCTGTGGGTGGCTGGACGTTGGCGCATGCTCTGGCGACTGGCAAGAGCCATGAGCTCGCCGAAAGCTTTCAGCTCGAGCGCTTCAATACCGGCCGACTGATCGACGAAGCCGCCGCCTCCGGCATTGCACACTGACCTTTGAAGAGTCCGTCATCATGATGCTGATCCAATGTCCCTGGTGTGGAAAGCGCGACGAGAATGAATTCGTGTGCGGCGGCACGACGCACATCGTGCGTCCGCCGAGTTCGGTCAGCGACGAGGTCTGGGGCGCCTACCTGTTCTTTCGTGACAATCCCAAGGGCGTGCATCTGGAGCGCTGGCGTCATAGCTGGGGTTGCGGGCAGTGGTTCAATGCCGCGCGCAATACGGTGACTCACGAAATTCTTGCGGTGTATCGCATGACCGATCCGCCGCCGCCGTTGCCCGCAGGCGGCGTCACTCCATGACCGGATCTCGTCTGCCAGCGCCCGCCGGCCGTTACATCGATCGCGGCCGCGCGATCGAGTTTCAGTTCAATGGCAAGCGCTACAGCGGTTTTGCCGGCGATACGCTGGCCTCGGCGCTGATCGCCAACGGCGTTCGCCTGGTGGGCCGAAGTTTCAAGCTGCATCGTCCGCGCGGCATTTTTTCCTGTGGCATCGAAGAACCCTCTGGCCTCGTCGATGTCGGCTCCGGCGCCGGCCGCATTCCCAATTTACGCGCCACGCTCGTGCCGCTGCACCAGGGACTGCGCGCCGAGAGCGTCAATTGCTGGCCCAGTGTTGGTTTCGATGTCGGCGCCATCAACAACCTGCTGTCGGCCGTGCTGCCGGCGGGCTTTTACTACAAGACCTTCAAGTGGCCCGATTGGCATTTGTTCGAGCCCACCATCCGCCGCATGGCGGGACTGGGCCGGGCTTCAGGGATGCCCGATCCCGATCGCTACGAAGAAATCGCCGCACGCGCCGACGTGCTCGTCGTGGGCGGTGGCGTTGCCGGAATGAGCGCGGCGCTGGCGGCGGCGCAAGCCGGTGCGGATACGCTGCTGATTGCGGCGGGGACGCAGTTGGGCGGAGCGGCGGGTTGGCGCGAGGATGCCGAGGTTACGGCGCTGCTGGCGCGGGTCAGACAGGCAGGCATCCGGGTGCTCAGCAATACGCTGGCCTTCGGTGTCTATGATCACAATTTGCTGTGCGCCGCGCAGCGACTGCCGGGTCACCTGCAATCGACGCCGGGCGGTCGCTTGCGCGAACGAGTGTGGAAGATCCGCGCCCGCAACATTGTCGCGGCCTGTGGCGCCTTTGAGCGGCCCATGGTCTTACCCAATAATGATCGACCCGGCGTGATGTTGGCTGGCGCTGTCGACAAATATGCGGCTGCCTTCGGCGTGGCCTGCGGCCGTCGTGCCGTCATCGCCGCCAATAGCGACGCTGCGTATCCGATCGCCGCGTCGTTGAAAGCGGCCGGCGTGCAAATCTCGGCCATCATCGATATACGTACGCGCAAGGACATCCACACCTCGTCGGGGGATATCCGCGCGCTGAGCGATGCCCGCATCACCTTGGTCGAGGGCGGTCGGTCGGTTCAGGGCTGTCGCATCAGCTCCGCCACGCAAAGCGGCGAGCGCCTGGACTGCGATCTGATCCTGAATGCAGGGGGATTTGCGCCGGCGGTGCATTTGCATTCGCAGGCTGGTGGCCGATTGCGCTGGTTGGACGATGGCGCCATGTTCGTGCCGGATGGCGCCGCACCGGGGTTGTTCAGTGTCGGCGCCTGCGCCGGCGTGTTTGGGCGCGACGCGGCAATGGCACATGCGTCAGAAGTCGGCGCAGCGTTGGCGCGCGGCACCGCCGTGCCGGCCGCTCCGGTCAGCGGTGCGGGGCGTAGTATCGCCTCGACGCACCTGCCCCAGTCCAAGGGCAAGCAGTTCATCGATTTGCAGAACGATGTTGCCACCAGCGATGTGGCGCTGGCGGCACGCGAAAACTATGCGTCGGTGGAGCACCTGAAACGTTACACCACCACGGGGATGGGCACGGACCAGGGCAAGACCAGCAACATCAATGCATTGGTACTCATGGCCGAGCAAACCGGCCGAGCGCCTCCCGAAGTGGGCACAACGAAATTTCGACCGCCGTTTGCGCCGGTGAGTTTCGGCATGTTGGTGGGGCGCCGCACGGGTGCGCTGTATCGTCCGATGAAGCGATTGCCGGCGTATGACTGGCATGTGGCGCGCGGCGCGTTATTCGAAGATTTTGGCAGTTGGCGTCGGCCGGCCGCCTATCCGGTCGGCGCGGAAACCCTGACTGCCGCGGCCCAGCGTGAAGCCGGCGTCGTTCGCACCGCTGCGGGCATTCTGGACGGATCGCCGTTGGGCAAGCTGGAAGTGTACGGTCCCGACGCGGCGCAGTTCCTCGACCTCATGTATCTGGGCACCATGTCCACCCTGGCCATCGGTCAGGCACGTTACGGGCTGCTGCTGAACGAAAATGGCATCCTCATCGACGACGGCATCGTCGCGCGCCTGGACGAGCAGCGCTTCTGGGTCAATACCACGAGCGCCGGCGTCGAGCGCGCGGCGGCAGCGTTCGAAGAATGGCTGCAATGCGAATACACCAATTTCAAAGTGCTGGTGACGCCGGTCAGTTCACGCTGGGGCGAGGTCACAGTGGCCGGTCCGCGTGCCTGGGAATGGTTGTCCGCAGTGGGCTTCGATTCCGCCTTGTCACCGGCCGCGATGAAGCACATGACCATGCGGGACAGCGAACTCGACGGCATCCCGCTGCGCGTGCTGCGCGCCAGTTTCAGTGGTGAATTGGGATACGAGATCAATCTGGCGGTGGACGAAACTCGCGGCTTGCTGGATCGATTGTGGGCGCGCGCGCCAGAATTCGGCGCGGTTCCCTATGGCATCGAGGCGCTGGAGATTCTGCGCGTCGAGAAGGGCTTCATCCACATCGGTTCCGACACCGATGGAACCACATTGCCCGGCGATGTCGGCTTCGGGCGCGCGGTGGACCGCAAGAGTGCCGAATTTGTCGGCCGACGCTCCCTCTTGCGTGCCGCTGCACGCGATCCGGATCGATTTACATTGGTCGGACTGGTGCCCGTCGATCGACGTACTCTGTTGCCGACCGGCGCGCAGATTGCGCCGGAACCGCCCCCCACGCTGACGCAGGGTCATGTCACCTCCAGCCATCACAGTCCGGCACTGGGACATCCGATCGCATTGGCCATGCTGGCGCGCGGCGCACAGCGATTGGGGGAGCGGGTGCGCGTCCATCATCTGGGCGCCGCGATCGAGGCCGAAGTGGTGAAGAGCACGTTCTACGACCCCACCGGAGCGCGACTGAATGGCTGATTCGAAGGATCCGTACGCACCGCTGCACGCGCAAGGAATCAGCGTTCGAGTTGATCGCTCCCTGCACGTCGCGGCATTGCGCTATTTCGATGCGCAGGGCGCCTTCGCTCGGGCCTGCCAAGCGTCCCTCGGCGTACCGTTGCCCCCGGCGCTGCGTGCCATGGAAGTGCCCGGTACGCCGCCCGGCATCGAGTTCATTCTGGCGTGGCGCCATCCCACCCAGACCCTGGTGTTGAGCAACGACGGCGCGGCCTTGGCAGCTCTGCAATCAGAACTGAGCACTGCTGTCGACGGCGTTTGTCTGGATCAAAGCGGTGGGCTATGGGTGCTGCGTCTTGAAGGCGAAAAAACGCGCGACTTGTTGCTGCGAATCGGCAGCGAGGCGTCAACCGTCGCACCCGGCGAGGCCCATGTGAGTCGCATCGCGGACCTGCCGGTATTGTCATTGAGCGTCAAATCCGGCGAGACGCTGCTGGTCATCGATCGCGTGTATGCCGAGCATCTGTTGAATTGGATTCGCGTGACGCTTGGCGATTTTGAATCATCGGAGGTCTCGTGATGCTTCGAGTGAATTTCGTCGAGACGTTCAAGACGCTGGTGTATCAAGCGATCGTGGCTCAACGATCCTCAGGATCCAATCCGACATCCGCCGCGAGCGCCCGGCGCTGATCGTCCTTCAGGTCCATCGATCGGCAAGCCAGCAGATACACCAAAGAAGATACCGGCAACCCCACCAGCATCGCCACGTCAGCCCCGCCTAAGGCTTTGGCGATGGGTCCGGTGTACAAAGCAGTGCTGAAAAAAGGGATCATCGCGACAAAGCCTACGGCATAGGACAACAGCCCGCGCCAGTTCCATTGGCCGTACATGCCGTTCGGATTGAAAATCTCGCGCACCGAGTAGTGACCCTTGCGGACCACATAAAAGTCCACGAGATTCACCGCAGTCCAGGGCGTGAACAGGTACAGCAGCACGGCAAGCAGCACCTCGAAGGAATTGATGAAGTCGTGCGATGCGAGCAAGGCGATGCCCGACGAGGTGATCGCCAAAGCCAGCAGGCTCAGCATCCGCTGCGATACCGTACATTGCAGTTTCTGGAAAGAATCCACGACGCCCAGGAGGGTGAGCGAGGCACCGTAGAAGTTCAGCGAGGTGATCGTGATCAGTCCGAGCAGGGAGGCGAACACGAGAGGCGAGCCCAATCCGGGAATGGCGGCATCGGCAGCGGACTGCACCGCGGCAGCGACGTTCATCTTGGGGCTCAGGGCTGCGGCCACTGTGCCAACCAGCATCATCCAAGATCCACCGATGAAGGCGCCGACGTAAGTCCACCAGAACGTGGCGCGGACAGAGACGTCGCGCGGCAGGTAACGTGAATAATCCGATACGTAGATGGACCAGCTGATCTGATAGGCGGCGGCGGCGAAGAACTGCGCCAGAAAAGGCACGCCGTGAAAATCGTTCCAGTCGAATGCGCCGGCCGGCATGCCCACCCGGAATCCGATGGCCACGGTAAACAGCGTGAGCATGGCAATCATCAGGTACGCGAGCCAGCGTTGCGCGATGTGGATCAGGTCGTAACCAAGCGCAGCAAGTGCGGCGGCAACCACCGTGAAAATGATGATGGTGCGCGGCGAGGTGGGTGAGGCCGAATCGACCAATTGATGAAAAGCCTGCGCTGCCAGCACCTGATTGAAGGCGTTGTAGCCGACATAGGCCACCAATGCCACCAGCCACACCAGCAGGGCGCCGCGGTAGCCGAATTGCGGTCTTGATTGAATCATCTGCGGCAGACCGAGCTGTGGCCCTTGCGTGGAGTGGAAGGCCATAAAAAAGGTGCCGAGTGCACCGCCCAGAATGACGGCGATACCCGACCACAACAAGTTGCCGCCGAGCAGAATGCCGACCACGCCGGCAGCGAGCGTTGCGAGGTGCGCATCGCCGGAAAACCACACCGGCCACAGATGCCAGGCCTTGCCGTGCCGCTCCGCCAGCGGTACGTAGTCGATGGAGCGCTTTTCGATCAGGCGCTCTCGAAGCGTGCGGTGATCAGCGGCCATCGAGGAATCCGTTGATGGTATCGGCGACGGCTGCCGGCTCTTCCCAGAAAGGATTATGTCCCAACCCGTCGAATATCTTCACCTGCGCTGCCGGCAGTGCCTCGCGCAGCGACTGGCGTGAATCCTCGACCATGATGGGATCCTCGCTGCCCCAGATCAGCAACACCGGCGCCTTGAGCATCGGTAGCGTCAAGGGCAGATCGCCGAAGGTCAGTCCTTGATCGGCGACCGCAATCCAGACTCGCAGAGGAATCGCCGCTGAATCTTTGCGTTGCCGCCGGATGAACTCCGCGTTCACTGGCCGGGGTGAATCCCACCAGGCGATCATGAAGGGCGAATCGGGGTCGATGGGTTCCTTCAGTTTGCGGATCTCGGCCAGGAAATCGAATGCCGGTGGCTTCGGGGCCACGCCCTTGCGGGGTCCGCCGGTGGAGGCGATCAACACCACCCGGTTGACACGGTCCGGCCAGAACTCGGCCAGGGTCTGGGCAATGATGCTGCCCAAGGAATGGCCGATGAGGTCGGCGCGATCGACCTTTAACTCATCGAGCAGCAGTTTGATGTCATAGGCGAAATCGACTCGCGCGTAACAGCACTCGGGCTTGCCGGAGGCTCCGTGGCCGCGGATGTCGACCAGGATCAGGCGATCGTGTTTGGACAGAAACGGGATCAGGGGCACCCAGTCGCGCGCGTTGTCGGTGTAGCCGTGAATCAATACCACGGGCTTGCCGTGCCGGTCGCCGGTGTCGATATAGGCCAGGACCTGTCCGTTGGACAAGGTCACAGACTTCTTCATCGCATCGAATTGATCCAGATTGATCGAGAGCGGCGGCGCTGGTGGCGGTGTGGCCGCCGATGATGTGCCGAGGCCGATCATGCAAAGCACCGTCAATGCTGCAAACGTCACTCTCATGCCGTGATCCTTGATTCGTTGGTCGCCGCAGTGTCGCGGATGGGCCGGTCGGTGTCGATGCCCAGCCATGTCACGGCGCTGACCATGGCCAGTGCGGTTCCAATCCAAAAGGCCGCAGTCCAGGCGTCATGCCCGGAGAAATAGGCGACGATCGGAATGCCGATGATGCCGCCAAGATTGCCGCCGGTGTTCATTACGCCGCTCACCGTCATCGTGTCGCCGCGGCCGAGGTTCATTGCGCTCGCCCAATAGGAGGCTTCGGTCAGTTCGACCACGCCGTAGCTCAAGGCCAGCGCAAATACCGCGACGTACGCATTCGAGGCCCCGACACCCGCGAGCAGCAGAAGGCCGGCGGTGGGCATCGCGCACAAGGGGACGAGGCGGTAGCCCCAGTGGGTGCCCAAACGCGCACAGGCGATGCCGGTCAACAATCCGCCCAATGCTGCACCCAGTGCCGCTGCGAGTGGCGGCACGCTGGCGAGCCAGCCGCTCTCCAGCACGGAGAAATGGCGAACCTGCACCAGATACAGGAACACCCAGTTCGCGAGCAGGTAGAAGGTGTAGTTCATGCACAGATACGAAAAGGCCAGCAGCATGATGTTGCGGTTGGTGAACAATTTTTTGAGGCGATCGGGGCCGGGAACGGCGGCGCGCAACTCCTCGCTCCGATCGCCGATTTCCGCAAGCTCGGCGGCGCAAACAGCCGGGTGCCCGCGCGGGAAGTCACGTCCGTACCGGGCCCACAAGCCAATGACGCCCAACGCCGGCAGGGTGGTGTAAAACACCGCGCGCTGCCAGCCCATGGTCTGCATGAGCGAGGCGATGACAGGACCCGTCAACATGGCGCCCAATTGCAGCGCCATGGATTGCAGGCCTTGCACCAATGCCCAATGCCGCGCGGGAAACCAGCTTTCGAACACGCCGGCGGAGACGGGAAAGATCGCGCCCTGTGCAATGCCGAGCAGCAACTGTGCACTGAGCAGGGCAATGAACAGGCCCTGGCCGGCGAACAGATAGGGCGCCATCGATGTCGACAACATGGCAGCGAAAGCCACCAGTCCGATGAAGACGAAGGTGCGCCGCGCTCCCCACCGCTGACCCAGAATGCCGCCCGGAATCTGGAACGCCGCATAGCCGATCACGAACGCCTGCTGCAGCCAGCCGATTTGAAGCTGCGTCAGATGCAACTCCGGCATGATGCGCGCGGCGGCGATGGTGATGCTCTTCTGCTGGAAATACGCCAGCAGGCCGAAGGCGAATAGAAAGCCAAAGATCCGCCAGCGGATCCGGATGAACGGCAGCAGGGCGGCTGCGTTCAACCCGAGGTTCCGCGGGTGAACGTGGCGAGCATCATGTGCCTGCGAGTGGACCCAACGCCTGCTTCAAGGGGCCGAGCCACGGCTCGAAGTGACGCCATTGATCGAGGCCTTCCTTGAATATCGGCTGGCGGACCTGTTCGGAACTTGCCGTGCGGATACTTCGTTCGGTTTTGTGAAATTCCAGGCATGCCGGCTCGAATTCAAGGCCGCAAAACTCCAGCAAGCGGCGCACATTGCCTTCCAGATCCTCGACCACATCCTCATGCTGAACTCGTAAAACGCGCCCCGGCAGCACGGCGTCCCAGTGCGCCATCAGCTCCACGTAGCTGCGATAGTAACGGGCGATGTCCTCGATGCTATAGGTGAATTCCTGCCCGGCCGCGAACAGCTGTTTGAAGTTGCTGAAGCAGCACGCCATGGGTTCGCGGCGCGCATCGATGAACTTGGCGTTCGGCAGCATCAGCTGAATCAAACCCAAATGACGAAAGTTGTTCGGCATCTTGTCGATGAAGTAAGGCTTGTCGGTGCGGTAGATGCGCGTATCGCGGATGTACTTCTCGCCGAGTCGGGTGAAGTCCTCCGCCGACATTTGTGCCAGCGCGCGCGGATAGCGCAGCAGATCGGGATCGTCGTGCGCGGCCTCGCGACCCTGCAGCTCCTGCGCGATACGCGGAATATCCGCCAATTCCATCGTTCCTTCGACTTGTGAATGCGATGCCAGGATTTGCTCCAGCAGCGTCGACCCCGAGCGTGGCAGTCCGATGATGAAGATCGGGTCGCGTGCCGGAAAGCCGGTCGAACGATGACGCGCGAAGAGATCAGGCGTGCATACGGCCACCTGCTGCCGGGCATTGGTCTCGACGGATTCCGGGCGATAGCGGACGTCGGATTTCTTCAAACTATTGCCGCGATCATAGTAGGCGAAGGAATCACCGTATTGTTGCGCGTCCTCCAATGCCTTTCCCAGCGCAAAACACAGGTGATAACGATCGGACAACTCGGTAGTCGGCGCCGCTTCCTCCTGGCGCATCCGTGCGATTTCCTCGTCCGTAAAACGGTAGGTCTTGAGGTTGGCGAGACTCCAATAGGCATCGCCGAAGCTCGGCCGCGCAGCAGCGGCCTGCTTGTAGGATTCGATGGCCTCTTGCGGGCGTCCCAGGGTTTTAAGTGTATGCGCAATGGAGAGGTGCAAATCCGGCATGCGAGGCGCGTCTTTCAACAATTCCTGGTAAAGCTGCAGGGCTCGCGCATGGTCCCCCATGCCGACCACGGTGGTCGCATAGCTGGTGCGGTACATTCGGTTCGCCGGGTCGATCTTGATGAGCTTGTCGAGCTCTTCCAAGGCTTGGCTGTGGCGGTGACGCCGCAACAGTGTGCGGGCATAGTCGTAACGTGCCGCGTGATAATCCGGCGCAATAGTGAGAACCGCTTCAAGCAGCAACTCAGCGTCGTCGAGCACATCGTGCTCCATCCCGATTCGTGCCAACAAGCGCATCGCTTCTACGTGGTTGCCATTCTTGAGCAGGAAGGGTCGGATCATCGCTTCCGCAGCGGCGAACTCACCGTCGGAAAACAGGCCGGTGGCGGTCACGACCACGGGCGGAAGTTTGGCCAGCGTGGCCACATGGCCGGCGGCCATTGTCGCCTCCTGCTGTCGTCCCGTCATCCGGAACAGCACTTCCAACTTGGACCAACTGGCCGGCAGAGCCGGATTGATATTGACGCCCTTCAGAAATTCTTCGATGGCATGCGGCGCATCCTTTCGAGCGACATAGCAATGCCCGCGCTCTTGATACAGGCGGCTGTAGCCCCGGTGAAGCCGTTCCAGAGTCTCCAGCGTCAACAAGGCATCGTCGATCTTGCCCAGATAGCGTTGATTGACCGCGATTATGTACAAGACATCACGGTTTTCCGGCACGGTGGCAGCCAAGCCTCGCGCCGCATCGAGCGCGTCGCTGAAGCGGCTCTTTTCCATGAGACCGCGGATGCGTCCGAGTCCGGCTTCAACGGGCGATGGAGTCTGGGCGGGCAGTGGGCTTTGCATCATCGAATGATCTTTAAAAAAAAGGCGGGCATTTCTGCCCGCCTTAAAGTCTACATCAGCCGATGCCTAGCGGCAGCCGGCTTACCTTTTTAGATCAGAACTTCATGCCCACCTTGATACCGAGGACCCGCGGACGTAGGGGTACTTCAGCCTTGATGAACTGCGCAGTCGATGTAAACACCGACTTGTTTTCGTTCGTCAGGTTCTGGCCAAACACTTGCACGGTCCAGTTGTCCTTCGCGAAGCCGAAAGATCCGTCCCAGGTCGAATAGGCCGGCATCTCGTAGCGCCACGTGGTCGAGGTCGGGGGTCTGCCCGCATTCGCCGGCAGGTCGCCATTGATGCTCGGGTCCGTGTTGGAGTTGTTGAAGGAATGAGCCGTGTGAGCAGCGCCCAATTGCACGAATGCACCGTACTGGCCAATGTTCCAATCGTAGCGAGCCCGCAGGTTGAACTGCAGCGGCGGTGAATAAGCAGTCGGCACACCGGTGGAACCGAACGTGTCGACCACCTGCACCAGATTGCCGCCGGCGTCCAACGCCTGCGTGATCTGCTTGCCGAAGTTCTTGCTGGCCGGGTTGTTGTCAACCAGGAACGGCGAGTTGGTTTGCTTGCTCTCATTCCAGGAACCCGAGCCAGTCACAGTCAGGCCATTGGTTACGCGAGCAACCAACTGCAACTCAAACCCGCGAACGCGATAGTCGGCGCCGTTGACGCCAAACGTCGTGTTGCCAAGCAACTGCGGGTTGAACAGTGCCTGCTGCACGTGCTTCCAGACTTCTTCGTAGGCTGATCCGTTCACTTGAATGCGGTTATTCCAGAACTCGGTCTTGAAACCGATTTCCTTGTTGGTCAACTCGTCGGGCGATACCGTCAGCGGCTTCAGATATTGCGCGATCGGCTTGCCGGCCGCGTCCAGATCGGTCGGATCCTTGAGCAGTGCGCCGGTGGAGCGGTTGAAACCGCCCGGACGGTAGCCCTGCGACCAGGTGGCGTACACCATTGTGTCGGGTGTGATCTTCCAGCTCAGGCTTGCTCGGCTCTTGGTGCCCTTGTACTCGGCATTGCGGAATGGATCCGAGGGTTGCCAACCCACTGCTCCGTTGGCGCAAGCGCCCGAAGGTGCCGTTGCTGCGTAGTTGAAGCAACCGAAACTGCTGACCACCGTACCGCCGAAATCCATCTTGTAGTCGTAATGACGCGTGCCGGCCGTCAATGTCAGGACCTTCGGAATGATGTCGAAGTCGAGGGAAGCGAAGACTGCAGTCTGTTTATAGGTGCGGAAAGTATCTTCGAAAAAGGCGACGTTGTCGTTGCGCGGATTCGGATTCGCGACTGGTGCGCCGGCCGCCGGCTCGACATTGCGGAAGCATAGCGGGTCGCCGCCGGTGACGCAGGTCGGTACCGACTTGTAGGACCACGCCGTGTCGTCCGTGATCTTGTAGTCTTCCCAGAACACGCCGACGATGCCGCGGAGGCGCTTGTCATCCGGGGAACTCAAACGTAGTTCGTGACTCTGGTGCGTGTTCGACTCGAGTTCGCGCCAAGTGGAACTGGGCGAGAAACAGGTTGGCGTCCCCGCAAATTTGCCGTAGCACTGATAGTAGTCGGCATACACACCGCGAGCGTAGTTGGTGTAGTCGTTCACCTGGTCGATTTTTCGCGACAGATAGCCACCGGAGTACACGGCGTGAACCGGTCCGATCTGGCCGGTGATCGTCAAAGACGTGTTGGTGAACTTATCCTTGTTGTACGCATTGTTGAAGATCGTCGTCTCCAACTTATTCAGCGGGACCAATTCAGAGCTCAGCGGCAACTGGTAAAACACGCCGTCGGCCTGCATGTTCTGATAGCTCTGCGAGAGCAGCGCGCTCCAATTATCGTTGATCTGCCACAACGCTTGTGCGCGAACGCCTTTATAGGAAACCGGATTGATCGCATTGGCGGCGATGGCATTGTTGTTGATGACCGGGCTACCGGGAGGCGGTGCGTTCTTACCGGTGAGCGGATCGATGTACCCGGCATAGTAGATGCCGTAGTCAGTGGCGCGACGCGTGAAGGTACTTGCGACGTTGTTGATGTAGCCGCCGCGATCATCGTTATAAATGACTGCGCGAACCGCCAACTTGTCGGCGATGAGCGGCAAGTTGATCATCGCATTGATGCTGGAGTTCGGGTCGCCGTGTGCGGTGACGCGGCCTTCACGTGCGGCGTCACGC
>JANMXI010000266.1:0-42803 GCA_031394735.1 Pseudomonadota bacterium | reverse complement strand
CGCAGCGCTAAAAGAAACGCTGCAATGACCACCGGGCAGCGCAGGGTTGACAGCCCTAAGTTTAAGTAAAATAAGCCTATAGCCCCCGTAATACGTGCGTAAGCAGCTATTTAATTAATAGCATGCAATGAATCGGAGATGCCATGGCGTCTCAGGGTTATTGAACCAGCAGGTCGCCATCAAGGATACAAACCCCGCAACTCACGCGTGTGCAAAATCCGCTTGCAAGCCACGATGAAGGTGGCGGTGCGCAGGCTGACTTTCTGGTCTTGCGCCACGGCCCAGACACCGGCGAACGCTTCTTTCATGATCTACTCAAATGCGGCGCAACCGATACCCGCCCCCGCGCTCCCTGCGTCAGCGTACGAAGAACGAGGCCGGTCACCTCACACTTGTTTGAGCGCTGGGCGCTCGTTCGCATCGTTCCTCAGTGATTCAGTCTTTGCTCGCCGGTGTCGGGAGGTCGTCAGGCGCCGCCGTGGGCGTTTGAGAAGCAGAGCCGTCTTCGTTGGACATAGACACCCGGCGAGAGATCCTCTAGCTGGCCAAGTAGTACTCGGTGAGCCGTTTCGTTAGACTCGTTTTTGCTCTTTGTTGCCGCGAGTCCAATCCACTTGTCCGCTCAACATCCCAAGACCATTGCGTTTTTTCCTGAGGCTGCCTACGGGCCTGCGCTGAATTCTGTGGCGATCGCGCAGGCGGTTGCTGCGCTGGGGCATCGCGTGGTGTTTATTTCCGATCCGGGGTTCGTTGAGGTTTATCGTGGCTATGGGTTTGAAGCTCGGCCGGTGTATCTTTCTGAGCCCATGCCGCCTGCGCAGATGGCGAAGTTTTGGGAAGACTTCATCAATGGGCACCTCGCCAACTTTTACAAGACGCCCTACGAGCAGATCGACACCTATGTGAAGGATTGCTGGGCTGCCATCATTGACAGCGCTCGCTATGCGCAGCGGGATCTGCCGCGCGTGTTGTCGGACCTGCGCCCCGATCTGATCTGCGTGGACAATGTCATTCTGTTTCCGGCCATCAAGCAGCAGGGAGTTCCCTGGGTGCGCATCGTCTCCTGCTCGGAAAATGAGATCGAGGATCCGGCCATTCCGCCGCACTTGTCGGGCTGCGGTGCGCAGGATCAGGCCTGTCATGCCCGCTTCCGCGCGCGCTTCAACGAAGTCATCGGGCCGTTGCACGCGTCGTTCAACGAGTTTCTTCGCTCGCAGGGTGAATCGGAATATCCGCTGGGCCAGTTCTTCGAGGCTTCGCCGTCTTTGAACCTGCTGCTATATCCGCAAGCCGTGAAGTTCGAACGCTCGACACCCTTGCCTCCCGCACAGTTCCAGTATCTGGAGGGCTGCGTGCGCCAGGAGAAGCCGTATGGAATTCCACCGTTTGCAGCTCAGCAGGCCTCGCCGCTGGTGTATCTGTCCTTTGGCAGTCTCGGCGCCGGCGATGTCACGCTGCTGAAGCGACTGATCGCGGCGTTGGGCCGCATGCCGTATCGCGCGTTGGTCAACGTGGGTGATAACAAGCAGCAATACACGGATCTGCCGCCCAACGTCATCGTCGACAGCTGGTTCCCGCAGCCCTCGGTGATACCGCAGGTCGATGTCGTGATCCATCACGGCGGTAACAATTCTTTCACCGAATGTCTCCTGTTCGGCAAGCCGGCCATCATCATTCCGTTTGCCTGGGATGGACACGACAATGCCACCCGCGTTCAAGAGACCGGTCACGGTTTTGCGATGAGTCGCGCGGACTGGACTGACGCGGGCCTTGCTGCACGGCTGCATGACTGCCTGCACGATACGGCGATTCAGACCCGCCTCGCGGCGACCAGCGCGCAGATGCGCGCACAGAACGGCCCGGCCAAAGCCGCACGCCTGCTTAACGAGCTTCTGGCTGGAAGTGCGCGATGACGCAACTCCTCTCCTCAGCGCCACACCTTGCGCAAGCCTCGACGCGCGCTGACCTGGTCTCGTGGGGCCAGCAACCGGACCCGATCGAAGGCGTATCGCTTTCCAGCGGGCGCTTGCTCTTCAAGGGTCCGAACAATCAACCGGAGACCGGTCTTTGGGTATGCACGTCGGGACGCTGGCCGTTGAGCATTCCGCGCGATGAACTGTGTCATTTCGTTGCGGGTCGCGCCACCTATCGCCGCGATGACGGGGAGTCTTTCGAGGTGACGGCCGGAACGCTGGTCCTATTTCAGGCGGGCTGGAGCGGCGAGTGCACGGTTCATGACACATTACGCAATACCTACATTCTCACCAGCGCTGAACCTGTAGCACCCGAAGGACCGACGACCATGCCCACTCCACGACTGCAGAATCCACTCTCGATCACCGGTCTTATCGATTGGGGCGTGATTCCCACCATGCTCGAGGGCGCATCCCACACCTCCGGCAAATTGCTGCACAAAGGGCCGGAGGGCCGCTCGGAATGCGGCATCTGGCGCTGCACGCCAGGCAAATGGGTCTGCCATGTGACCCGCGACGAGTTCTGCCATTTTCTCGCCGGTCGGTGCACGTACGTGCATGAGAACGGCGAGGTCATCGAGATCACGCCGGACACGGCTGCGTTCTTTCCGCAAGATTGGAAAGGCGTTTGCACGGTGCACGAAAAGGTGACCAAGGTCTACATGATCCGCTGAGCCGTCGGCCTCTCGATTCGCCGGCGCCGGTTCGCTAACGCAATGGAGCATCGATCATCGTCAATTCAACGGCAGCGATTGAACCTGTGAAGACCGTGTGGTCCCCGATCGTTTTGGCCTGCCTCGCAGCGACCTGGTTCGTCTGGGGCTCCATGTATCTTGCCATCAAATGGGCCTTGGTGAGTTTCCCGCCTTTTTATCAAATGGGCAGTCAGTTCCTCGCCGCCGGAGCGCTGCTGGCCGTCATCGCAAGGATGCGTGGTGCTGCCTGGCCTACCCGACGAGAATGGATGGGCGGCGCGGTGTTGGGCTTTCTGTTGTTGGGCATCGGTTACGGATTGACCGCCATGGCTGAAACCAGCATCAGTTCAGGGTTGGTCGTTGCCTTCAACGCTGTGGTGCCCACCTTGCTTGTGCTGGCGGAATGGCCCTATGGCGTGCGGCCCGCTGCCCGACAGATTACCGGCGTCGTCATCGGGCTCATCGGCATCGTGATGCTGACGCAGGGGCAGGGCTTCAGCGCCTCGTTGGCTGGACTGCTGGCGATCAGCGGCGCCTGCGTCGCCTGGGCGCTGGGCAGCGTGTGGGCCGTCCATGGGCTGCCGGGCGGCGCCAAAATCAGCACCGCCCCCGGATCCATGGGTCATGCGAGCCAGATGTTGATCGGCGGCCTGCTGTTGCTGCTCGCGTCCTGGGCCGTCGGCGAGGCGCCGATGTGGCCGCCTCAACCGCTCGCGTTGGCTTCGTGGGCTTATCTCGCGTTCGCAGGTTCCCTTATCAGCTATACGGCGTATATGGTGCTGTTGGAACGAACCACGCCGTCGCTGGCGGCGAGCTACACGTATGTCAATCCTGTCGTGGCGTTGGCTCTCGGCGTGACGCTTGGCCATGAACAGGTCACGGCTTTTGAGTGGGTTGCTGTTTGCGTTGTGTTGGCGGGGGTCGTGTTGCTCTTGTGGCGGCGCGCTTGAGCTTCTGCATTCCTCGGCATCTCTGGCGTCGTTCGCCCGGTCATTTTTTTCATTCGGTTAATGCCGGGAGCGCGGGGGCGGGTGTCCGTTGCGCCGCAGATCGCTCGCGCCGGCCCGGGAATTGTTGTCGTGTTCGAACGAAGCTGGGGGCCGGCGTTCCCGAGAACGGGCGGGCGCTGTAGCCCCACGGATCTCAGGACGTAACTTAGGTGTTGCGACCTACCGCGCCGCTTCGCCCGTTCTGCCGCGAGCTCAAATGCGGCGCAACGGACACCCGCCCCCGCGCTCCCTACGTCAGCGTACGAAGAATGCGGGCGGTCGCTTGGCGCTGGCTGATGCTAGGATGCTGTTGACTCCGGTCATGAGAACCGAATGCCGTCCGAAAAACGCAAAGTGGAACTCCTTCCTCGCCGCCGCCTTTTGCTGCAGCAAGCGTTGGCGTTGTGGGGGCTGGGAGCGCTGTCGTTTCGATCGAGCGCCGTCGATCGCGCAGACTCGCCATCTGCAATTCCGGAGACAGCACGTGTGGCGATCTTAGCGGCGTGGGTGTATTCGCTTTACCCACATGCCTCGCTTTCCGCCGCCGTTTACGACGACGTGGCTCGTGCGATGGCGGCGCGGGCAGCCGCAGATCCCGCCACTCTCGAACTCCTGAATGGCGGGATTGCCTCGTTGAACGCCGCGTCAAAAGGTGACTGGCTGTCTCAATCGCCTGCGCAGCGAACTGCGATTCTTACGCAGCAGGAGTCAACGCCGGCGTTTGGTTTTGTGCGGGCCACGGCCGCGTTCCTGCTGTACACACGACCTGATGTCTGGAAAACCCTGGGGTATGGCGGCGATGCCTGGAGCTTTGGCGGCTACAGCCGGGAGCAGGTGAACTCCATCGACTGGTTGCCGGATCCGAAGCCCATTCCATGAGCAAATCTCGTCACGGTCTAAATGACGCGGCGGTGGTGATCATCGGCTCCGGCGCGGGTGGCGCGACGCTTGCCCATGAACTGTGTACGCAGGGCATCGATGTGGTGCTGCTGGAAGCGGGTCGTCGCATCGAGCCGGCCGAGTTTCGCAATGACGACATGTTCGCGTTCGGACAATTGTCATGGCTCGATCCGCGCACCACGTCGGGTAATTGGGATGTCGCACGATTGTCGCCGAACATGCCTGCGTGGACGGTGAAGGCGGTCGGCGGCAGCACGGTGCATTGGGGTGCGTTGGCGTATCGCATGCAGGCGCATGAATTTGCCCCGCTTAGCCACTACGGCTCGATCGACAGCGCCAACCTCGCCGACTGGCCGTTGGATCTTGCGGAACTCGATCCTTGGTATGTGCGTGCGGAAGACCGCCTCGGCGTGACCGGCACGGGCGGCATCGAGCCGCTGCCGGTGACCAACAATTACAAGGTGATGTGGAACGGCGCGACGCGCGTCGGCTATCGGAACGTTCGTAACGATCGACATGCCATCAACTCGCAGCCGCGCGCGGGCCGGCCGGCCTGTCTGCAATTGGGGTTTTGCACGTCGGGTTGCAAGTCCGCAGCCAAATGGTCGACGCTTTACACGGAAATACCGGCGGCGCTGGCGACGGACCGGCTGGATTTGCGCACCGGTTCGATGGTGTTGAAGATCGAGCATGACGCTGCCGGAAAAGTCAGCGGAGTCGTCTATGCGGACTCGGCCGGCGTGCAACACCGGCAGCGAGCGCGACTGGTGTGCGTCGCCGGCAACGGCATCGAGACACCGCGACTGCTGCTGAACTCGGCCTCCGCGAAATTTCCGCAAGGTCTGGGGAACGGGTCGGGCATGATCGGCCGGCATTTCATGAAGCACGTGAATGCCCTTGTCTTCGGGCGTTTCGAACACACCGTCCACATGGAGCGCGGTCCGGTGGCCAGTGGTACGGTGTTCGACGAGGCCCGCCTCGATACAGCGCGAGGATTCGCCGGCGGCTATCTGATGCAGAGCGCGCATGTCGGATTGCCCTCGTTTGGCATCGCGGTCAAGCCCGGTGCCTGGGGCGCTGAATTTGGACACTGGGTGGATGACTATGCAAACCTCGCCAGCGTGTGGATGAATGGCGAGGACCTGCCTGCCGCGGCCAACACGGTGACCTTGGATGCGAGCAAAAAAGATGCGCACGGTCTGCCGGTTGCGCATCTGCACATCGATGACCATGCCAATGACCTGGCCATGCGGGGACACTATCTCAAACAGGCACGCAGTCTGTTGGGCGCCGCGGGCGCCCGCCAATTTCTCGAGTGCCCGCCGTTTCCGGCCACCCACACACTGGGGACCTGCCGCATGAGCCGGACGCCTTCCACGGGCGTGGTCGATGCCTTCGGTCGCAGCCATGAGATCCCCAATCTGTTCATCTCCGACGGCAGCCAGTTCGTCAGCGCCTCGGCGCAGAATCCAACCCTGACCATCGTGGCGCTGGCGCTGCGGCAGGCGCGACACATCGGCGATTTGATGACGCGCCGGGCGGTGTAGGCCTTCGGACGCCCATTGCGATTAGAATAGGCGCATGGATCCGAACAAGCTCAAGGCCTTGCGTGACCGGTACACCGATGTCGGCGTTTTCGACATCGACGATCCCATTCTGGCGGCGGCGGCCGCGAAGATTGCGACTCCCGACGGGCGCCGCACGCTGCCGTATGCGGGAGTGTCGACCTTCCTGGACCTGCCATTCCAAGACTCGCCCGCCGGACTCGACATTGCGCTGGTAGGCATACCGATGGACCTGGGCGTATCGAACCGGCCCGGTGCACGCTTCGGCCCACGCGCCATCCGGTCGGTGGAGCGCATCGGACCGTATCATCACCGCTTCCAATCCGTGCCCAAGGGCGACTGCCGCGTCGCCGACATCGGCGACGTGCCGTTTCGCAGCCGCTACAGTCTCGAACAGTCGCTGCAGGATATCGAGGCGTATTACCGCAATCTCGTCGCGCTAGGCGTGCGTCCTCTGTCCGCAGGCGGAGATCACACGGTGTCCTATCCGATCCTCAAGGCGCTGGGCGCGCAGCGTCCCGTGGGCATGATTCACATCGATGCGCACTGCGATACCGGCGGCGTGTACGACGGCTCGAAGTTTCATCACGGCGGTCCGTTCCGGTTGGCGGTGTTGGATGGCGTGCTGGATCCGGAGCGCACCATTCAAATCGGTATCCGTGGCGGGTCCAATGTGATCTGGGAGTTTTCCTACGCCTCGGGCATGACCGTGATCAACATCGAGGAGTTCGCGTCCTTGGGCGTGGCGGCCGTCGCGCAAAAGGCGCGCGAGGTGGTGGGCGACGGGCCCGTGTATCTGTCCATCGATGTCGACGGTTTTGATCCGGTGTTCGCGCCGGGCACCGGCACGCCGGAAATCGGCGGGCTGACCTCGCGTGAAGGGTTGGATTTTCTGTGGCGATTGGCCGGTCTTGATTTTATCGGCGCGGACGTCGTGGAAGTGGCGCCGCAATACGACCCGACCACCAACACTGCACAGCTGGGTGCGCAGTTGATGTTCGAGGCACTGGCGCTGATGACCCAGAGACGATGATCCTCCTGCCGCGCGCCGCGTATCGCCGGTCCGCATGGAAAAACGGTGGCGGCGTCACACGCGAGATCATCCGGGTTCCGGCCGAGGGTGACTTTGAATGGCGGCTCAGCGTTGCCGAGATCGCGCAGTCCGGGCCGTTTTCCGATTTCAGCGGATACTCGCGCACGATGGTGCTGCTGGCCGGCGATGGCCTGACGCTGCGCGCGTCCGGCGGCGTCTCCGAGGGCCTGACCACGCCCGGGGATTTGATTCAGTTCGACGGCGCCGTGCACATGCACTGTGATCTGGCCGACGGCCCTTGCACCGACCTGAATCTGATGGTGGCCGATGCAGCTGGCGCTATCAGCGCTCGTGTGCAGTCAGTGCAGAAGTCTTTTTCCGTGCAGGATTCGCTGCAACAAACCCGCATCGTGTTCGTCGTCAACGAGACCGTTGCACTGGCCGATTCGAGTGGCAATCATCTGATGCTGTCGACCTGGGACACGGCCGTTTGCACGGCGCTGGACGGCGAGGTGATTTGCAGCAGCGACACGGCCTCGGCCCGCGTCTTCATCGCGACTTTCTAGCGGCTGCGCGCAACTATCGCAGATCGGAATTGCAGCACGCCGCCGATCATTGCGTTGACGACGGGGTCTGCGAACAGCAGCACCGACAACGCCACCGATGATTGCGCCGATATGCCGAGCAGTCCGAGTGATTTGATCAGCGTCACCTCGCGCACGCCGAGTCCGGCGATGGAAATCGGCAACAGCACCACGGCATACACCGCGGCCGTCACCCAGATTGCCGTGATCAGCGACACCTCGATGTTCAATGACCGCGCGAGCACTGCAACGGCGGCACCTGCAAGAAGAACCTGTACGGTTGCGGGGATCGCGGCCTGCAATGCCATGCGGGGTCCCCGGTCGATGACGTCATGCCACACCGCGTGCAGTTTGTCGATGACACTATTGACGGCATTTGGCGACAGAGCGGCACGTGCGCCGTTGCGGTGATGTCGCTTGTGCAGCAGCCACCACACGCAAATGCCGCCGGCAAGGGCGGCAAGTGCGGCCAACGAGAGTTGTAAAGGATACATGACCCGGTTGAGTGCAACATTCGGATCGATCAGCACGCAGGCCGTTCCCAGGACCACGAATGCTGCGCATTCGATTGCGCGGCTGGCCAACAACGACCCGACGCTGCCGGTGGTGGAGGCGCCGTAATTCTTATAACGGTACACGGTGACGACACCGCTGAGGACCGGGCCGGGCGATAAAAGTGCGTAAAAATTGCTGATAAACAGCGTTTCGATGGTTTGGCGTCGTGATACGAGCAGGCCCAGTGCGCGACTGATCACCTGCGTTCGTTCCGCCGCGGCAAAGCGCGTCAGGAGTCCGAGCACCATGCCGGCGATCAGCAACCATGGATCCGCGCGTCGCAATCCGGCGACAATCGTGTCCAACGGTGCGGCGTGCAAGGCCCACGCGAGCAGCAGGCAGCTAAAAATTACACGTACAACTGTCCAAGGCCATCGTGCGCGTTGTTCAGTAGCTTTCATGGTGCGATCACAGTACCCGATTCTGATTGCCGCCGCGTTGCGACGTGATATAAAACACGTGTCATGTCTTCAGGTACCACAGATGGATTTCATGTCGATGCGTGACCAAACGAGACGCGTCTTAATCGTCACTCCTCAACCATTCTACGAGGATCGCGGGACTCCGATCGCCGTGCGTTATGTAGCCAACGCGCTGACTGAGATGGGTGTGCAGGTTGATTTACTCGCCTTCCCGGTGGGCCAGGACCCTGAAATCAGCAATCTCATCGTCAGTCGCTGCGCAAATCCCCTGCGATTGCGCCATGTGCCGATCGGCTTTTCGTGGCGCAAGATTGTGCTGGATGTAAGTCTGTGGTGGTCGTTCGCCAGGCTGCTGTCCACGCAACGCTACGACATGGTGCATGCGGTGGAAGAGGCAGCCTATATGGCCGCGCTTCTGTGTCCACGCTTTAATCAGCCGTTCATGTACGACATGGCGTCCTCCATTCCCACCGAGTTGCAGCGCAAGCCGTTGCTGCGCTCCACGATAGTGCAGAAGATTCTATTGGCCGCCGAACGCCGCGTCCTAAATCGTGCCAGCTGTGTGGTCTGCAGTGCCGGATTGGCTGGCTACGTTCGCGCCCAGGCGCCGGACGCCCATGTCAGCGACTGGCGCTTTCCCTCCTTCTCGACGCAGGTCACACCGGCTGCAGTCGAGGCGCTGCGCGAAGAACTGGTCATCGATCAAGAACAGCGAATATTGTTGTACTCAGGAAATTTCGCCGGCTATCAGGGTGTAGAGATGCTGATCGAGGCGTTTACACTGGCACGCGAGAACTTTCCGGATCTGGTATTGGTCTGTGTCGGCGCGACCGAACTCGAGGTTGCGGAGTGGTCCCGGCGTCCCTCGAGGCCCATCGATGACTATGTGCGCATCGTTCCGCGCCAGCCGCGCGAACAGATTTCCGTGTACATCGAACTGGCGGATTTTTTGATGATGCCGCGACTGGGCGGCGACAACATCCCGCTCAAGCTCTACGACTACATGGCGTCAGGCAAGCCCATCATCGCGACGCGACAGATGGCCGATATGCCGCTGCTCAACGATACACGGGCCTTTCTCTGCGACCCGACAGTGGAGTCCCTGGCGGCCGCCATGACCCGTGCCTGCAGTTCGCCGCGCGAGGCCGCCGCCTTGGCGCGGGAATCGCAGCGCTATGCGCGGCGGCATTTCGGATGGAATCCGTTCGTGGAGTTTGTGAACGACACCTACCGGCGCGCAATCGAGGCAGCGCCGCAGTCGGACAACGACCTGGCTGCTTGAGCGCGTTACGGGGCGTCGCGCAATTTTTCTGCTGGCACCGCCGGCGACAGTTCCCCTTCCCACTTCGCCACTAGGGTCGATGCGACGGCGTTGCCCACCACATTCGTGGCGCTGCGGCCCATGTCCAGCAGGTGATCCACCGCAATGATCAGCACCAGTCCCTGTTCCGGCAGACCGAAGTAGCTCAAGGTCGAGGCGATCACCATGAGTGAGGCGCGTGGCACCGCGGCCATGCCCTTGCTGGTCACCATGAGAATGAGCAGCATCACAATCTGCTGATGCAACGTGAAGTCGACGTGGAAGATCTGTGCGATGAACAGCACGGCGAACGCGCAATACATCATCGAGCCGTCGAGATTGAAGGAATATCCGAGCGGCAATACGAAAGAGGCAATACGGCGGCTGACGCCGAAGGTTTCGAGCCGCTCGAGGGTGCGCGGGTAGGCGGCCTCGGAACTGGCGGTGGAGAAGGCGATGAGCACGGGGGAGCGGATCGCGCTCAGCAATTGCAGCACGCGCGGTCCAATGCTCAGGAACGCCGCGAGCGATAGGAATGACCACAGCACCAGCAGCGACAGATAGAAGCTGCCGACGAATTTCGCGTAGATCAGCAGCACGCCGATGCCCTGCGTGAGCACGGTGGCCGCAAGGGCTGCGAATACGGCGATGGGCGCCAGCGCCATGACGTAACCGGTGATTCGCAGCATCACCAGCGACACCTCATCGATCCAGTCGATCAGGCCCGCGACGCGCTTGCCCAACCCTGCGGCGGCGACGCCGAACAGGACAGAGAACACCACGATTTGCAGGATCTCGTTGTTCGCCATGGCCTGTACGATGGAGGTCGGGATGATGTGGTCGATGATGTCCTTGAGCTGCGGCGTGGCCGCTACGGGCAGCGCTGCGGCAACGGAAGCCGGTTGCGGCAGTCCGACGCCGGGCTGAAACAGCGTCACCATGATCACGCCGATGGTCATGGACACCATCGAGGCGAAAATAAACCAGCCCATCGTCTTGGCGCCTACCCGCGCGATCGACGAGGTGTCTTCCATGCGCGCCACACCGACGGTGAGCGTGGAGAAAACCAACGGCGCAATGATCATCTTGATCAGATGCAGGAATGCGGTGGTCACCAGCGACAAGTTGGCCGCCCACTTGTCGGTGGCCGGGCCGGCTCCCAACCATTCATGCAGCAGCAATCCAAACAGCGGGCCTAAGAGCATGGCCAGCACCACGAACAGGGTCAGTCGGCTTTTCATCTCATACTTTTAGCACAGCCGTGAGCAGGTCGCGCAGCACCCGATGCAGATCCGCTGCCACCCCGGCATCGAATGCCGCCGGCCGTGTCTCGTCCACATAGGCGCGCTGCGCGATTTCCAATTGCACGGCGTCGACGCCGCGGGCGGGGTCGCCATAATGCCGGGTGATGTAGCCGCCCTTGAAGCGGCCGTTGAGAACGCAGGAGAAGCGCGATTGCGATTGCAGTTCGCGCATCACCCGCTGCGAGCGTGCACGCGAGCAGCTGCGCTCGTCCGCCGTGCCTACGTTCAGGTCAGGCAGCGTGCCGTCGAAGAACAGGGGAACTTGCGAGCGAATGGAGTGCGCGTCCCACAGGATGCAAAACCCATGACGCGTGCGGATGGCATCGATCTCCTGCGCGAGCTTTCGATGATAGGGTGTCCAGTAGTCCTGAATGCGTTGCTGCACCTCGGCAGCGTCGGGATCCTGTTCCGGCTGGTACAACGGTTCGTCGGCAAAGCTGCGAACCGGACAGACGCTGGTCTCGGCCTGGCCCGGATATAGCGGTGTGCCGTCGGCCGGGCGATTCAAGTCCACGACATAGCGCGAATACTGTGCAATGAGAACCGAGGCGCCGATATCGCGGTGGAAATCGTACAAGCGCGGCACGTGCCAGTCGGTGTCCGGCGTCTGCAATGCGGCCGGCGTCAGCCGTTCCTGTAACGACGCCGGAATCTTCGTCCCCGAATGCGGAAAGCTGATCAGCAGCGCGGAGTCGCCGCGCTCGTGCTGAAAGACCGGTGCACTCACGATGCGCGCGAGGGTAGCAGGGACGCCACCGGTCCGACGAAGCGTGCGCTGCTGACCCAGTCACTCGCGGCCTCGATGTCGGGCGAGAAATAGCGGTCCGAGGCGTAGTGCGGCACATCGTCGCGAATCTGGCCGTGCACCTTTTCGAGCGGCGGGGATGAGGTAGAGGGACGGTGAAAGTCGATGCCTTGGGCGGCCGCCAGCAACTCGATACCGATGACAGCCGCGGCATTGTCAGCCATGGGGCCGAGGCGTCGCGCGGCATGCGTCGCCATGCTGACGTGGTCTTCCTGATTCGCCGAGGTCGGAATGGAGTCCACGCTGGCCGGTGCGGCACGTGTCTTGTTTTCCGCCACCAGCGCCGCCGCCGTGACCTGGGCGATCATGAAGCCGGAGTTCAGTCCGCTGTTCTCGACCAGAAACGCCGGTAGACCGCTCATTTTTGGATCCACCAGCACCGCCATGCGGCGCTCTGACAGGCTGCCAATCTCCGCCAGTGCCAGTGCCATCGTGTCGGCCGCAAAGGCCACGGGCTCGGCGTGAAAATTTCCACCTGACAACACCTCACCGCTATCCAGAAACAGCAGCGGATTGTCGGTCACGGCATTCGCCTCGATGCTCAAGGTGCGCGCGCAGTTGCGGATCAGGTCCAGGCAGGCGCCCATGACCTGTGGCTGACAGCGGAAAGAGTACGGGTCCTGCACGCGTGTGCAGGCCAGATGCGAGGCGCGAATCTGACTGCCGCGCAGCAATTCGCGATACACCTTGGCGACGTCGATTTGTCCGGGCTGGCCCCGCACCTGATGGATGCGTTCATCGAACGGCGCGTCGCTGCCTTTGAGTGCATCGACCGATAGGACGCCGGCGATCATCGCCGCTCCGAACACATCTTCGGTCGCAAACAGTCCGGCCAGCGCCAGTGCGGTGGACACCTGTGTGCCGTTGATCAAGGCCAGCCCTTCCTTGGGGCGCAGCGTCATTGGGCTAAGTCCTGCTGCCTGCAGTCCTTGCTCGGCACTTAGAATATGGCCGCGATGACGCACCTTGCCCACGCCCAGCAGTACCGCGCTCATGTGCGCGAGCGGCGCAAGGTCGCCGGACGCGCCGACGGATCCCTGCGAGGGAATCAACGGATACACCTCGTGGGTGAGCAGTTGATTCAAGGCATCGATCACGGCGAGGCTGATGCCCGAGTAGCCGCGCACCAGCGAATTGATTTTCAACGCGATGGTCAGTCTCACGACGGCATCGGACAAGGGTTCGCCGACGCCGGCAGCATGCGAGAGCAGCAGATTGCGCTGCAGGGTGGCGAGATCTTCATTCGGAATTCGCGTCTGCGCCAGCAACCCGAAGCCGGTGTTGATGCCATAGGCCGCATCGCCTTTGGCGACAATGCGATCGACGAGTCCGCAGGAGGCGGCGACCCGCTCGCGGTCCGCTTCATCCAATGGCAGCGAGGTGGGATGTTCGTAGATGCGCCGCAAGGAATGCAGAGTGAGACGGATGGTCATGGCAACTCCCCGGTGATCATGGGCAGATTCAATCCCTGTTCACGAGCGCAGGCGATGGCGATGGGATAGCCGGCATCCGCATGCCGCATCACGCCGGTACCCGGATCATTCCACAGCACGCGACCAACGCGTCGCGCCGCAGCCTCCGTGCCGTCGCAGACGATGACGACGCCCGAATGCTGCGAAAACCCCATGCCGACGCCGCCGCCATGATGCAGCGACACCCAGGTGGCGCCGCTCGCCGTGTTGAGCAGGGCGTTGAGCAACGGCCAGTCGGACACCGCGTCCGACCCGTCCATCATGGCTTCGGTTTCGCGATTGGGGCTTGCGACCGAGCCTGAATCCAGATGATCGCGGCCGATCACTACCGGCGCCGACAGTTCGCCGCTGGCGACCATTTCGTTGAAGGCGAGGCCGAGTCGATGTCGCTGACCTAGGCCGACCCAGCAGATGCGCGCGGGCAGTCCCTGAAATTGGATGCGCTCGCGCGCCATGTCGAGCCAATGATGCAGATGCGGGTCATCGGGAATCAGCTCTTTGACCTTGGCGTCGGTCTTGTAGATGTCTTCCGGATCGCCGGACAATGCCGCCCAGCGGAACGGGCCGATGCCGCGACAGAACAGCGGTCGAATGTATTCGGGAACGAAGCCCGGAATGTCGAAGGCGCGCGCCACGCCGGCATCGCGCGCAACCTGCCGGATGTTATTACCGTAGTCGAACACCGGCAGACCGCGGTCCTTGAAGCGCAGCAGCAGCTCGACGTGCTTGGCCATCGAGAGTTTGGCGGCGGCAGCGGTAGCCGCCGGATCCGCGACGCGGCGCTCGTCCCATTGCGCTACGGTCCAGCCCTGCGGCAGATAGCCGTTGACGGGATCGTGAGCGGACGTTTGATCGGTGAGCGCATCGGGCGTGATGCCGCGCTCGAGCAGCTCGGCCAGTACATCCACGACATTGGCGCGCAGCGCCACGGAAATGGGTTTGGAGTTGCGGCGGCCCTGATCCAGTAATGCCAGTGCTGCATCCAGCGTCGGCGCCTGTGCATCAACATAGCGCGTTTCCAGGCGCTTATCGATGCTGCTTTGTCGGCACTCCACCGCCAGCATGCTGGCGCCGGCCATGGTCGCGGCGAGGGGTTGCGCGCCGCCCATGCCGCCTAACCCTGCTGTGAACACCCATTTGCCGGCCAGTTGTCCGGCGAAGTGCTTGCGGCCCATTTCGGCGAAGGTTTCGTAGGTGCCCTGCACGATGCCCTGGCTGCCGATGTAGATCCACGAACCCGCCGTCATCTGACCGTACATCGCCAGGCCCTTGCGATCCAATTCGTTGAAGTGTTCCCATGTCGCCCAATGCGGTACCAGGTTGGAATTGGCGATGAGCACGCGCGGCGCGTCGCGGTGCGTGGGAAACACGCCGACGGGCTTGCCGGACTGGATGAGCAGCGTCTCTTCATCGCTCAAGGTTTTCAACGTCTCGACGATGCGCTCGTAACATTCCCAGTTGCGCGCGGCGCGGCCGATGCCGCCGTAGACCACCAGTTCATTGGGATTTTCGGCCACTTCCGGATCGAGGTTGTTCATGAGCATGCGCAGCGGCGCTTCGGTGGTCCACTGGCGGGCATGCAATTGCGTGCCGCGCGGCGCGCGGATGATGCGGGGTTTGACCTGTGCGGGCATGTTCGACTCCTTACGGGCGGAAGCGCCCGGACATTTCGTAGCGGGAACCGGGATAGTGCAGTCGCGCCACCGAGGCGATGACGCCGGCCGTCCAGGTGCGGCGCAGCACCAGCAGGCAGGGCTCGCCGTGCTTCATCTGCAACAGTTTGCGGGTGCGTTCGTCGGGCATCACGGCCCGCAGAATGTGCTGGGCTTCCTGCAGCGGAGCAGCTTTGATCAGGTATTCATGCGGCGTGGTACGCGTGAAGTCCATGCGCAGATAGTCCGGCGCCAGTTGCGGCAGCACGTAGCGGTCTTCGAGCTGCAACGGCTTGTCGTTTTCGTGATGCACGATCACCGAGCAGAACAGCGGGGATTTCGACGCGATCCCGAAGTCATCGGCCAGCGCACCCACGGCGCGCACTTTTTCCAGCGAGATGAGTTCGGCGCGATGGGCGCCGCCGCGCTGGCGGATTTCATCGGCGATGTTGATGACCTCCAGCGGATGCGCGTGCGCCTGCGCTTCCGCCACGAAGGTGCCGACGCCGGCGATGCGGACGAGGACGCCTTCATCCTGCAGTTCGCGCAGCGCGCGGTTGGCCGTCATGCGCGACACGCCGAAGGATTTGACGATGTCATTCTCGGAGGGCACGCGGCTGGCGGCCGCCCATTTCCCGGACGCGACATTCGACAGAATGTGACGCTTCACCTGCAGGTATAGCGGCTGGGACGAGGGGGTCGGGTCGGCCATGCGCGGGAGATTAACCTGTATATACAGGTATGGTCAACTGGCGCGCAACAGGTCAGTCGGCGGGCGAGGCTTCCAGCAATCGTCGCTGCATCCAGCGGCTGAAATCGGCGGCGCTGCCTGCTTCCAACGCGTGTCGCCGATTCTCGATGACGCATCGCCCCGCCACCACCACCTCGCGAATCGCCTCGCGCGCGCAGGTGAATACCAGGCGGTCGAGATGGTTCGCGATCGGCGATCCGGCCATGCTGGGATGCTGCGGATCCAGCACCAGCCAGTCGGCCCGGGCACCGGCTTTCAATTCGCCGCAGGGCTGACCCAACGCACGTGCGCCGCCGGTCGCCGCGTCCTCCCACAGTCGCGTGCCGACATGCTGCTGGGCCGGGCTTGCCAGCACCGCGCGGCGGCGCCGTCGCAGGCGCTGCTGATATTCGAACCAGCGCAATTCTTCCGCCGGACACACGCTGGCCTGGCTGTCCGAGCCGATGGCGAGCCGTCCACCCAGATCCAGGAAATGCTCGGCGTCAAAAAAGCCGTCACCCAGATTGCCTTCCGTCGTCGGGCACACGCAGACCGTGGCGCCGGCATCGACGATGCCGCGCAACTCGTCGCGATTGGTGTGCGTGGCGTGCACCAGGCACCAGCGCGCGTCGAGCAGATTCTCATGCAGCAACAATTCGACGGGGCGTTTGCCGGTCAGACGACGGCAGGCGTTCACCTCGACCATCTGTTCCGACACATGGATGTGCAGCGGCATCTGCGGATCGATGCGATTCAATTCCGCGATGGCCTCGCGCATGGCGCCGAGGCTTACCGCACGCAGACTGTGAAAGGCCGCGCCGCAACGAACGGTATCGCCGGACTGAGCAGGCGTCGACTGGACGCGGATCGCCTCGATGAACTCGCCGATGCTCAAGGAAAAGCGCCGCTGGTCCTCGCGCAATGGCTTGCCGCCGAAATCGCTGTGCTGATACAGGGTCGGCAGCAGCGTCAGGCCGATGCCGGTGCGACGCGCCGCCGCGACGATGGCGCCGTGCAAGGGATTCTCGACGCCACCGTAGGCCGCGCCGTCCGGGCGCCGGTGCAAATAGTGAAATTCGGCCACCGAGGTGTATCCGGATTTGAGCATTTCGATGAACAGTTGCGTCGCGATCAGGGCGAGGTCGTCGGGCGTGACGCGATTGGCGAGGCCATACATCGCCTGGCGCCAGGTCCAGAAACTGTCGCGCGCGGAACGTCGGAATTCGGTGTCGCCGATCATCGCGCGTTGGAAAGCGTGGCTGTGCGCGTTGGTCATTCCCGGGACGGCAATGCCGCTCGCAGGCGTGTCGGCACTGGCCGCCGCGCTCGCCACCCGGCTGATCACGCCTTGAGCCGACACCTCGATCTCCACATCGTGGGCCCAGCCTTGCGGCAGCAGTGCAGCCTGGAATCGATGACTCGTCATCGTCTTGACTATACCTGCAACGATAGCCTAGCGTGAATCCATGACTTCGAAATCCGATGCTGAATGGGACTTTGTATTGTGCGGCGTGAATCTCGCCACCATGGCAGATGATGGCGGCGACTATGGCGCGGTGCCCGACGCTGCTATCGCCGTGAAGGGGGAGCGCATCGCCTGGATCGGCACGGCGGCGACGGCGCGTGCGCAGGCGTCCGCGCGCGGCGCAGCGTTGCGCGAAATGAACGGTCTGTGGGTGACGCCCGGCCTCATCGACTGTCATACGCATCTGGTGTTCGGCGGCAACCGTGCACTGGAATTCGAAATGCGCCTGAATGGCGCCACCTATGAACAGATCGCGCGCGCCGGCGGCGGCATCCAGTCCACCGTCGAGGCGACTCGCGCCGCGTCGGATGTTCAGTTGCAGGAATCTGCGCTGCGTCGCGCGCAGCAACTCGCAGCCGAAGGCGTCACCACGCTGGAGATCAAATCCGGTTATGGCCTGGAATTGCAACAGGAACTGCGCATGCTGCGCACTGCGCGGGCGCTGCAATCCCAGCTGCCGATCAGCGTCCAAACAACTTTCCTGGGCTTGCACGCGCTGCCGCCTGCATATCGCGATCGACGTGACGAATTCGTCGCACAGGTCATCGGGCCCTGGCTCGATGCCGTGGCCACCGAGAATCTCGCCGATGCCGTCGACGCCTTCTGCGAGTCCATCGCGTTCACGCGTACGGAAACCGAATCGCTGCTGTTGCGCGCTAAGGCATTGGGGCTGGGCATCCATCTGCATGCCGGGCAATTGACTGACATGGGTGCGGCACAATTGGCCGCGCAGTGCGGCGCCTGGTCTGCCGACCACCTGGAATATGTCGATGCCGCCGGCGTGGCGGCGTTGGCGCAGTCCGGCACCGTGGCCGTGATGCTGCCAGGCGCTTACTTCACGCTGCGGCAGGACCACCCGCCACCGGTGGGCGCGTTTCGCGCGGCCGGTGTGCGCATGGCCGTGGCCACCGATTGCAATCCCGGCACTTCGCCTTGTACCTCGTTGCTGCTGGCCATGAACATGGCCTGCACACTGTTCGGGATGACGCCGGCGGAGGCGTTGGCGGGCACCACGCGGCATGCTGCGCGCGCGCTGGGGCTGGGGTCCGACCGCGGCACTCTGGCGCCCGGCAAGCGGGCGGATCTGGCGTTATGGCGAATTGACCGGCCCGCGGAACTGTCCTATGGACTGTGCGCTAACCCTTGTGTCGAAGTTATCCATCGCGGAAGATTGCAGCCATCATGAGCAGCCAACCCAACGTCAAATCCCTCCTGCCCACCATCGGTCATTGGATCAATGGTGCCGCCCACACGCCTGCGCAGGCCCGTACCACGGAGATCTTAAACCCGGCCACCGGGTTGGTTCAGGCCTCCCTGAGCCTGGCGGACGCAGCATTGGTGAACGCCGCAGTCACCGCCGCCGCCGCCGCGTTTCCGGCCTGGGCCGCCACGCCGGCATTGCGCCGCGCGCGGATCCTGTCACGCTTCAAGGAATTGGCGGAAAGTCGTGCCGATGATCTGGCGCGGCTCATCTCGCGCGAGCACGGCAAGACGTTAAGCGATGCGCGCGGCGAAGTGACGCGTGGCCTGGAAGTAGTGGAGTTCGCCTGTGGCATTCCGCATCTGCTCAAAGGCGAGTACAGCGACAATGTCGGCACGGGCATCGACAGCTACAGCATGCGTCAGCCACTGGGCGTGGCGGTGGGCATCACGCCGTTCAATTTCCCCGTCATGGTTCCGATGTGGATGTTTCCCGTGGCCATCGCCTGCGGCAACACCTTCGTATTGAAGCCTTCCGAGCGCGATCCCTCCCCGGGGTTGTTGATGGCGGAACTGCTGCAACAAGCCGGACTGCCGCAGGGCGTGTTCAATGTGATCAATGGCGACAAGGAAGCGGTGGATGCGCTGTTGGCGCATCCGAGCGTCGCCGCCGTCAGCTTTGTGGGCTCCACGCCCGTGGCCCGCCATGTCCACCAGGCCGGCAATGCAACGGGCAAGCGTGTGCAGGCGCTAGGTGGCGCCAAGAATCACATGGTGGTGATGCCGGATGCCGATTTGGATCAAACCGTGGAAGCGCTGGTGGGAGCCGCCTATGGCTCGGCCGGCGAACGCTGCATGGCCATATCAGTGGCAGTGGCGGTGGGTGACTCGCTCGCCGATGAATTGATCAGTCGCGTGTCGACGCGCCTGAAGAAATTGCGCGTGGGCGCGCCGGATCTGGCCGAAACCGAGATGGGTCCGCTGATCACTGCGCAGCATCGCGACAAGGTCAAGGGCTATGTGGATATCGGCGTGCAAGAGGGCGCTGTGCTGTCGGTGGATGGACGCAATGCCGCGGAGCTTGCCAAGCTCAAAGGTTTTTTCATGGGCGCCTGTCTGTTTGACAAGGTCAAGCCTGACATGCGGATCTACAAAGAAGAGATCTTCGGCCCCGTGCTATGCGTCGTGCGCGTGCCCACCTTGCAGGCGGCGCTGGATCTCATCAACAAGCATTCCTTTGCCAACGGCACCAGCATCTTTACGCGCAGCGGCGAAGTGGCGCGTAAATTCACCAGCGAGATCGAGGTCGGCATGGTGGGCGTCAACGTCGCTATCCCTGTGCCCATGGCTTTCTACAGCTTCGGTGGCTGGCGCTCCTCGCTGTTCGGCGATCATCACATCTACGGCATGGAAGGCGTGCGCTATTACACGCGCATGAAGGCCGTGACGCAGCGCTGGCCCGCGCCGCCGGAAGGCGAGGGCACCTTTGTCATGCCGACCATGCGCTAAGGACGGATCCACGCGCACACGCGCGGGCGGGCCGCTGCGACCGGTCGGAATCATCTGGGTCGCAGCGGCGCCTGATCAACTCAGGTCGTAGCGTCCCAGGTTCATCACCTTGCTCCACGCTGCCACGAAGTCGGTCACGAACATCTGCTGTGCATCGCTGCTTGCGTAGACCTCCGCCAGCGCGCGCAGTTGGGAGTTGGACCCGAAGACCAGATCGACGACGGTGCCCGTCCACTTGATTGCACCCGTGGCCCGATCGCGTCCCTCCAGCACGCCTTCCGTGGCGGACTTCTGCCACTTCGTCTTCATGTCCAAGAGATTCACGAAGAAATCGTTGCTCAGCGTTTCAGCCCGCTGGGTGAAAACACCGTGTTGGGATTGCCCGACATTGGCATTCAGCGCACGCATGCCACCTACCAGGACTGTCATCTCCGGAGCCGTCAACGTCATCAGGTTCGCCCGATCCACCAGCAACTCCGCCGCCGACGCTTCTAGTCCTTGGCGCAGGTAATTGCGGAATCCATCCGCGGTCGGCTCCAGCACCGCGAACGAGTGCACATCGGTCTGCTCCTGCGATGCGTCCGTGCGCCCCGGCGTGAAGGGAACCTTGACGTCATGGCCGGCCTTTTTCGTGCCCCGCTCGACCGCAGCGCAGCCGCCCAGAACGATCAGGTCAGCCATCGAGATCTTTTTCCCACCGGACTGTGCGCCGTTGAAATCCCTCTGAATGGATTCGAGCGTCGTCAGGACCTTGGCCAATTCTGCCGGCTGATTGGCTTCCCAATCCTTCTGCGGCGCGAGACGAATGCGCGCTCCATTGGCGCCGCCGCGCTTATCGCTGCCGCGGAAGGTGGCCGCCGAGTCCCACGCCGTCGTGACCAGTTGCGAGATCGACAGCCCGGAGGCGAGGATCTTGGCCTTTAGGGCCGCGATGTCCTGCTCGCTCACGAGTGGGTGATCCACGGCCGGTACCGGGTCCTGCCAGATCAATTCTTCCTTGGGCACCAGGGGTCCCAGATAGCGCGAGAGGGGGCCCATGTCACGGTGAGTGAGCTTGAACCAAGCCTTTGCAAAGGCGTCTGCGAATTGGTCCGGATTCTGATGGAAGCGTCTGGAGATTTTTTCGTACGCAGGATCGAATCGCAACGCCAGGTCCGTCGTCAGCATGGAGGGCGCGAGACGCTTCGAGGGGTCGTGCGCATCCGGCACCGTGCCGGCACCCGCGCCTTGCTTCGGTTGCCACTGATGCGCTCCGGCGGGGCTCTTCGTCAGTTCCCAGTCGTAGCCGAACAGATGCGAAAAGTAATCGTTGCTCCACTGCGTTGGCTTCGTGGTCCAGATGACTTCCAGGCCGCTGGTGATCGCGTGAGCGCCCGCGCCGCTGCCAAAGCTGTTCGTCCAGCCCAAACCCTGCTCCTCGATGCCGGCGCCTTCGGGTTCACGACCGACATATTTGCCAGGGTCGGCAGCGCCGTGAGTCTTGCCGAACGTATGGCCGCCGGCGATGAGCGCCACGGTCTCTTCATCATTCATCGCCATGCGAACGAACGTTTCGCGGATATCGCGTGCCGCGGCGAGTGGATCCGGCTTGCCATTCGGGCCTTCGGGATTGACGTAAATCAAGCCCATCTGAACAGCACCCAACGGATTTTCCAGTTCGCGGTCACCGCTGTAGCGCTTGTCGCCCAGCCATTCAGTCTCGGCTCCCCAGTAAATCTCCTCGCCAGGTTCCCATACATCTTCACGTCCACCGGCGAATCCGTAGGTCTTGAATCCCATGGAATCCAGCGCGACGTTGCCGGCAAGAATCATCAGATCGGCCCAGGAGATTTTTCGACCGTATTTCTGTTTGATGGGCCAGAGCAGTCGGCGTGCTTTGTCGAGGTTGCCGTTGTCGGGCCAGCTGTTGAGGGGTGCGAATCGCTGCGTGCCCGAGCCTGCGCCACCACGTCCATCGGCGATGCGGTAGGTGCCGGCGCTATGCCAGGCCATGCGGATAAAGAACGGGCCGTAGTGGCCGAAGTCCGCAGGCCACCAGTCTTGGGAATCCGTCATCAGCGCATGCAGATCCCGGATCACGGCATGCAGATTGAGACTTTTGAACTCTTTGGCGTAATTGAATGTGTGTTCGAGCGGATTGGAGAGGGAGGAATGTTGGTGCAGGATTTTCAGGTTCAGCTGATTGGGCCACCAACCGGCGTTGGAGGGTCCTCCCGCCACCGTGGGTTTGCGAGCGGCGCCTGCGACCGGGCACTTTGCTTCTGTTGACAAGACTTTCTCCTTGATGGGGTTCGACCGAGGTGCGAATTCTTTACCGCCGTGGGCGGGTTGATGAGATGCTAAATATAGACAATGTCTATGTCAAGATAAAATCTACTATAAGATTATATCTATTGTTGGTATGCTCCCTCCTATGAGCAATCTGTTACAACGCCTCGCGACGCGCGGCTGGCAGATGACACCACAACGACGGGTCATCGCCGAAGTGCTTGCCGGTGACCACGTGCATTTGACCGCGGACGAGATCCACGAGCAGGCAGTTGCACGCCTCCCGGAAATTAGTCGGGCCACCGCCTACAAGGCGCTCACCGAGCTGGTGGCGCTGGGCGAGGTCGCCGTGGTGAATGTGGAAGGGCGCGCGCGCCGTTACGACCCGAACGTGGACCGCTCACACCAGCATCTGGTGTGCGAGCGTTGCGGCCTGATCCGCGACATCCACCCGTCCGGACAGGAAAGCCTGTCGCTGGGTCCGTCCAGCCGCTACGGTTTCGAGTTGACGGGCGTGGACGTGGTGTTCCGGGGCATTTGCCCGAATTGCGTGACGCCGGCGTAGCGCGGAAACCTGCGCCATGTTCCGCGCCTACCTACGCCTCGTCTGCTTTGCATTTGGATTGCTGCTCGGCGTGCAGGTGCCAAGTCTGATCGACCAATATGCGAAGCGTGTCGACGCGCACCGCATCGAGGCTGACAAGAATTTTGCCGGTTTCCGGCTGATTGCCGAGCAGATGTTTCACGGCGATGTCGACGCGCTCATCGATCACCACCGCCACAGCGGCGATCCTGTATTCAAGCGCGAAGCCGACACCATCGAGACCAATTATGCGCGCTTGCAGATGTTGAACCAGGAATGGCAGGCGCTGCAGGGCTCGCTCGCGCACAAACTCCTTCACGTGGCGTTCAAGCCCAATCGCGAATTGCTGAAGGAGACGCTGGACGCGTATTCCTACACGGTGCCGTTGAATGCGGCGGCGATCCTGTGCGGCCTCATCGCGGCCCTGCTGGCATCGTTGCTGGCGGAATCGCTGTGGATGGGCGCCGGTCGCGTTTTTCAGGTCGTCAATGCACGACCGCGGCTTCCGCCCGGACGCGCACCGCGCATCGCACCGGTCAAAAAATAGCCGGCGCCCGTCATTGCGCGGTGCGCCGGCTTCATGGCCGACATCAACCGCGATGCGTCGCGGCAGCGTAGGCGGCCGCCAGGTGCGGGCTGTTGACCGAGTGCACTGCACGGTCGATGGCTGCGCGCTGGCAGGCGTGTGCGGCGCTGAGGTGTGACAGGTCGCGGGATTCCACGCTGGGGCACACCTGTCTGGCGGCCGTCGAAATGCGGGCGTAGAGGGTCTTCGCACCGGCGTCGGTCGATAGATTCAGATCGCCGTAGCGCACGGTGGCCATCGGCACGTCCGCGTCAGGCGTTGCAGCGGAGGCTGTCGACAGCACGCCGACGCATGCCGTCAGGGCGAGCATTGCGGCGGCGCTGCGGCCGGCGAGCTTGCGGGTCAGTTCTGCGTTTTTCATACATCTCTCCAATAATGAAGGGTGATTGGTTCCGTTCGGCCGCGTTGGGCTGTGTGTATGAAACACCGCCGGGGCCCTGCATTTCTTCGGGTCGCACACGGACTCGTCCCCGCGCTTCACGAGTTCGTCCCGCGGGCCCCCGCATGCGCTCGAAATTGCGCCGCCATGCCGTAACCTAGACGCCATGAACGATCTTGATGAAAACTCTGCGCCGCTCCCGCACTGGCCGTTGCTGGGCATCCTCACCGGCTACTGGGTGTACGTGACGCTGTCGAACATCCTGTATGCCAACAGCATGAACGCGGGCTTCGATGCGATGAGCACGGAACGCTATTTCGCGCCGTGGGACTCGCGCGCTTTGCAGCACGTAATTCTCTATCCGGCGCTCGTTGCCAGCGTCTGGGCCTCGCTGAAGATCCGCTGGCGCCCTGTGTGGTACGCACTGCCTATGCAATTGCTGATTGCGCTCGCCTTTGCCGTGCTTGCCTCGCCGGCGCTGGACGGTGCGCAGATCCTGCTCGGTCACCATGAGTGGAACAAACATGACTCCGGCACGGCCTGGTCTGATTGGTTTTCTGACGCCAGCTTGCCGTTGTGGCTGGCAAGTGCGACCAGCATGATTCTGGCGTATGGATTTGGCGTGGCGCTGATCACCGGCTTTTTGTTATTGCAGCGCTATACGGCCACGCAACTGCAACTGGCTGCGCTGGAAAGGGAGTTCAGCGCCGCGCGTCTGGCGGCGCTGCGCATGCAGCTCTCACCGCACACCCTGTTCAATCTGCTGCACGCCATTCATGGCCAGATCGCCTGGGAGCCCAAGGCCGCGCAGGCGATGATCGTCAAACTCGGCGATCTGCTGCGCCGGTTGCTCAAGGCGGGTGAGCGTGATTTTTCCACGCTCGCCGATGAAATGCAGTTCGTGAAACTGTATCTGGAGTTGCAGCAGCAACGCTTTGCGGATCGCCTGACCGTGCTCATTCCGCATCGCGATTCCCTGCCCGCAGTGTGGGTGCCGAGCCTGATCCTGCAACCGCTGGTGGAAAACGCAGTGGTGCATGGACTTGCCGGACATGATGGGCCGGTGTCCGTGCGGGTCGAAGCGCAACTCGACAATGAGCAATTGATTCTGCGCGTGATCAACACCGCCGCCGCCAATGCGGCGGGACATGGCAGCGGTGAAGGCATCGGCACGCGCAATGTCCGTGAGCGGCTGGCGGTGCAATTCGGCGCGCGCGCCACTTTCAGTTCACGTGCCCCCGAGGCCGGTGTATGGTGCGCCGAAATCACCTTGCCGGAGCTGCGCGATGCCGGCGCAGGCTTGAGTGGTTGACCTGGCGATTGTGGGGGTCGGTGCGTGAACGTGATCATCGTCGATGACGAGCCTGCGGCGCGCCGCGCATTGCGCGAGTATTGCGCCAATGTGCCGCAGCTGACCCTGCTCGGCGAATTTGGCGATCCGCGCAGCGCGTTGCAGGCGATCCGCGCTCAACCGCCGGATCTGCTGTTCCTGGACATCCAGATGGACGGCATGACGGGGCTGTCGCTGGCGCGCGCGTTGGATCCGCAGAGCCTGCCGTTCATCGTATTCGTCACGGCCTACGATCAATATGCCCTGGAGGCTTTCGAGGTCAGCGCAACCGACTATTTACTCAAGCCCTTCGACGAGGAGCGGTTTCAGAAGACGCTCGCCCGAGTACAGCGACGTGCCGCGGCCGATGCCCAGCAACGACAGGGAGAGCTGGCGAGCCTGTTGGAACGGCTGGAGCGTAGCGCCAGGCTGGCCACCGACAGCCGGCCACGGGTGCTGGCAGAGAGCGGCGGCCGCATGCACATGCTCGACGTCACCCAGGTCGAAATGCTCGAAGCGGATCGAAATTACGTCAAACTGGCGGTCGGCCGTGAGATTTATCACGTGCGCAGCACGTTGGCTCAAGCCGAAAAGACCGTGCAGGCCGAACCGATGTTGCGCATCAGCCGGTCCTGTCTGGTCAATATCAATCACTTGCGCGAGGTCAGCCGCACGCCGCGAGGCGATTTCATCCTGGTTTTGGACGGCGGCCGAACCGTGACCAGCAGTGAGGGTTACCGCGAAGCGGTGCGAGACTATCTATCGCGGCTCAAGGTGGGCGCGGAGGGCGGTTCGGGCTGACCTATCGGCGCTTTTATTCGTGCTGCGACGCAGCAATCACCTTGACACAAAGGGCTTCGGTTCCTACAATCGCCGGCCTTTGTCGCTGGGCCTATCTTTCGCCCTTCGACACACACTCTCAATCAACGGGCCGCCTGCGAAGGCGGCCTGGATTTTTTCGTAAGTTATAAGGTACGTATGGCGACGACCAGTCAATTGATTCGCACGGGGCGCAAAGAACCGGCTTGGAAATCCAAAGTCCCGGCGCTGTCCTCATCGCCGCAGAAGCGCGGTGTGTGTACGCGCGTGTATACCACCACGCCGAAAAAGCCCAACTCAGCGCTGCGCAAGGTCTGTCGCGTGCGTCTGACCAATGGCTACGAAGTCTCCAGCTACATTGGCGGCGAAGGCCACAATCTGCAGGAACACTCAGTGGTTCTGATCCGCGGTGGCCGCGTCAAAGATCTGCCCGGCGTCCGTTATCACACGGTCCGCGGTGCGCTGGACTGTGCCGGCGTCAGCGACCGCAGGCAGGGCCGTTCCAAGTACGGCGCCAAGCGCCCCAAGAAATAAACTCAAGAGTTTAAAGAGATACCTTCATGTCACGTAGATCCGCTGCACCCACACGCCATATCCTGCCCGACCCCAAGTTCGGCAACGACATGCTCGCCAAATTCATCAACATGGTGATGGAGCGCGGCAAGAAGTCAGCGGCTGAGAAAATCGTCTACGGCGCCATCGACCGTATCGGCGAAAAGACCGGCCGCGCCGGCGGCGAGGCGATCACCGTCCTGCAGACGGCGCTCGACAACGTCAAGCCCGTCGTCGAAGTCAAATCCCGCCGCGTGGGCGGTGCGACTTATCAGGTTCCTGTCGAAGTCCGCGCCAATCGCCGCCAGACGCTGGCGATGCGCTGGGTCATCGAAGCGGCCACCGGCCGCAGCGAAAAATCCATGGCTCACCGCCTGGCTGCGGAGCTGCTCGAGGCGTCGGAAAATCGCGGCTCGGCCGTGCGCAAGCGCGAAGACACGCATCGCATGGCGGAAGCCAACAAGGCCTTCGCGCACTACCGCTGGTAGTCCCGGACTGGTGTTACGCCAGTTCTGCTGTCTTTGAACTTTTATCGGACGGGGCCGCTTCGGCCCCGTTAAACGTGGGGCGAAGCCCCTGGCAACATTGGACCTATGTCACGTACTACGCCCATCGAGCGATACCGCAACATCGGTATTTCTGCTCATATCGACGCGGGGAAAACCACCGCGACGGAGCGTATTCTTTTCTACACCGGCGTGTCCCACAAGATCGGCGAAGTACATGACGGCGCGGCCGTCATGGATTACATGGAGCAGGAACAGGAACGCGGCATCACCATCACCGCGGCAGCCACCACCTGCTTCTGGAAGGGGATGGACAAGAGCTTCCCCGAATACCGCATCAACATCATCGACACCCCCGGTCACGTCGACTTCACCATCGAAGTGGAACGATCGTTGCGCGTGCTGGATTCCGCCGTTGCCGTGTATTGCGCCGTCTCCGGCGTGCAGCCGCAGTCTGAGACGGTCTGGCGGCAGATGAACAAGTACGGCGTGCCGCGCATCGCCTTCGTCAACAAGATGGACCGCGCCGGTGCGAATTTCCTGCGCTGTGTCGATCAGATCCGATCGCGGCTGCGTGGCAATCCGGTACCCATCCAATTGCCCATCGGCGCCGAAGACAACTTTGGCGGGGTGGTCGACCTCATCAAGATGAAGGCGATCTGGTGGGATGAAGAAACTCAGGGCATGAAGTTCGAGTACCGCGACATTCCGGCCGACATGCGCGCGACGTGTGAAGAATGGCGCGCCAAAATGATCGAAGCGGCCGCTGAGGGCGATGAGACGCTGCTCAATAAATATCTGGAAAGCGGCAGCTTGAGCGACGAGGAGATCAAGCGGGGCCTGCGGGCGCGCGCCATCAAGAACGAGGTCTGCCTCGTGACCTGCGGGTCGGCCTTCAAGAACAAGGGTGTGCAGGCGGTGCTGGACGCAGTCGTCGAGTACATGCCGGCGCCGACGGAAATGCCGCCGGTCAAAGGCCAGAGCGAAGACGGCAAGCCCTTGACGCGCACCCCCGATGACAGCGCTCCGTTTTCTGCGCTGGCCTTCAAGATTTTGAACGACCCGTTCGTCGGCAACCTGACCTTCTTCCGTGTCTATTCCGGCACGTTGAATTCCGGCGACTCGGTGTACGTGCCCAGCAAGAATCGCAGCGAGCGCATCGGCCGCCTGCTGCAGATGCATGCCAGCGACCGGTCGGAAATCAAAGAAGTCCGCGCCGGCGACATCGCTGCGGCCGTGGGTCTGAAAGATGTCACCACGGGCGATACGCTGACCAATGAAGACCAGGTCATCATTCTGGAAAAAATGGAATTCCCCGAGCCGGTGATTTCGGTGGCGGTGGAACCCAAGACCAAGGTCGACCAGGAAAAGATGGGCCTGGCGCTGCAGCGGCTGGCGAAGGAAGACCCTTCGTTCCGCGTGCACACGGACCAGGAATCCGGCCAGACCATCATTGCCGGCATGGGCGAGCTGCATCTGGAAATCATCGTCGATCGCATGAAGCGCGAGTTCAAGGTCGATGCCAATGTCGGCAAGCCGCAGGTGGCGTATCGCGAAACCATCCGCGCCAAGGTCGATTCGGAAGGCAAGTTCATTCGCCAGTCCGGCGGGCGCGGTCAGTACGGCCATGTGTGGCTGAAGATCGAGCCGCTCGAAGCGGGCAAGGGCTACGAATTCGTCAATGGCATCGTCGGCGGCGCCGTGCCGCGCGAGTTCATTCCGGCCGTGGACAAAGGCATCCAGGAAGCCGTGCAGACCGGAGTCATCGCGGGCTACCCCATCGTCGATGTCAGAGTCACGATATTCGACGGCTCATATCACGACGTCGATTCCAACGAAATGGCCTTCAAGATCGCCGGCTCCATCGGCTTCAAGGAAGGCTTCCGCAAAGCCAAGCCCGTGCTGCTCGAGCCCATCATGAAGGTCGAGGTGGTGACGCCGGAAGATTATTACGGTGACATCGTCGGTGACTTGAGCCGCCGTCGCGGCCAGATCGTCGGCATGGAAGATTCGCCATCGGGTAAAGTGGTCACCGCGGAAGTGCCGCTGGCCGAGATGTTCCAGTACTCCACGTCCATGCGCTCGATGAGCCAGGGCCGCGCGACCTACACCATGGAATTTTCGAAGTATTTGGAAGTACCGAGCAACGTCGCCGACGCCGTCATGAAAAAGGCGTCTTGATCCTTAACGCTTACACTTATTGAGAGGTAACGCCAGTGTCGAAGGGGAAGTTTGAGCGCACCAAGCCGCACGTCAACGTGGGGACGATTGGGCATGTGGATCACGGCAAGACGACGCTGACGGCGGCGTTGACGAAGGTGATGGCGGAGAAGTTTGGCGGGGAGTTCAAAGCCTACGACCAGATTGACAAGGCGCCGGAGGAGCGCGCGCGCGGCATTACGATCGCGACCGCGCACGTGGAGTACCAGAGCGATGCGCGGCACTACGCGCACGTGGACTGCCCGGGGCACGCGGACTACGTGAAGAACATGATCACGGGAGCGGCGCAGATGGACGGGGCGATATTGGTGGTCTCGGCGGCCGATGGCCCGATGCCCCAGACGCGGGAGCACATCTTGCTGGCCCGGCAGGTGGGCGTGCCGTACATCGTGGTGTTCCTGAACAAGGCGGACATGGTGGACGATGCGGAGTTGTTGGAGCTGGTGGAGCTGGAAGTACGCGACCTGCTGACCTCCTACAAGTTTCCCGGCGACAAGACCCCGATCATCACGGGCTCTGCACTGAAGGCCCTGGAAGGGGATCTGAGCGATATCGGGGTGCCGGCGGTGATCAAGCTGGTGAAGGCGCTGGATGAGTACATTCCGGTGCCGGAGCGGGCGATTGACGGCGCGTTTCTGATGCCGGTGGAAGACGTGTTCTCGATTGCGGGCCGCGGCACGGTGGTGACGGGGCGCATCGAGCGCGGGATCGTGAAGATCAACGACGAAGTGGAGATTGTGGGCATTCGGGCCACGACCAAGACGACCTGCACGGGTGTGGAGATGTTCAGGAAGCTGCTGGACCAGGGTCAGGCGGGGGACAACGTGGGGGTATTGCTCAGGGGCACGAAGCGCGAAGAAGTGGAGCGCGGCCAGGTGCTGTGCAAGCCGGGCAGTATCAACCCGCACACGAAGTTCGAGGCGGAGGTGTACGTGCTGACGAAGGAAGAGGGCGGTCGACACACGCCGTTCTTCAAAGGCTATCGGCCGCAGTTTTACTTCCGCACGACGGACGTGACGGGCGCGGTAGAGCTGCCCGAGGGCACGGAGATGGTGATGCCCGGGGATAACATCAAGATCGTGGTGGAGCTGATTGCCCCGATCGCGATGGAACAGGGTCTGCGCTTTGCGATCCGCGAGGGCGGTAAAACCGTGGGGGCAGGGGTTGTAGCCAAGGTCATTCTTTGATTGGGATTGTGAACAAAGACGGGATCGCGCTCCGCGCGATCCCGTTGAATTCACGCGTCAGCGTTTGAATATTATTTTATTTGCGAGGACGGGGTCGGCTTCGACCCCGTTGAACCCTCGCGTTAGCGATTGAATAGGCCAGTAGCTCAATTGGCAGAGCGGCGGTCTCCAAAACCGCAGGTTGGGGGTTCGATTCCCTCCTGGCCTGCCAATTAGCGGGTATCGAGAAGATGGCTGAAGTGCAAACATCGGACAACGCGTCGGTAAAAGATACGGCGCTGCTGTCCCTCTCAGTGCTCGTGCTGCTGGCTGGCATCGTTGCCTTCTATTGGTTCGAAGAGCGGCCTCTGGTTCTTAGAATCGGCATGGTCGTCGTCGGCGTCGGCGCGAGTCTCGGGCTCGCTTGGGCTTCATGGTACGGCCGGCAGTTTTGGCAATTTGCGTTGGGTTCGCGCATCGAGCTTCGCAAAGTGGTTTGGCCTGAGCGTGACGAGACAACCAAGACCACCTACGTCGTGTTCATCTTCGCGGCAATCATGGGTGTGTTCTTCTGGGCGCTGGATTGGGCGCTCACCTGGCTGACTCGTTTGTTAACCGGTCAGTCCGGCTGAAGTAACTCGGAGCGTTTATGTCCCTGCGATGGTATGTGGTTCACGCGTATTCGAATTTCGAGCACAAGGTGTCGACGTCTCTGACGGAGCGCGTCAAGCGCGCCGGGCTGGAGCACAAATTCGGCGAAATCCTCGTGCCCACGGAAGAAGTCGTCGAAATGCGCGACGGCCAGAAGCGCAAGTCGGACCGCAAATTCTTCCCCGGCTACGTGCTGGTGCAGATGGAAATGGACGAAGAGACCTGGCACCTGGTCAAGGAAGTGCCCAAGGTGCTCGGATTCATCGGCGGCACCAGCGACAAGCCGGCAGCCATCACGGACAAGGAAGCCATGTCCATTCTTCGCCGTGTCGAAGAGGGCGTGGACAAGCCCAAGCCCAAGGTGCTGTTCGAGCCCGGCGAAGTGGTTCGCGTCACCGACGGCCCGTTCAACGACTTCAACGGCGTGGTCGAGTCGGTGAATTACGAAAAGAACCGCCTGCAGGTGGCGGTGCAGATTTTGGGGCGTTCGACGCCCGTCGAGTTGGATTTCTCGCAAGTCGAGAAGGGTTGATTTTCAAAAAACCGTCGGGGAGCTCTTTAAAACAGAGCGTTTGGACCCAGGAGTAGTGATTCGTGGCAAAGAAAGTTACCGGCTATATCAAGCTGCAGATTCCTGCGGGCCAAGCCAACCCCAGTCCCCCGGTGGGACCGGCGTTGGGCCAGCAGGGCGTCAACATCATGGAGTTCTGCAAAGCGTTCAACGCGCAGACCGCGAGCCTTGAAAAAGGCCTCCCCACGCCGGTGGTGATCACGGTGTACAGCGACCGCAGCTTCACCTTCATCATGAAGACGCCGCCTGCGTCCGTGCTGATCTGCAAATCCATCGGCATCCAGAAGGGCAGCGGCACGCCCAACACCAGCAAGGTGGGCAAGATTTCGCGCAAGCAATTGGAAGACATCGCCAAGATGAAAATGCCGGATCTGACCGCCGCCAGCCTTGATGCCGCTGTGCGCACCATCGCCGGCAGCGCGCGCAGCATGGGCGTCGACGTGGAGGGGCTCTAACATGAGTGCTGTCGTCAAACGAACCAAGGTCTGGAAAGACAAGATCGAGCCAGGCAAGCAGTACCCGATCGACGATGCGCTCAAGCTCGTCAAGGAATTGGCCACGGCCAAATTCAATGAGTCGGTCGACGTCGCCGTGAACCTGGGTGTCGATGCGTCCAAGTCCGATCAGCAGGTGCGCGGTTCCACCGTGATGCCGCATGGCACCGGCAAGACCGTACGCGTCGCCGTGTTCACGCAGGGCAAGAACGTCGAAGCTGCCAAAGCGGCTGGCGCCGACATCGTGGGCCTTGAAGATCTGGCGGAGAAAGTCAAAGCCGGCCAGATGGATTTCGACGTGGTCATTGCCAGCCCCGATGCCATGCGCATCGTCGGTCAGCTCGGCCAGATCCTGGGTCCGCGTGGACTCATGCCGAACCCGAAGGTCGGCACGGTGACGCCGGATGTGGCCGGCGCGGTCAAGAACGCCAAGTCCGGTCAGGTGCGTTATCGCACTGACAAGGGCGGTGTGGTGCACGCGCAGATTGGGCGCGCAAATTTCGAACCTGTGAAGCTGAAAGAGAACCTCTTGGCGCTGTTGGCCGATCTGCAAAAGATCAAGCCGTCGACGTCCAAGGGCATTTATCTGAAGAAGCTCACGCTGTCCTCGACCATGGGCCCCGGCGTGGCGGTCGATCAGACGAGTTTGGATCTGTAAGGATTTTTCGAATTGATGGAGGGTTGCGTGAGCGGTAATGACCGCAGCGCGCCCACCATCGAAGACCGCAGGTGAGCCAAAGGATAAGTTCAAGGGCTCTTAAAGATCACCTGCGCAGATGGTGGGGCCCGCAACAGGATTTTCCTGCTGACGGATTCCGCCGATGGCCCGGAAGCAAGCCGCATTTGCGGTGAGCGACTGGATTGGCAGTTAGCTTTTCGGGAGGACCGGATGGCACTCAGGTTGGAAGACAAAAAAGTCGTGGTGGCAGAAGTCAACGCGGTCGCGGCGAAAGCCCTGTCCGTGGTGGGCGCCGAAAACCGTGGCTTGACGGTCACGCAGATGACTTCCTTGCGCGCCAAGGCGCGTAGTGAAGGCGTCTATGTCCGCATCGTCAAGAACACACTCGCGCGCAAGGCAGTGGCCGGCACCGCTTTTGAGTGTATCGCTCCGGCGCTGAAAGGACCGATCGTTCTCGCATTCTCTCAAGACGACCCCGGCGCGGCTGCGCGCATCGTCAAGGCGTTTGCGAAGGACAATGACAAGTTGGTGACGACGCTGATTTCGTTGGGGGGGCAACTGCTCAAGCCTACGGATCTGGATCGCGTGGCTTCCATGCCCACTCGCGCTCAGGCGCTGTCGCAGTTGTTGGGCGTCCTCAAGGCACCGATTGCGAAGTTCGTTAGTACGCTGGCTGCACCCAACGTCAAGTTGGTGCGCACGCTTGTGGCTGTACAAGAAGCCAAGCAAGCAGCGGCTGGTTAAATTTTTTTCAGGAGAATCTTAAATGGCTGTTTCTAAGGACGACATTCTCGACGCGATTTCCAAGATGTCGGTGATCGAAGTTGTCGAGTTGATCGCGGATATGGAAAAGAAGTTCAACGTCACGGCGGCCGCTCCGGTTGCCGCGGTTGCCGCAGCAGCGGGCGCAGCAGCGCCGGCCGCTGAAGTGCAGACCGAGTTCACCGTGACCATGACCGAGTACGGCGCCAACAAAGTGGGCGTCATCAAGGTCATCCGTGAAATCACGGGTCTGGGTTTGAAGGAAGCAAAAGACCTGGTGGAAGGCGCTCCGTCGACCGTCAAGGAAGGCATCCCGAAGGCCGACGCCGACGCGATCAAGAAGAAGCTGGAAGACGCCGGCGCCAAGGCTGCTATCAAATAGTGACCGACGCGTTCGCGCACGCGCAGACCGTCGACCGACGCTTAACCGCGTCGGCCGGCGGCTGCGCTTTTGAATTTGGTTTCTTGCCCGCGCAGCGGGCCATTTTTTCGGACGGCGCCGTTTCGGCGACGTTAATTTCGGCGCCTTGCGCCTGGGAAGCATATGGCATATTCATTTACTGAGAAAAAACGTATCCGCAAGAACTTCGGCAAGCGGCCGAGCATTCTGGGTACGCCGTATCTGCTCGCCATTCAGCTGGATTCCTACCGCAGATTTCTGCAATCGGACATTCCAGAGACCAAGCGTGAAGACATCGGCTTGCATGCTGCCTTCGACAGCGTGTTCCCGATTTCCAGCTACTCCGGCAATGCCACGCTCGAATACGTGAGCTATCGCCTCGGCGATCCGGTGTTCGACGTCAAGGAATGCCAACTGCGCGGCCTGACCTACGCTGCCCCCTTGCGCGTCAAGGTGCGCCTGATCGTTCTGGACAAGGAAGCCAGCGGCGCCAAGAAGCCGGTGAAGGACGTGCGCGAACAGGAGGTCTATCTGGGCGAACTGCCCCTGATGACCGACAACGGCACCTTCGTCATCAACGGCACCGAGCGTGTCATCGTCTCGCAATTGCATCGCAGTCCGGGCGTGTTCTTTGACCACGACCGCGGCAAGACTCACTCCTCGGGCAAGTTGTTGTTCTCCGCCCGCATCATTCCGTATCGCGGCTCCTGGCTGGACTTTGAATTCGACCCGAAGGATTGCGTGTTCGCGCGCATCGACCGCCGCCGCAAACTCCCGGTGAGCATCATCCTGCGCGCCCTCGGTTACACCGAGGAGCAGGTGCTGGACATGTTCTTCGAGAAGAACGTATTCCATCTGACCAAGAAGGAAATCGAGTTCGAGGTCATTCCGCAGCGACTGCGCGGCGAGACGGCCTCGTTCGAAATCCGCGTCGGCAAGAAGGTCATCGTCGAGGAAGGCCGCCGCATCACCGCGCGCCATGTGCGCGATCTCGAAGAGGCCGGCGTCAAGCGCCTGCCAGTACCGATCGAATACCTGCAGGGCAAGGTGCTGTCGCACGATGTCGTCAACACTGAAACCGGCGAGATCCTGGCCAAGGCCAATGAAATCCTCAGCGTCCCGAGCGTCGGCAAGCTGATCGAAAACGGCATCACCCAGGTCAGCACGTTGTTCGTGAACGATCTGGACCGCGGCCCATATATTTCAGACACCCTGCGCATCGATCCGACCAAGACCCGGCTGGAGGCGCTGGTGGAAATCTACCGCATGATGCGTCCGGGCGAGCCGCCCACCAAGGATGCGGCCGAGAATCTGTTCCAGAACCTGTTCTTCAACAGCGAACGCTACGATCTGTCGCCGGTGGGCCGCATGAAGTTCAACCGCCGCGTGGGCCGTGATGAGATCACCGGTTCCGGCGTGCTCAGCAAAGAAGACATCATCGAGGTTCTGAAAACCCTGATCGACATCCGCAACGGCAATGGCCATGTGGATGACATCGATCACCTCGGCAATCGCCGCGTCCGCAGCGTCGGTGAAATGGCCGAGAACGCCTTCCGCATCGGTCTGGTGCGCGTCGAGCGCGCGGTCAAAGAGCGCCTGACCATCGCCGAAAGCGAACCGATCATGCCGCAGGAAATGATCAACGCGAAGCCGGTGGCGGCCGCGGTTAAGGAATTCTTCGGCTCCTCGCAGCTCTCGCAGTTCATGGACCAGAACAATCCGCTGTCGGAAGTTACACACAAGCGTCGCGTTTCAGCATTGGGACCTGGCGGCTTAACGCGCGAGCGTGCAGGTTTCGAAGTACGCGACGTGCATCCCACGCACTACGGTCGCGTCTGCCCGATCGAGACTCCGGAAGGTCCGAACATCGGCTTGATCAATTCGCTGGCCGTGTATGCACGCACCAACGGTTACGGTTTCCTCGAAACCCCGTACCGCCGTGTCGTCAACGGCAAGGTCACGGATCAGATCGACTATTTGTCGGCCATCGAAGAAGGCCAGTACGTCATCGCCCAGGCCAATGCCACGATGAACGACAAAGGCGAGTTCCTCGATGACCTCGTGTCCTGCCGCAGCCAGAACGAGTTCATGCTGTCGGAGAAGGAAAAGATCAATTTCATGGACGTGTCGCCGAAGCAGATCGTGTCGGTTGCGGCTTCGTTGATCCCCTTCCTCGAACACGACGACGCCAACCGCGCGTTGATGGGCTCGAACATGCAGCGCCAGGCGGTGCCGACGTTGCGCTCTGAAACGCCTTTGGTGGGCACTGGCATGGAACGTGCCGTGGCCATCGACTCCGGCGTCACCGTCGTGGGGCGTCGCGGCGGCAAGGTCGACTCCGTCGATGCCTCGCGCATCGTGGTGCGAGTCAACGACGACGAGACCACCGCGGGCGAACCGGGCGTGGACATCTACTCGCTGACCAAGTACACGCGTTCCAACCAGAACACCTGCATCAATCAGCGTCCGTTGGTAAAAGCCGGCGATCTGATCAATCGCGGTGACGTATTGGCGGACGGTCCGTCGACGCATCTGGGTGAACTGGCCTTGGGTCAGAACCTGCTGGTCGCGTTCATGCCGTGGAACGGCTACAACTTCGAAGATTCGATCCTGATCTCCGAGCGTGTCGTGGAAGAAGACCGCTTCACCACGATCCACATCGAGGAACTCACCTGCGTCGCTCGCGACACCAAGCTGGGTCCGGAGGAAATCACCGCTGACATTCCCAATGTGGGTGATTCAGCGCTGGCCAAGCTGGACGAGGCGGGCATCGCCTTCATCGGTGCTGAAGTGCGCGCTGGCGACATCCTGGTGGGCAAGGTCACGCCGAAGGGCGAGACCCAGCTGACGCCGGAAGAAAAGTTGCTTCGCGCCATCTTCGGCGAGAAAGCGTCCGACGTTAAGGACACGAGCTTGCGTGTACCGCCCGGCATGGACGGCACCGTCATCGACGTGCGCGTGTTCACGCGCGACGGCGTCGAGAAGGACTCGCGCGCGCTGTCCATCGAGAAGGCTGAGCTGGAGCGCGTCCGCAAGGATCTCGCCGACCAGCAGCGCATTCTCGAAGACGACTTGTTCCAGCGCGTGCTGGGCATGCTCGTGGGCAAAGTGGCCGAAACCGGCCCGAAGAAGCTCAAGGCAGGCACCAAGATCGACGAGGCTTATCTCGCCGATGTGCCGCGCGAACAGTGGTTCGAGATCCGCCTGAAGGAAGAAGAGTCCAACTCGCAGCTCGAAACCGTCTCGGAGCGCTTGAAAGCGCAACGCAAGAACTTTGAAAAACGCTTCGAAGAGAAGAAGGCCAAGATCACCGCGGGCGATGATCTCGCCCCGGGCGTGCTGAAGATGGTCAAGGTGTACCTGGCCGTCAAACGCCGCGTGCAACCCGGCGATAAGATGGCCGGACGCCACGGCAACAAGGGCGTGATCTCCTCCATCGTTCCGGTGGAAGACATGCCTTACATGGCAGACGGCACGCCGGTGGACATCGTGTTGAACCCGTTGGGCGTGCCGTCGCGCATGAACATCGGACAGATCCTCGAAACCCATCTGGGCTGGGCCGCCAAGGGCATCGGCGCGAAGATCGGCAAGATGATGGATGCACAGGCCGCGTTGGTCGATGTACGCAAGTTCCTGCATGAGGTCTATAACGAGACCGGCGGACAGAAGGAAGACCTGAAGAGCTTCACCGACGTCGAGTTGGTGGAACTGGCGAGCAACCTGCGGCACGGCGTGCCGATGGCGACGCCGGTGTTCGACGGCGCCGGCGAAGAAGACATCAAGAATCTTCTCAAGCTGGCCGACCTGCCGACCTCCGGACAAACCATGCTGCACGATGGCCGCACCGGCGAGCAGTTCGAGCGCGCCGTGACCGTGGGCTACATGTACATGCTGAAGTTGAACCATCTGGTCGACGACAAGATGCATGCGCGGTCCACCGGGCCCTACAGCTTGGTCACGCAGCAGCCGCTGGGCGGCAAGGCGCAGTTCGGCGGTCAACGCTTCGGCGAAATGGAAGTCTGGGCGCTCGAGGCCTACGGCGCGTCTTACACCCTGCAGGAAATGCTCACGGTCAAGTCGGATGACGTCAATGGACGTACGCAGATGTACAAGGCCATCGTCGACGGCAACCATGAGATGAAAGCGGGCATGCCTGAATCATTCAACGTGTTGGTCAAGGAAATTCGATCCTTGGCAATCAACATTGAACTCGAGAGCGAGGCTTAATCGATATGAAAGACTTACTCAAACTGTTCAAAACGCAGGTTCCGGTCGAAAATTTCGACTCGATCAAGATCGGTCTGGCCTCGCCTGACATGATCCGTTCCTGGTCCTACGGCGAAGTCAAAAAGCCGGAGACCATCAACTACCGCACGTTCAAACCTGAACGCGACGGTCTGTTCTGCGCCAAGATCTTCGGACCCGTGAAGGACTACGAATGCTTGTGCGGCAAGTACAAGCGTCTGAAGCACCGCGGCGTGGTGTGCGAGAAGTGCGGCGTCGAAGTGACGCAGTCCAAAGTGCGCCGCGAGCGCATGGGCCACATTGAACTCGCCAGCCCGACGGCTCACATCTGGTTCCTGAAGTCGCTGCCCTCGCGCATCGGCCTCATGCTGGACATGACGCTGCGGGAGATTGAGCGCGTGCTGTACTTCGAAGCTTTCGTGGTCGTCGACCCGGGCATGACCTCGCTGCAACGCGGGCAATTGCTGACGGACGAGATGTACCTGGAGTCCATCGAAGAACACGGCGATGAATTCGATGCCCGTATGGGCGCCGAAGCCGTGCACGAACTGCTCAAGTCCATGGATCTGGCCGCCGAAGTGATCAAGGTCCGCGAGGACATGGGCAACACGGCCTCCGAGACCAAGATCAAGCGCCTGTCCAAGCGTCTGAAGCTGCTCGAGTCGTTCATCGAGTCGGGCAACAAGCCCGAGTGGATGGTGCTCACCGTTCTGCCCGTGCTGCCGCCGGACCTGCGTCCGCTGGTGCCGCTGGACGGTGGCCGCTTCGCCACCTCCGATTTGAACGATCTGTATCGCCGCGTCATCAACCGCAACAATCGTCTGCGCCGGCTGCTCGAGCTGAATGCGCCGGACATCATCGTGCGCAACGAAAAGCGCATGCTGCAGGAAGCGGTGGATGCGCTGCTCGACAACGGTCGTCGTGGCCGCGCCATCACCGGCACCAACAAGCGTCCGCTGAAGTCGCTCGCCGACATGATCAAAGGCAAGCAGGGCCGGTTCCGTCAGAACCTGCTCGGCAAGCGCGTCGACTACTCGGGCCGGTCGGTCATCGTGGTGGGTCCGACGCTGCGTCTGCATCAATGCGGTCTGCCGAAGAAAATGGCGCTGGAACTGTTCAAGCCATTCATTTTCTCCAAGCTGCAGATTCGCGGCGAAGCCTCGACCATCAAGGCCGCCAAGCGCCTGGTGGAGCGAGAAGGTCCGGAAGTGTGGGACATCCTCGAAGAGGTGATCCGCGAACATCCGGTGCTGCTCAACCGCGCACCGACCTTGCATCGCCTCGGCATCCAGGCTTTCGAGCCTGTGCTGATCGAGGGCAAGGCGATCCAACTGCACCCGCTCGTGTGTACGGCGTTCAACGCCGACTTCGACGGCGACCAGATGGCCGTACACGTGCCGCTGTCGATCGAAGCGCAGCTCGAAGCGCGCGCGCTGATGATGTCTTCCAACAACATCCTCTCGCCCGCCAACGGCGATCCGATCATCGTCCCGTCGCAGGACGTGGTGCTGGGTCTGTACTACATGACCCGCGAACGCGTCGGCGCCAAGGGCGAGGGCATGGCCTTCGGCGACATCCACGAGGTGCACCGCGCCTACGAGAGCCGCCATGTCGATCTGCATGCCAAGGTCAAAGTGCGATTGTCGGATTACGTGCGTGAGGTCAAAGGTGGACCGCTGTCGCACAAGATCCGCATCGTCGACACGACCGTCGGCCGCGCGTTGTTGTCCGAGATCCTGCCGAAGGGACTGTCCTTCGATGCGATCAATCAGGACATGACCAAGAAGACGATCTCGGCCACGATCAATGCCTGCTACCGCAACGTGGGCCTGAAAGAGACCGTGGTGTTCGCGGACCAGCTCATGTACACGGGCTTCCACTATGCGACCCGCGCCGGTGTATCCATCGGCGTGGACGACATGGTCGTGCCGCAAAGCAAGGGCAAGATCCTGGCCACCGCCGAGAAGGAAGTGAAGGAAATCCAGGAGCAATACTCCACCGGGTTGGTCACCAACGGCGAACGCTACAACAAGGTCGTCGACATCTGGTCGCGCACCAATGACCAGGTCGCCAAGGCGATGATGGAGAAATTGGGCTCGGATGAAGTCACCGATTCCAAGGGCAACAAGGTCCGTCAAAAGTCCTTCAATTCGATTTTCATCATGGCCGATTCGGGCGCTCGCGGTTCCGCAGCGCAAATCCGGCAGCTGGCCGGCATGCGCGGCCTGATGGCCAAGCCGGACGGCTCGATCATCGAAACGCCGATCACGGCGAACTTCCGCGAAGGCTTGAACGTATTGCAGTACTTCATCTCGACGCACGGCGCACGTAAAGGCTTGGCCGACACGGCGTTGAAGACGGCGAACTCCGGGTACCTGACACGCCGCCTGGTCGACGTGGCGCAGGATCTGGTGTTGAGTGAGATTGATTGCGGCACGAGCTTTGGTCTGTCGATCACTCCGATCGTCGAAGGCGGCGATGTGGTGGAAGGCTTGGGCGAGCGCGTGCTGGGACGCGTCGCCTCCGAGGATGTCGCCGTCGCGGCAACCGGCGAAGTGCTGGTGGCGGCGGGCACGATGATCGATGAAAAGCTGGTCAAACTGCTCGAGAAAATGGGTGTCGACCAGGTCATGGTGCGTTCGCCCATTACCTGCGAAACCCGCTACGGCGTGTGCGCGCAATGCTACGGCCGCGATCTGGGCCGCGGGCATCGCATCAACATCGGTGAAGCGGTCGGCGTCATCGCCGCCCAATCCATCGGCGAACCGGGCACGCAGCTCACCATGCGCACCTTCCACGTCGGCGGCGCGGCATCGCGGGCCGCGGCGGCGAATGGTGTCGAGGTCAAGAGCAAGGGCACGATTCGTCTGCACAACATCAAGACGGTGCGTCACGAGAAAGGTCATCTGGTTGCGGTCTCTCGCTCCGGTGAACTGGGCGTAGTGGATGAGTTCGGTCGCGAGCGCGAGCGTTACAAGATTCCGTACGGCGCCACCATCACGGTGAACGACGGCGATTCAGTGGCGGCCGGTCAGTCGACCGCCAACTGGGATCCGCATACACATCCCGTGGTTACGGAAGTGGCCGGCTTCATCAAGTTCTCCGACTTCGACGACGGCATCACCGTCACGAGCCAGGTGGACGATGTCACCGGCCTCACCAGCACCGTGGTGCTGGATCCGAAGCAGCGCGGCTCGGGCGGCAAGGACCTGCGCCCGGTGGTACGGTTGCTCAACACCAAAGGCAAAGAAGTCACGTTTGCCAACACCGACATTCCGGCGGTTTACGCCTTGCCGGCCGGCGCCATCGTCAGCCTGGAAGACGGCGCGAAGGTGTCCGTGGGCGATGTCATCGCGCGCATCCCGCAGGAGTCTTCCAAAACCCGCGACATCACGGGCGGTCTGCCGCGCGTGGCGGATCTGTTCGAAGCCCGCAAGCCCAAGGATTCGGCGATTCTCGCCGAGCGCTCGGGCACGGTCAGCTTCGGCAAGGAAACCAAGGGCAAGCGCCGCTTGATCATCACGCCGGAAACCGGTGATAAGTACGAAGAGTTGATTCCGAAGTGGCGCCATCTCAACGTGTTCGAAGGCGAACAGGTGGAGAAGGGCGAAGTCATCGCGGACGGCGAACCGAACCCGCACGACATTTTGCGATTGCAGGGCGTGGAAGCGCTGGCCAATTATCTGGTCCGCGAAATCCAGGACGTGTATCGCTTGCAGGGCGTGAAAATCAACGACAAGCACATCGAAGTCATCGTGCGGCAGATGCTGCGCAAGATCGAAGTCGTCTCTCCGGGCGACTCGGGAATGCTGCGCGGCGAACAGATGGACCGCGGTCGGTTGCTGGATGTCATCGCCAAGCAGAAGCATGCCGGCAAGGAGCAGGCGACCTGGGATCCGATGCTGTTGGGCATCACCAAGGCATCGCTGGCGACCGAGTCGTTCATTTCGGCCGCATAGTTCCAGGAAACCACGCGCGTGCTGACGGAAGCCGCGGTACGGGGCTTGAAGGACGGTCTGCGCGGCTTGAAGGAAAACGTCATCGTCGGCCGGCTGATTCCGGCGGGCACGGGCTTTGCGTATCACGCGCAGCGCCGGGGTGCTTATGATGACAGTCGGCGTAGCTTCATGGACGTTTCTGGCGGGCTCTCTGAGTCTGATGAACCGGCGGTTGCTGGCGAATCCGAAACTGCTGAGTAACTAGTCGATCTAATACGCCGGGCAGGCTGCGCAATCTCTTGCGCTGTTTGCCCGGCGTTTTTTTTCGTCCTTTGAATGCCGGGAGCGCGGGGGCGGGTATCGGTTGCGCCGCAGATCGCTCGCGTCGGCCCGTGAATTGTTGTGGTGTGCAATGTGCGGCGGTGGGCCGGCGTTCCCGAG
>JANMXI010000265.1:0-50790 GCA_031394735.1 Pseudomonadota bacterium | reverse complement strand
CTCGTCGGCGATGCCGCGCTGGGCGTCGCCTGGTCGTGGCGGCGCGGCAAGATAGCCTACGCGCACTACCTGCGGACCAAGGAATTCTACGGGCAGAGCGCCGCGCAGAACTTCGGCTCCATCACCTTCAGCTACGTGTTCTAACGGATCAGGAATCGACGCTGATCGGAATGCCGGCGAATTTCCCACGCCACTGCGCAGGTCCGGTCTCATGCACGGATTCGCCGTCCGCGCTCACCGCCACTGTCACCGGCATATCGCGGATGTCGAATTCGTACACCGCCTCCATCCCTAAATCAGCGAAGGCGACAACGCGGCTCGCGCGAATCGCCTTGGCGACGAGATACGCCGCACCACCGACAGCGATGAGATACGCGGATTTATGTTTGCGAATGGCCTCGATGCCGGACTCACCTCGTTCGGCCTTGCCCACCATGGCCAGCAACCCGGTCTTCGCCAGCATCGTCCCGGTGAAACGGTCCATGCGATTGGCCGTGGTCGGACCTGCCGGCCCCACCACTTCGTTGCCCACCGGATCCACGGGTCCGACGTAGTAGATGACACGGCCGTTGAAATCGAGCCCTTCCGGCAGCGGTTGACCGGCATCGAGCAGTGAGCAGATGCGCTTGTGCGCGGCATCGCGGCCGGTGAGCATCTTGCCCGACAGCAAAATGCGCTCGCCGGGTTTCCAGGACTGCACCTGCGCGGCGCTCAGGGTGTTCAGATCGACACGGCGCGCCGCGGCATCCGCCACCCACGTCACCTTGGGCCACAGATTCAGATCCGGTGGCTCCAGATGCGCAGGTCCCGAACCATCCAGGGTGAAATGCACGTGGCGGGTCGCCGCGCAATTGGGAATGACCGCGACGGGCAACGATGCGGCATGCGTGGGGTAGTCGAGGATTTTGACATCAAGCACCGTGGTCAAGCCGCCCAAGCCCTGCGCGCCGATGCCCAGTGAGTTCACGCGATTGAAGATCTCCAACCGCAGTTCTTCGATCTTGGAGCTCGGGCCGCGCGCCTGCAATTCCAGGATGTCGATGGGATCCATCAATGATTTCTTCGCCAGCAGCATCGCCTTCTCGGCGCTGCCGCCGATGCCGATGCCCAGCATGCCCGGCGGACACCAGCCCGCGCCCATCTCCGGCACACGCTCCAGCACCCAGTCCGCAACCGAGTCGGAGGGGTTGAGCATCTCGAACATGGACTTGTTTTCGGAGCCGCCGCCTTTTGCCGCCACGGTGATCTCCAGGTGATCGCCGCGGACGAACTCGGTGTGGATCACGGCCGGCGTGTTGTCCTTGGTATTGCCGCGCTTGAAGGCCGGGTCGGCGACGATCGAGGCGCGCAGTTTGTTGGCGGGATTCAGATACGCCTGGCGCACGCCTTCGTTGATCATGGCATCGAGATCGCGGCTGGCATCCCAGCGGACGCCCATGCCCACTTTGACGAACACGACCACGATGCCGGTGTCCTGGCAGATCGGCCGGTGGCCCTGCGCGCACAGCAGCGAATTGGTCAAGATCTGTGCGATCGCGTCTCGCGCGGACGGACTACGTTCCAAATCATAGGCACGTCCCATCGCTTGAATGAAATCCGGCGTGTGATAATAAGAAATGTACTGCAAAGCATCCGCCACGCTGGCGATGAGATCCGCTTCCCGAATGACGCTCATAAATGATCCACCGAGTCTGGTTGTTTCAGTGCTGACAATTTACCAACTCGCCGGCCTTTGCGCGCACTGGCGCGTCGCGAATTCACGATGACGATCGCACCCAGCCAGGCGCTGCCGACTGCCCTGCGCCTCGCCTGGCGGGCGCTGGCTGCGTTGGTGGTGGGAATTCTAGGCGCAAATCCCGCCTGGAGCGCACCGCCGCTGCAATGGAGCGAGTGCCGTTTGGAGCATCCCTTGCGGCTGAATTCGGTACAGGCGCAATGCAGCCAGTTAAGCGTGCCGGAAAACCGCGACGACCCGGCCTCGAACCACATCGAGCTGAAGGTTGCCCGCGTCGCGGCGCTCAACCGACGCAAGCTGGCAAGTCCGCTGTTTCTGCTCGCCGGCGGGCCGGGTCAGAGCGCGATCGCGATGTACGTGAGCGTCGCGCCCGCCTTTGCACGCATCAATCGCAATCACGACATCGTGCTGCTGGACCAGCGCGGCACCGGCGCCTCCTCGCCCATGCAATGCGAATTTCCGCAGGATTGGACTGATGAGGCCAACACGCCGGCGGCGATCCGCGCCGCGACGAAGGCCTGCCTGGGCAAGCTCGGCAACCGCGTGCGGTTCTACACCACGGCGGCTGCGGTACAGGATCTGGAAGAGGCGCGACGCGCACTGGGTTACGAGCGCATCGACCTGTACGGCGCCTCGTACGGCACGCGCGTGGCGCAGGAATACATGCGGTCGTACGGCGCACAGGTGGAAGCAGTAGTGCTCGATGGCGTCATCGATCCGCAGCGTCCCATTGGACCGGACACGCCGCTCGACGGCGAGCGCGCGCTGCGGGCCATCCTTGCGCGCTGCGCAGGCAACACCGAGTGCGCCCGCGCCTATCCGCAACTGGCAACGGAATGGTCGGCCTTGAAGCTGCGATTCGGCAACACGCAGGTGCCCCTCGAGTTGTCCGATCCCACCAACGACACCCGAATGCCGCTGACCTTCAACCGTTCGGTGTTGGGCGCCGCGTTGCGGTTGTTGTCCTACAGCAGCACGCAGGCATCGATGCTGCCGCTGCTGATTCATCGCGCAGCACAGGGGGATCTGGCGCCGATGGCCGCGCAAGCCGTCATGACTGCGCGGCAGGTGGGCGATCAGCTGGCCATCGGTATGCAGAACACGGTGGTGTGCAGTGAGGACTGGCCGGTGATCGAGACCGTGCAACTCGATCGCGCTGAGATGGCGAAGACCTATCAAAGCACGGATCAGCTGGATGGGCTGCGGGAGATCTGCTCACTCTGGCCGCGTGGGCCGGTCAGTCCGACTCTGCACGCGCATCTAAGCAGCGAGGTTCCCACCCTGCTGCTGTCGGGGGAGGCCGACCCCGTCACGCCTCCTGACGCTGCGTTTCGCGCGGCGCGCGGACTGACACAGCATCGGCACTTGATACTGCCCGGAGAAGGTCACGGTCAACTTGCCACCGCCTGTGTGCCGCGCCTGATGGCGGATTTTCTCGACAACGCGAAACCCGCGACCCTTGACGCCACCTGTTTGAAGCGGCATCGACCCAAGCCTTTTTTCGTTGCGGTCAGCGGGCCGTCGCCATGATCGAAGCACGCGGCCTATCCAAGCGGTTCGGCGCAGTGCGTGCCGTCGACTCCGTGTCGTTCATGGCCCGCGATGGCGAGATCACCGGCCTGCTGGGTCCCAACGGTGCCGGCAAATCGACCTGCCTGCGCCTGCTGTATGGCGTCCTTACGGCTGACGCGGGCGCATCGCTCATCGATGGCACCGACATCGCCGGCGAAACTTCCGCGGCGCGCGCTAAGTTGGGCGTGCTGCCGCACGCCGCAGGCCTGTATGCCAATCTCACGGCGCGCGAGAACATTGCCTATTTCGGCGCGTTGCAAGGCTTGAGCGCGGCGGTGGTTGCCGCGCGGTTGCAGGAACTTGAGCGGACGCTGGAGATGAGCAGCTTCATCGACCGTCGTGCCAAAGGATTTTCGCAAGGCCAGCGCGTGAAGACCGCGTTGGCGCGAGCGCTCATCCACTCGCCGCGCAATCTGATCCTGGACGAACCCACCAATGGGCTGGACGTCATGGCCATCCGCAACCTGCGTGAATTGCTGTTGCGGCTGAAGGCGGAGGGGCACTGCATATTGTTCTCCTCGCATGTGATGCAGGAGATTGCCGCGCTCTGCGATCGGGTCGTCATCATCGGCTCAGGCACGCTGCTGGCGGATGACACGCCGTTGAATATTCGCGAGCGCTGCGGCGCCTCCACCTTCGAAGATGCCTTTTTGCGGGTGCTGGGCAGCGCCGAGGGGTTAAGCTGATGCGCGCCCTCCTCACGGTCTTCTACAAGGAATTCATCGAAAACCTGCGCGACCGGCGCACGCTGTTGTCGGCGTTGCTGTTTGGGCCCTTGTTCGGTCCGATTCTGTTCGGCGCCATGGTGACGCGAATGCTGGATCAAAGTCTGGCCGAGGCCGATGTGCCGCTGCAGATGACCGTCGCCGGCGGCGATCATGCACCCGGCCTGCTGCAGTTTCTGCAGTCGCATGGCGTGCAATTGACGCGCGTCCCATTGTCGGCAGACGCCGCGCGCGACGTGGTACGCAGCGGCGCGGCGCAGATGGTGCTGGTCGTGCCGGCGGACTATGCGACGCGCTTCACCGCCGGCATGCCGGCGCCGCTGCAGCTGGTGGCCGACAGCGCCGATTCGCAATCCCGTAAGAACGTCGATCGCATCAAGTCTCTCCTGTCAGGATTCGGCAGCGAAATCGCGCAGGTGCGCCTGCAGATCCGCGGCATCGATCCGCTGATCGCACTGCCCATCGCCGTGGACGATGTGGACATTGCGACGCCCACCGGCAAGGCGGTGGTCATCCTGGGTTTCATGACCTATTTCGTGTTGTTTGCGATGTTGATGGGCGGCTTGTACCTGGCCATCGACTGCACGGCGGGCGAGCGCGAGCGCGGGTCGCTCGAGGCCTTGTTGACCTTGCCGGTGGCGCGCAGTTCGCTGGTCGGCGGTAAGATTCTGGCGACCTGCGCCTACATGACGCTGTCGCTGGCCATCACGCTCGCCGCCTTCGTCACGGTGTTTCGTTTCGTTCCGCTGGAAAAACTCGGCATGAGTTCGAACCTTGGCGCAGAGTCTGCGTTGCTGCTGTTCGCCATCTGTCTGCCCTTCGTGCCGCTGGGTGCGGCGCTGATGACCTTCGTCGCTTCCTTCACGCGCAGTTACCGTGAAGCACAAACCTACCTCACCACGGTCCTGCTGGTGCCGACGCTGCCCATCGCGTTCGCCAGCATTTACTCGCTCAAGACCAAGAGTTCGCTGATGCCCATCCCGTCGTTGAGCCAGCATCTGCTCATGACCAGCGTCTTGCGCGGTGAAACGCCGGCGTTGATGGATCTGGCTGTCTCTGCAGTCGTGTCGTTGGGCGTCGCGGGCGTGCTTATCCTGTTCACCGCCCGACACTGGCGGCGCGAATCCATGTTGGGGTAAGGGCTTCCGCGGCGCGTGAGGGATTTCTTACAGGCGAATACCCTGAACGCCGTATTTCGTACTACCCGGAACTGCAGCAAACTCGCTCCATGTTAAGCGAATCTGCGGAGTCCGCCATGAAAGAAACACGTGAAATAACAAGGTCCTGGTCGGGGTTGATCCTGCTCCTGGCAGCCTGCGGCACATTGATGCTGGCTTGGTTCTACCTGTTTCCATATGTCGCGCTGCTTTGCACAATTTTCGGCATCCTTATCTGCCTGGTCAGCCTGTCACTGTCTCAGCGGAAGCTGCCGCCATCAGGGCATGCATCCGGTGCAGGTGCGCCGCGGTAAAATCTCGCGCCTCGCGTTCGAATCGATTGTTCCAATACCCGCGCCTCAGCCACTCCAGCAGGTAGCCCACAACCGTCAGGCGGCGGGTGCGCCATTGATGCAGCACATGGAAATATTCGTGCAGCATCAATTCCGGGTCGTTCAGAAATCCTTGCAGCGAGCCGCGCAGATAAATGACATTGCGGCGCGTAGTCGCATCCGCGCGGCCGTGCAAACTTGCGAAGAAGGAATGCGGCACCAGGCGTACCTTGCGCGCCGCTTCCCCGAAAATCTCGCACAAGGCTGCCTCGACCGGCGCAGGCAACCTTGGGTCAGCTTCGCGAGACATGTGGCCGCGTCAGTCGTTCCGATCCAGCCAACGATGGACGACGCCGGCCACGACGGCGCCGGCGATCGGCGCCAGCCAGAACAACCACAACTGCTCAATGGCCCAACCCCCGACGAACAATGCCGAACCCGTGCTGCGTGCCGGATTCACCGACGTGTTGGTCACCGGAATGCTCACCAAATGGATGAGCGTCAGGGACAGGCCGATGGCCAGCGGCGCGAACCCCGCCGCGGCCCGCTTGGCCGTGGTGCCCAGAATGATCATGAGAAAGAAGAAGGTCATGACGAATTCGCTGACGAAGGCAGCACCGAGGGAGTAGCCGCCGGGCGAATGCTCGGCATAGCCGTTGGCTGCGAAACCGCCACCCACCAGGTCAAAACCGGCTTTGCCCGACGCGATATAGGCCAGCACCGCACTGGCTGCACAGGCGCCGAGGACCTGCGCGACCACATAGCTCAGCGCGCTGCTCAGCGGCATGCGGCCCGCTGCCACCCAGGACCAACCAGAAAGTACCGAGAAATTCCGCCGCACTTTTGCGCAACATGCCTTTATTCCTTATTGTGAGCCGGTAAATCCGGGCGGCCATACGATATTCGCAAATCCGGGCCCTTGCCAGCGCCGTCCGACACGCGTTCACCAACCGCCGGGAGCGGCAATTGACCATGTGGAACACTGTATCCGGACTACCGGGTCGCACCTGGGCCGTGGTGGCCGCCACCGCGGTGACATTGATTGCCATTGCCGCCTGGGCCGCGACCTCCAAGCCCAAGGATTCTGCCGGTGCGGCTGCGGCACAGGCGCGGCCGGCTCTGACGGTAACGGTGGCGCGCGCCGCGCGCATGCCGTTGCCCACGGTCATCAAGGCCTCCGGCGCCATTGCGGCCTGGCAGGAGGGCAGCATCGGGGCGCGAATTTCCGGCCTCCCGGTGGTGCTGGTCAACGTAAACGTCGGCGACGTGATCAAGAAGGGACAGGTATTGGCGCGGCTGGATGACGCAACCGTGCGCACCGAGCGGACGCAGGCGCAGGCGAATGTGGCGCAAGCGCAGGCCAACGCGCAGCAGGCAGAGGCGAACCGCGATCGAGCTCTGGCATTGAAAGCCTCCGGCGCCTTGAGCGAGCAGGACATTTTGCAGAACACCACGGTAGCGGCAACCGCGCGCGCACAGGCATCGCAGGCTGCCGCTGCGCTGGCGGCGGCACAGCTCAAGCTGCAATACACCGCGTTGACCGCGCCGGACGATGGCGTCATTTCCGCGCGCACCGCCTCCTTGGGGATGGTGGCGCAGGCCGGCACCGAGATGTTCCGCTTCATCCGACAGAGCCGTTTGGAATGGCGCGCTGAGCTCAATGCAACCCAGGTCGCCCAGGTGACGCCGGCCTTACGCGTGCGATTGCAATTGCCGGACGGCCAATCCGTCGGCGGCCGCATCCGACAGATTGCCCCGTCCTTGAGCGCTGACACGCGCCTCGTCATTGCGTACGCGGATCTCGAGCCGTCCGTCGCGGCGCGTGCCGGCATGTTCGCCAGCGGCGACATCGTCAAAGATGTCAGCGAGGCGTTGACAGTGCCCGCGCAAAGCGTAGTGATCCGCGACGGCCGCAGCTACGTGATGCGTCTGCAGGGGACGCATGCGCAGCAGGTGGCCGTGAGTACGGGTCGCAGGCAGGGAACCGTCACCGAGATCCTCTCCGGCGTGCAGGAAGGCGATGTCGTGGTGGCTCGCGGCGCCGGTTTCATCAACGACAATGACATCGTGCGAATCGCGGAGGAGGCAGACGTGCGTAGCGACGTGCGTAGCGCGACGGGCGACGGCTCACGATCATGAACTTCGCGACCTGGTCGATCCGCAACTCTATTCCCTCCGTGCTGCTGTTCGCGATCCTGACGATCGCCGGCCTGTGGGGATTCCACAGTCTCCCCGTCAAGGAATTTTTGGACCTGGATTTTCCGACCGTCGAGGTGCGACTGCGTCTGCCGGGCGCGGCGCCGGCGCAGATGGAAACTGAAGTGGCAAGGCGGGTCGAGGACTCTCTGGCATCGCTGCAGGGACTGAAGCACATCAGCACCCGGATCGGCGAAGGATTGGTGACGCTCACCGTCGAATTTCGAATCGGCCGCAATCTCTCCGATGCGCTGATCGACGTGAAGGACGCGGTCGACAAGACCCGCCGCGATCTACCTTCGGACCTCGAAGAGCCCACGGTCAGCAAGCTCACGCTGGGCCCGGGCGGTCCCATGCTGACCTATGCCGTCACCAGCTCGGTGATGAACGAAGAGGCCTTGAGCTGGTTTGTCGATGACACCATCTCGCGAGCCATCGTGGCCGTGCCCGGCGTCGGTGAATTTTCACGCGTTGGCGGTGGCACGCGTCAGGTGCAGGTACTGGTCGACCCACCGCGGATGGATGCGCTGGGTATCACCGCAGCGGATGTTTCGCGCGCATTAAAACGCGTGCAGCAGGAAGCCTCCGGCGGCCGGAGTCAGATCGGTGGGGGCGAACAGGGACTGCGCACCATCGCCACCGTCAGACAGGCGGCCGATCTGGCCGCGCTGCCGATTGCCTTGAGTGCCGGCGGGTACGTGCGGCTGGATCAGGTCGCGACCATCAAGGACACGATTGCTGACCGGACGCAGGCCGCGTTGCTCGATGGCCGACCGGCAGTAGGTTTTCAGATCAAGCAGACCAAGGGGTTTGACGAAATCACGATCGCGGCCGGCGTCGCGAACACCGTGCAGATGTTGTCGAATCAGCATCCGGACTTGAAATTCGAACTTATCACCGGAACCGTCCAGCACACCCAGGACCAATTCAACGGCTCCATGGACATGTTGTATGAGGGCGCCGTGCTCGCCATGCTTGTGGTGTGGATTTTTCTTCGCGATTGGCGCGCGACCCTGCTCGGTGCATTCACGCTGCCGCTGTCGATTATCCCGACCTTCGCCATCATCTATTGGGCCGGCTTCTCCTTGAACACGCTGACCCTGCTGGCGCTGTCCGTGGTGGTGGGCATTCTGGTCGATGATGCCATCGTGGAAATCGAAAACATCGCGCGCCATTCGCACATGGGCAAGACCATACGCCAGGCGACCGAAGATGCGGTGACGGAGATCGGACTGGCCGTCATCGCCACCACCATGGCGCTGGTGGTGGTGTTTCTGCCGACGGCCTTCATGAGCGGCGTGCCGGGCCTGGTCTTCAAGCAATTCGGCTGGACTGCGGTGGCGGCCATTCTCACCTCGCTGCTGGTGGCGCGACTGATGACGCCGATGATGGCGGTGTGGTTGCTCAAGCCCGGCGTTCAACGCGAAGCCGCGGACGGGCGTGTGATGCGAACGTATCTTCAATGGGTCCGCTGGTGCGTTCAGCATCGCGCCACCACCCTGATAGCCGCCACCGCATTCTTTTTCGCCTCGCTGGCATTGATTGCGCTGCTGCCTGCCGGCTTCATCCCGGCCGGCGACAGGGGAACCACCACCATCAGTCTGGAACTGCCGCCGGGCGTGAGCATCGACTCCACGCTGGCAGTCGCCGAAGATGCACGGCGGCGGCTCACCGATGGACCGTCTCCGGTGCCGGGGATCGCGCGCGTGTTCACCACCGTCGGACAGCCGCAAGTAGCCGGCCCCGCTGGCGGCGGTGCCGGCGGCGAAGTTCGCAAGGCCTCCTTGACGGTGGTTCTCACCCCACGCAACAGCCGTCCTTCGCAGACCAAAGTCGAAAACTTGATGCGCGAGCGTCTGAACGGTGTCGCCGGCGCGCGCTTCTCCATCGGCAATGGCGCGCCGGGTGAGAAGCTGGCCATTCTGTTGTCGAGTCGCGACGGCGCAACGCTCAAGGCCACGGCCGACGAACTACAGAACCAACTTCGCTCCCTGCCCTATCTGAGCAGCATCAACTCGACCGCCAGCCTGGAGAAGCCGGAGATCACCGTGCGGCCGGATGCAGCGCGTAGCGCGGAACGCGGCGTAAGCGCGCAGTCCATCGCGGAGACCATGCGCATCGCCACCAGCGGAGACTTCACCGCCGCGTTGGCGAAGCTCAATCTGGACGATCGGCAAGTCGACATCGCGGTGCTGATTCCGCAAAGCATGCGCGGCGATTTATCGGTCCTGTCTCAATTGCGCGTTCCCGCCCGCGGCGGACCGGTGCCCATCGATTCGGTGGCGCAGATTTCGATGGAGAGCGGTCCATCCCAGATCGACCGCTTCGACCGGCGTCGCAACGTGTCCATCACCGCGGATCTGGGCGGACATTCGCTCGGTGATGCCCTGAAAGATGCGCTGGCACTGCCGGCGGCGAAGTCGCTGCCCTCGAGCGTTCAATGGAAGGAATCCGGCGATGCCGAGTTCATGCAGGAGTTGTTCGCCGGGTTTGGGACGGCACTGCTCATCGCCGTCGTGCTGATCTACTGCGTGTTGGTGCTGCTGTTCAAAGATTTCTTTCAGCCGATAACCATTCTGTCCGCGGTGCCGCTGTCGATTGGTGGCGCCTTCGTCGCGCTGTTGCTGGGCGGAAGCGAGATGGGATTGCCGGCATTGATCGGGCTGGTGATGCTGCTCGGTATCGTCACCAAGAATTCCATCCTGCTGGTGGACTACGCCATCATCGGCGTGCGTGACATGGGACTGAGTGAGCACGACGCGCTGATCGAGGCCTGCCACAAACGTGCCCGACCCATCGTCATGACCACCGTGGCGATGGTGGCAGGCATGCTGCCGCTGGCGCTCGGCTTGGGCAGCGGCGACGGCAGTTTTCGAAAGCCGATGGCAATCGCTGTGATAGGTGGGTTGATCACCTCGACGGCGCTGAGCCTGCTGGTGGTGCCTGCCTCATATACCTATGTGGCGCAGGCTGAGCGCTGGCTGAAGCAGGTACTGCGCTCTCGGAAGACCCCAACCAACAATCCAGGATTATTTTCCGATACAGAAACTGCTGAAAATCGCGCCCAGCAAATCATCGCTGCTGAACGTGCCGGTGATCTCCCCTAAAGCGTGCTGAGCGAGCCGCAGTTCTTCTGCGAACAGTTCAAAGGCACGCTCATTCATCAGGACCGTTGCTGCCACATCGGTATGATCGCGCGCAATGCGCAATGCAGTCAGATGACGCCGCCGCGCGGCGAACACGCCGGCGTCTGCCTCGTTCAATCCTGCCGCCGACTTCAGATGCGTACGCAGCAGGTCCAATCCCTGCCCACCCGTGGCGCTGAGGTACACCCGCGGTGGCGTGAGTGAGGCATTCAATTCCGCCGCGCGCCCTACCGTGTCGATTTTGTTGAATACCAATGTCGCGGCCATGCCCTGCGGCAATTGCGCGAGCTGTTGGGCCGTCGGCTCGATCGCGGCGGCATCGACAATGTACAAAACCAGATCGGCCTGCGACATTTCGAGCCGCGCGCGCCGGATGCCTTCGGCTTCGACACGATCACCGGCCTCGCGCAACCCGGCCGTATCCACCAGATTCATCGCGATGCCATCGATACGGATCTGCTGCCGCAGCAGGTCACGCGTGGTGCCGGGGATCTCGGTGACGATGGCGACATCGTCGCCGGCGAGCGCATTCATCAAGCTCGACTTGCCGACATTCGGCTCACCGACCAATACGATCTTGAGGCCCTCGTTCAGCACCACGCCCTGACGTGCAGCCGCCGACAGTGCGTCGAATTGTGCGAAGACTTCCTGCAGCCGGCGCTGCAATTCGTCGTCCGACAGAAAGTCCACCTCTTCGTCGGGAAAATCGATGGCGGCCTCGACATAGATGCGCAAGCCTTTGAGTGCCGCTTCCAGTGCGGCGACGCGCGCAGAAAATTCACCGCGCAGCGTTCGCAAAGCAGCACGCGCCGCGGCGCGCGAGGACGCATCGATCAGGTCGGCGATGCCTTCGGCCTGCGCCAGATCGAGTTTGTCGTTCAGAAAGGCGCGTTCACTGAATTCACCGGGCCGGGCCTGCCGGCAGCCGAGTTCAAACAATCGCTGCAGCAGCAGGTCGATCACCACGCTGCCGCCATGACCCTGCAGTTCGAGCACGTCTTCGCCGGTGAAGGAATGCGGTGCGGGAAAATACAGAGCCAGACCTTGATCCAGCGTCTCGCCCAGACCGTCGCGGAATTGGGCAAGCTGCGCCAAGCGTGGCGCGGGCAATGCACCCAGCAAGGCCAGGGCCACCTGCGGTACCAGCGGCCCCGACACCCGGATCACGCCGACGCTGCCACGCCCGGGTGGACTGGCTGCCGCGGCGATGGTGTCGTTGGCGCTCATCTACGACCGGCGTTTGGCGGCCTCCCGCGCAACGACATCGTTGACCCGCCATTGCTGGACAATGGACAGCACAGTATTGGTCAACCAGTACAGCACGAGACCCGCGGGGAACCAGGCCATCATGCCGGTCATGACCAGCGGCATGAACTGCATGATCTTGGCCTGCATCGGATCCGGCGGTGGCGGATTCAGTTTGAACTGCCCGAACATCGCGGCGCCCATCAGCAGCGGCAGTATGAAAAACGGATCGCGCGCCGACAGGTCGTTGACCCACAGCATGAAGGGCGCCTGGCGCATTTCCACGCTTTCCAGCAGCACCCAGTAAAAGGAGATGAAGAACGGGATCTGCACCAGCATGGGCAGACAGCCGGCGAGCGGATTGATCTTCTCGCGCTTGTACAGGTCCATCATGGCGCGGCCGAGTTTTTCGCGGTCGTCCTTGAAGTTCTCCTGGATCTGTTTCATGCGCGGCGCAACGGCGCGCATCTTCGCCATCGAGCGGCCACTCGCCTGGCTCAAGGGATAGAACACCAGCTTGATCATCGCGGTGACGAGGATGATGGCCCAGCCCCAATTGCCGACGATGCCATGCACCCACTTGAGCGCGGTGAACAACGGGCCCGCAATCACCGTCAGCTTGCCGTAGTCCGCCGTCAATTCGAGCCGCGGACCGACCGTGGCCAATTGCGCCTGCAGCTTGGGTCCGGTGTACAAGGTTTCCTTGAACTGCCCTTCCCCGCCGGCCGCAATCTCGATCGTGGGTCCGGTGGCGCCCAGCAGATAGTCATTGTTCGCCACCTGCAGCCTGTAAGCATAGCTTTGACTGGCGGTGGGAACGATGGCGGAAACGAAGTGATGCTGCATGGAGGCCAACCAGCCACTGGTCACGGCGCCGCTGTACTTGACGTCCTCGTCGTTCTCCACGTTGAGCTTGCGGTACTTGGTGCCGTCGTAAATGGCGGGGCCTTTGAAGGCGTAGGTCTCGACGTCGAAATAGGAGCGAGAGGCATGCTCCCAATGGCGCAGGAACTGCGCGTAGGAAGCGAACTTCCGTGCTTCGGAGCTGCCGTTGTGAACGTCGTAGACAAGCTCGATGGCATAGGAACCGCGCTTGAAAACGAAGGTCTTGGTCACCGTCAGACCGTTGCCGTCGCTCCAGGTGAGCGGCACGCGCAGCTCGTTGACGCCGTCATTCAGTTGGTAAGCGGGCGCCGCGGATGCCCACACCGCGCGGTGATCGGGCTGTGCTGTGCCGCCCGTACCCGTCAATCCGGTCTGCAACACGTTCAGTGAGGATTCGGCCGCATTGTTGAACAACCGCACCGGCACGTTCGGATTGTCCTTGTGTAGTGGATACAAACGCAGATCCGAACGCGACAATTCTCCGCCGGTGAGATTGATGCCGACATCCAGCACATCGGTGAGCACTTGCAACAGCGGCTGCGCGCTGGCGGACACCACGGCGCCACTGAGCGTGTTGACGGGAGTGCTGGGTGCAGGTGCGGGCACGGGCGCGGTTGCGGCGGTACCTGCCGTAACACCTGTCGCGGTGCCGGGCGCGGTTGCCGCGGCGGTTGCGGCAATTCCAGGCGCCGCATCGAGCTTGGGCACCGAATCTGCGAGCGAACCGCCTACCGTGGTGGAAGCGCCTGGCGCCGTGACAGCACTCGCCGCGACCGGCGGATGGTAGTCACGCATCCAGGTTTCGTAGTTCAGATAGAGGATGGCTCCCAACGCAAGCCACAGGAAAAGACGTTGATTAGCCATGAGTCGGACTCTTCTGCGGCACCGGATCGTATCCGCCCGCGTTGAAAGGATGGCAGCGCGCTATCCGGCGCAACCCAAGCCAGGTGCCGCGCACGGGGCCGAAGCGTTCGATGGCGGCATGGGTGTAACAGGAACAAGAGGGATAAAAACGGCAGCGGGGTCCCAACAACGGGCTGATCGTCAATTGATACCCGCGGATCAACGTCAAGAACACTGCCCGCATCACTATGGTCATCTCACGACCGCCGTGCCGCTATGGATTTCCACGTATCGTCGAGACTGGCGCGCAATTGCGCGGCTGTTGCACTTTTAGCCGCATCGCGTGCGGCAACAGTGATGTCGACGGGAGGAAGCGCCATTTGGTTCAAACGAAAGGATTCGCGAATGATGCGTTTCACGCGATTGCGCGCTACTGCTGTGCCAAACACCTTGGTCGCAATGGCCAATCCTAAGCGCGCGTGCTCGCTTTGATTGTTCATTACGGAGACGGAAAAAAAGCCATTGGAGAATCGCCGGCCTTTGGTGCGAACCGCTTGAAACTGAGCCGGCTGGGTTAGGCGCTTGCGCGCTTCAAACCTCAGAGCACGGATTGGCGCGCAGGCTCCAGCGACGAGCGTTACGGGCAGAGCCGCTTGCGGCCCTTGGCACGTCGGCGCGCCAGCAAGCGGCGGCCGCTCTTGGTCGCCATGCGCGCGCGGAAACCGTGAGTGCGGTTGCGATGCAGGTTGCTGGGGTTGAATGTGCGTTTCATGAAAATATGCTCAAAAAAAGTTTGCGAAAACAATAACCTGGGGTTTTCGCGAAAGGCGGCAAGGGTACGTAAGCCAGGCGTACGTGTCAATAGACTAGGGCGCCGGCAGCGGCTAGACTCGCTGCCCCTTTTCGCGGGTCTAAGCCCCATTTGCCCCAAGGAGCGTGCGCTCTTGTCAGAGTCGCTGTGGAATCGCTGTCTTCGCGTGTTGGAGAGCGAGCTGCCGGAACGGCAGTTCAATACGTGGGTACGGCCGCTTCAAGCTCTGGAGCGCGACAGCGAATTGCATCTGCTGGCTCCCAACCGTTATGTGGTGGAGTGGCTGAATCAGAATTCCCTTGCCAGAATCAATGAGTTGGTGAGTAGTTTCGGCGCCGGCGTGGTCACCCAGGTGATTCTCGAGGTAGGCACCAGGGTCCAGCCGGTTGCCGCGGCAGCCGTTCAAGCGCCGGCGGTGACTGCCACCAAGCCGAAGCGTGCCGAGGCGGTCGTGCTGGGCAGCCGCATCAATCCCGAGTTCACTTTCGACAATTTCGTCGAGGGCAAGAGCAATCAATTGGCCAAGGCAGCCGCCATTCAGGTGGCCGGGAACCCGGGCAAGGCCTACAACCCGCTGTTCATCTATGGCGGCGTTGGCCTGGGCAAGACGCATCTGATGCATGCGGTGGCCAACACCATCAAATCGCATACGCCGGGCGCGCGCCTGGCCTATGTCCACAGCGAGCGCTTCGTCGGCGATATGGTGCGGGCACTGCAGCACCGGACGATCAATGAATTCAAGACCGCGTACCGCTCGCTGGACGCGCTGCTCATCGACGACATCCAGTTCTTCGCCGGCAAGGAGGGTTCCCAGGAGGAATTCTTTCATACTTTCAATGCGTTGCTCGAAGGGCAACAACAGGTGATCATGACCTGCGACCGGTACCCGAAGGAAGTGGATGGCCTGGAGGAGCGGCTCAAGTCGCGTTTCGGCTGGGGACTGACCGTAGCCGTAGAGCCACCGGAGCTCGAGACCTGCGTCGCCATCCTCATGAGCAAGGCGGCGATGTCCCACACCGACCTGCCGGAGGAAGTCGCTTTCTTCATTGCCAAGCGCATTCGATCCAACGTCCGTGAGTTGGAGGGCGCCCTGCGCCGCGTCGTTGCGAACTCCCATTTCACCGGTCGGCCGATCACGTTGGAGTTCGCCAAGGATGCGCTGAAGGATTTGCTGGCGCTGCAGGAAAAGCTGGTGACGGTGGAAAACATTCAGAAGACAGTGGCCGAGTATTACAAGATCCGCGTTGCCGATCTTCTGTCCAAGCGTCGCAGCCGTTCGATCGCGCGGCCACGCCAGGTCGCGATGGCACTGGCCAAAGAATTGACCAATCACAGCCTGCCCGAAATTGGCGACGCCTTTGGTGGCCGCGATCACACGACAGTGATGCATGCCTGCAAACGCATCAAGGATCTGCGCGAAGTGGAACGGCGAATCGGTGAGGACTATATGAACCTGTTGAGAACCCTGGCAGGCTAGCGGGTAAAAGATGTGGATGAACCTGTGCATATTGATATCCACAGGACCAACACATGTTTCGAATATGCGATGGACAGTTGTTAAGATTGCTTCGAGCGAACGTATAACTATGAATTCGCGGTGATTTTGCGGGTTATTCACAGATTTGCAGCGCCCTCATAATCATCACAATCAAGCTATATAAAAATCTAATTTTTAAAATCAGTCGGACGGAACGCCCATGAAATTGACGGTCGAGCGAGAAAAACTACTGGCGCCGTTGCAAGCGGTCATCGGAGTGGTGGAGCGGCGGCAGACCATGCCCATTCTCGCCAACGTGTTGCTGGCAGTTCGCGATGGCCGTTTGCTCATCACCGCGACGGATCTGGAAGTGGAACTTGTGGCAGCCTCCGAAGTGTCCGTGCAACTGGCCGGAGACATCACCGTTCCAGGCCGTAAGTTTCTGGATATCTTGCGCGCTCTGCCGGAGAAGCTCGCCGTCTCACTCTCTGCGGAAGGCGACAAGGTCGTGATCAAGGCGGGACGCAGCCGATTCAGTTTGTCGACGCTGCCGGCGAGTGAGTTCCCGATCATCGAGGATATCAACCCGCAACAGAAGGTCCGAGTGGTCCGCAAGGAGTTGCGGCGGCTGTTGGACAAGACGCATTTCTCGATGGCACAGCAGGACGTGCGTTACTACCTCAACGGCATGTTGATGGAAATTGACGGCAAGGCGCTTCGTGCAGTGGCGACGGACGGGCATCGTCTGGCCATTTGTGAGACCGACCTGCCTGCCAAAGCCGGAACTTCGCAGCAGGTGATTGTGCCGCGCAAGGGTGTATTGGAATTGCAGCGGATTCTGGATGACGCAGACGGTGAGGTGGAGTTGGCCATCGGCACTAATCACGTTCGTGCCCAGATCGGCGACATTCGATTCACTTCGAAGCTGATTGACGGTCGTTTCCCGGAATATAGTCGCGTTATCCCGCCGGCTCCGCCGCATGCGGTAAAGGCCGATCGCGATATCTTGCGACAGGCCCTGCAGCGCACCGCCATCTTGTCGAACGAAAAATATCGTGGCATTCGGATTACATTGCGAACCAATGTCATGACAGTCCAGGCGCATAACCCCGAACAGGAAGAGGCGGAGGAGGAGATCGAGGTCGTTTATGCCGGCGCCGATCTCGAAGTGGGTTTCAACGTCAACTACCTGCTCGATGCCCTGTCAGCCATCGACGGTGCCGAGGTGGAAGTGGGACTCACCGACAGTAACAGCAGTTGCCTGATTCGTTCCCCGGGCAGCGCGGCCGCACGCTACGTCGTGATGCCGATGAGACTCTAATCTCGAATGACGCTACGAAGCCTGCAGGTAACGGATTTTCGTTGCTTGCAGCGGGTCAACCTCATTCCGGATCCGGATTTCACCTTTATCTCCGGACCCAACGCCTCCGGTAAGACGAGCCTATTGGAATCCATCTATCTGCTCGGACGGGGCCGGTCGTTTCGAACCCGGCGGCTAGACCACTTGACCCGTCGAGGTGCTTCACGCTTCGTGGTATTTGGAGAGGCGAGCACTGAGAATCGTGACATTCCTATCGGTGTGGAGGGGTCGTCGTCGGGATTGCGCGCGCGGGTGGACGGCCATAACGCTGCCAGTCTGGCGGAGTTGGCGCTGGCGCTTCCTACGCAGATCATCGATCCCGAAGTTCACAAGCTCATCGAAGAGGGGCCCGCGCGTAGACGGCGGTTCATGGACTGGGGAGTGTTCCACGTGGAACATCGGTTTGTCAGTCATTGGCAAAAGTACCAACAGGCCTTGAAGCAACGCAATGCCGCTCTCAAGGCGCGGCAGCCCCGTGAAGTAACCTCCGTCTGGGATTCAGAATTGGTTCGCCACGGAGAAGTAATCACAGAGGCTCGTGCCCGGTATGTCGAGCTTCTGCTGCCGCAGGCGCAGGCCGTGGGCCGGCGATTGCTGGGTAGAGAAGTCTCTTTCTCGTTTCGAACCGGCTGGCTGAAAGGCCAACCCCTAGAAGAGGCTTTGCTGAATAGTTGGGATGCCGACCGCGAACGAGGCTCTACGCTGGTGGGTCCGCAACGCGCCGAATTGCATGTTCAGATGAATGGGGTCGCTGCAAAGGATGAAGTATCTCGCGGCCAACAGAAGCTATTGGCGGCAGCGCTTCTTCTGGCGCAACTAAAGCTGTTTGGCTCAGATTCACCGACCCGTCCTGTTCTTCTGTTGGACGACCCGGCCGCCGAACTTGATGGACAGCGTCTCGCTCTCTTGCTGGACGAGGTGAGGGCGATGCGTCTGCAACTGTTTGTGACCTCGCTGAATGAGCGGGTTGACGCGTTGGGAGCGCCTGGATTGCAGGTCCGCTTTGATCAGGGAGTACTTCTGCCTATGTGACAATGTTCCACGTGGAACAACCTCCTTCCCGTCGCGATTCGGCGTCTTTAAGTTTATGAATTTATTGAGGTTTTTACCGCATTCTCATTCGGCTTTTTGCGCTTCGCATGTTACAATGCCGGCCCTTTTTTCCGAAGAGTCTTCATGGCCGACAACGAAGTCTACGATTCCAGCAAAATCAAGGTCTTAAAGGGCTTGGACGCGGTCCGAAAACGCCCCGGAATGTACATCGGCGACACCGATGACGGCTCAGGCCTTCACCACATGGTTTTTGAGGTGGTCGACAACGCGATCGACGAGGCCCTGGCAGGTCACTGCGACAAGATTGTCGTTCGCATTCACGCTGATGAGTCGATCACCGTCACGGACAACGGTCGCGGCATCCCTGTGGATATCCACCAGGAAGAACAGCGCTCGGCCGCCGAAGTGATCATGACGGTTTTGCATGCCGGCGGAAAATTCGACGATACCTCGTACAAGGTGTCGGGCGGCTTGCACGGTGTTGGCGTTTCCGTCGTCAACGCGCTGTCGGACTTTTTAGAATTGAACATCCGGCGCGAAGGTAAATTGCATCGCCAGGAATACAGACTCGGTGAACCGGTCGCACCGCTTGCAGTCGTCGGCGACACGCAGGAGCGCGGGACCACGTTGCGCTTTAAGCCCAGCGCGCAGATCTTCACCAACATCTCCTTCAACTACGACACGCTGGCGAAACGTCTGCGCGAATTGTCATTCTTGAATTCCGGTGTGCGCATCGAATTGATCGACGAACGCGACGAGAAGACCGAAGTGTTTCAACACGAAGGTGGTTTGCGCGCTTTCGTTCAGCATCTGAATCGCAGTAAGACGGCGGTTCACGATACCGTGCTCTGGTTCAACACCAAGGAAGGCAGCACGCAGGTCGAAGTGGCAATGCAGTGGAATGACTCTTATCAGGAGAGCATGTACTGCTACACGAACAACATTCCGCAGAAAGACGGCGGAACGCACTTGGCCGGGTACCGCGCTGCATTGACGCGGACGCTGAATAATTACATCGAAAAAGAATCCGCGGCGAAGAAAGAAAAAATCCAAACCACGGGTGACGATTCGCGTGAAGGTCTCACCGCCATCCTCAGCGTGAAGCTGCCGGATCCGAAGTTCTCCTCGCAGACCAAGGACAAGCTGGTGTCATCCGAGGTCAAGGGTGTGGTGGAATCCGCTGTTGCGCAACGTCTGGAAGAGTTCCTGATGGAACATCCGGTCGAAGCCAAAGCCATCGTCAATAAGATTCTCGATGCGGCCCGCGCGCGCGAGGCGGCGCGAAAGGCGCGCGAAATGACCCGGCGTAAAGGTGCGCTGGACATCGCAGGGCTGCCTGGCAAACTTGCCGACTGTCAGGAAAAAGATCCTGCCTTGTCTGAAATCTTTCTGGTCGAGGGCGACTCGGCTGGCGGTTCGGCGAAGCAGGGCCGCGACCGACGCACACAGGCCATCCTGCCGCTGAAGGGCAAGATCCTCAACGTGGAGAGAGCGCGCTTCGACAAGATGATCGGCTCCGCCGAAGTCGGCACGCTGATCACGGCGCTGGGCTGCGGCATCGGCCGCGACGAATTCAACGTCGACAAATTGCGCTATCACCGCATCATTATTATGACTGACGCTGACGTTGACGGCTCGCACATCCGCACACTGTTGTTGACGTTCTTCTATCGGCAGATGCCGATCCTGATCGAACGCGGACACATCTACATTGCGCAGCCGCCACTGTACAAGATCAAAAAGGGCAAGCAGGAGCAATACGTCAAGGACGATGCCGAACTCAACGCAGCATTGCTGAGCACCGCGGTCGACAACGCAGCGCTGCACGTCAATGCGGCGGCGCCGCCTCTGTCCGGTCAGGCATTGGAATCCCTCGCGCGCAAGTACGTCGAGGTCGGCGGCATCGTGCGACGCTGGGCGCGACGCTATGACGAGCGGTTCCTGAATCAATTGTTGTATCTGCCGCGCGTCAGCGTCGAGTCCTTCGATCGCGTCGATTGGCTGCGCGACTGGTGCCGCGGATTGGAAACGCGCCTGAACGCGCTCGACGATGTGTCGCGGCGCTATCGCGCCGAGGTGCAGAGCGTAGCCAACGGTGCGCATCGCATCAACCTGATCCGCATGGAACATGGCCTGACGGTCGAAAAGCACATGCCGCGCGAATTCTTCGAATCCGCCGAATATCGCCGCATCGCCGAGCTGGCAGACACCCTGAGCGATTTGATGGGTGCGGGTGCGTACGTCGCCAAGGGCGATGAACGGCGCGAAGTTGCCGGCTTCAAACAGGCCATCGACTGGCTGTTCGACCTCGCCAAGAAGGGTCAGACCATCCAGCGCTACAAGGGACTGGGCGAAATGAACGCTGAGCAGTTGTGGGACACTACCATCAACCCCGAGACACGTCGCCTCATGCAGGTTCGCATCGAAGATGCCGTGGCTGCCGACGACATTTTCACCACACTGATGGGCGATGCCGTCGAACCACGCCGCGAATTCATCGAGAAGAACGCTCTGAACGTTGCGAACCTCGATATCTGACCGGCGGCCATCCGCCGGTCCCTCGCACTGAAGAACTCTTCAGCTGCTCGACGGCAGAGGCAGCGCCCGGCCGTCCGGCTGCATCGTGCCGTCCCGAGGCGATGCCGATCAGTCTCGCGTATCAGTCGGGATGCCTCCTGCCGGCGCGAGTGACAGTGGCCATCGCCGCGTTCGAAGTTTTACGTCATCGCGACGCGAGGTGACGCAGTCGCCACGTTCACCAAAGGGGGTCCGTGGCATCTATCAGCAGCGCCAGGGCCTTGTACAGGTCCGCCGAACCCGGCGCGTCGCCTTTGAAATGTCCCAGCCTCACGACGACCAGGTGATGCGAGGGAATGATCAGCGTGAACTGACCGCCGGCACCTGCCATGTAATAGGTGTCCTTGGGAACCGGCATCTTGCCGTCGCCGTTGATCCAGAAGAACCCGCCGTAGATCGGACGGCCATCCGCCACCCAGGCGGGCGCGAGACCGCTGACGAAGTGTGTGTAGCCGGCCGGAAGCAGTCTGCGGTCATTCCACACGCCATCCTGAAGAAATAGATTTCCCAACCGCGCCCAGTCGCGCGCCGCCGCCAGGTCGTATCCTTGCGTCAGCAGATCGCCGAAGGGATCGGTCTCAATCACCATGCTGCGCACGCCGATCTGATCGAATAGAGCGCGTTGCGGAAACTGCAGATAATTCTCGCCGCGCTTCTCCACCGCGAGCCGGATCAGATAGTTGACCAGCACGGGATCGGTGTTGCGATAGCGGCCCACGGTGTTGGGTGGCCACTGCAGCTGGCGCGTCGCGGCATAGTGAAATGAATTCACGCCACCCGTGTACAGGTAGAAGTGCTCGGGGTAGTAGCCAGCCGGATCGAAGTCCGGATCGTAAGGCGCGCGGATACGCAGACCACTCGACATGCGCAGCAGATCCGCAATCCGGATCTTCGCGCGCGAATCGCCGGGACTCTGCCATTCGGGGATCGGCGCCGGCTGCCACAGGTTGTAGTCGCCGCGTTGTATCAGGACACCCAGCATCGCGGCGGTCACGCTTTTTCCCATGGACCAGCTTTCCAGGGGAGTGTGCATCGTAATGCCGGGCGCATAGCGTTCGGCGATGATCCGGCCCTTCCAGGTAACGACGAACGCTGCGGTCATGCCGGCCGGGTTCGCGAAAGCGGCGTCCACGGCCTGGGTCAATTTGGCCTGATCCAGTCCCGCCGGCGGTGCCGAAGCAGGGAGCTTGTCGCCCATCGGCCAGGGTTGCGTGGCCGGATCGGGCAGTCGCCGCGTGACCTGCGTCGGCGTGAAACTGAGGTGATCCTGTCCGACCGGAAACGTGACGCAGCCCTGTGAGCCGATGTATTGAGCGACACGAAGCGGTCCCCCAGGCACCTGCACGCTGACGGTCTTCTTCTCGCGGTCCACGATCGGCTTGCCGAGTTTTGCGCGCTGCGCATACGGCGCGGTGAAGTAGCCGACATTTTCCGCCGCAAATTCCGGCGTCAGTCCGGTGATGAACACCGCGGAACACATGATTTGCGCGAAGCCCGCGGCGTAGTGGAGCAGGGGATCGCCCGGCGGCGGCTCGGCAATCGTAGGCAATTCCAAGGCCTTCGCGCGCGCAATCAAATCCGTCAATGGCGCGTCCGCGAATGCAGTGACACTCGCCGCCAATGCGATGGCGCCGATCAGTGGGGTAAACATCAATGGGTGGTTTCGCATGCGTGGCTCCTCGCTGCGGAAACTGTACAACTTTTCAAGGCCCGCCGTTCTTCGCAGTAAACTATACGCGCAGCGCGGCCACCGTTGACTCGATCCAGGTTTGCACCTTCTCGCCGGTCGCGCGCACATCGCCGGGGACCGGCTCGATCGGCGGTCCAAACACCACGTGCACCACGCCGGGCTTCTTCAGCAGGCCGCGCTTTGGCCAGAAATCTCCCGCGTTATGCGCCACCGGGATGATCGGGGTGCGCGTCTCCAGCGCGAGCATCGCGCCGCTGGTTCCGTAGCGCCGAGTCTGCCCGGGTGCCATGCGCGTGCCTTCCGGAAAAATCACCACCCAGAGTCCCCGCGCCAGTCGATCGCGACCTTGTTCGATCACCTGCGTGATGGCCGACTGACCGCCGCTGCGATCGATGGCGATCGGACGCAATGCCGCAAGTCCCCAGCCGAGCAAGGGCAGCCACATCAATTCACGCTTCAACACCCAGGCTGCCTGCGGCAGCAGCGCCATCATGGCGATCGTTTCCCAGGCCGAGGAATGCTTCCACATGGTGATGTAGTTGCCGGGCGGCACCTTGTCCCATCCTTGTACCGAATAGGACAGGCCACAGCTGACCCGCAGGAACCACAGCACGGATTTCGCGTAGCAGTTGACCGTTGAGTAACGGAAGCGGTACGGCAGCACGCAAATGATCGCGATCACCAGTCCGCACAACGGCGTGAATATAAATAGAAAGGTGGTGAACACCAGCGAACGAAGATATTGCATCGGTTTGGTGTCAGCCCGGCAGCCGCGCCAGATCGGCCACGCCGGTGAACAAGGTGCGCAGGTCGCGCAGCAACGCCAGCCGGTTGTTGCGACGGCCTGGATTCTCATCCATCACCATGACTCGATCGAAGAAGGCATCGACGCTGGCGCGCAGCGAGGTAAGTGCGCTCAACGCTTCGCGGTAACGTCGCTTAGCGATGAAGTTCTCCACCTGGGGCCGCACCTGATTCAGCGCATCGTGCAACTCACGTTCGGCGCCTTCGGTGAACAGACCGTGGTCGACATCGGTTTGCGCGTCGATGTCGACTTTTTTCAATATATTGCCGATGCGTTTGTTGGCAGCCGCCAGGTTCGGCGCGTCCGGCAATGTCAGAAAGTCGCGCAGCGCCTTCAAGCGAGCGTCGATATCCACCGGGGAGCGCGCAGTGCTCGCGAGCACGGCATCGAGCATCTCGCCGCTGACGCCTTCGGCGCGCTCGGCATAGACACCGCGCAACCGCTCGATCAGAAACTGATAGCACTCGGCCGCGGTCGCGGCGCGTTGCACCGGTTGGTTGGCTGCAGCCGTTACCAGCAACTGTTCCAGGTCGATGTCCAGTTTTGCATCCAGCAGAATCCGCAGCACGCCCAACGCGGCGCGCCGCAACGCGAACGGATCTTTGGTGCCGGTGGGCTTCTGATCGATGGCGAAGATGCCGGTCAGTGTATCGATGCGATCCGCCAGCGCCAGCGCCCGACCGGCTTTACTGGCAGGGAGTTGGTCAGCGGCGAAGCGCGGCAGGTAGTGTTCCTCCAGCGCCGCGGCGACCTCCTCGGGCAGTCCTTCGGCGCGTGCGTAGTAGCGACCCATGGTTCCCTGCAGATCGGGAAATTCATTGACCATCGCAGTCATCAAATCGGCTTTGCACAATTGCGCGGCGGCGACCGCAGCATCGGTGGCGCCGAGCGCGGCGCCAATCAAACCTGCGAGCGCCGTCACGCGTTGTGTCTTTTGCGCATACGAACCGAGCTTGGTCTGAAAGGTCACGCGCTCCAATGCTGTCGCGTGTTGTGCCAGCGTCAGTCTGCGATCCTGCTCCCAGAAAAAAGCGGCATCGCTCAATCGCGGTCGCACCACCCGTTCGTTGCCCTTGCGGACCTGCTCCGGATCGCGACTCTTGATATTGCTGACGGTGATGAAATGTCGGGTCAGCACGCCTTGCGCGGTCTGCACCGGAAAATAACGTTGATGATGCTGCACGGTGGAAATGACGACTTCACGCGGCAGGCCTAAGAATCGCTCTTCGAATTCACCGGCGATGGGCACAGGCCATTCCACCAGCGCGGCGACTTCGCTCAGCAATTCCTCATCGATCAAGGCCTGATAGCGGGGCGACCTTGCGCCTGCGTCGGTGGAGCCGAGACTCGCCGCCAATTGACGGACGCGTCGCTTGATCAGATCGCGCCGCGCGCGCGGGTCCGCGATGACCTTGGCGCGCTTCAGCGCCGCTTCGTAGGCCGACGGCATTTCCAGGACGATCGGCTTGGGCGCATGAAAGCGATGGCCGTAGGTGATGCGTCCCGTGCTCAGTCCCAGAATCTGCGTCTCGATCAGCTGTGTCCCATACAGCATCACTGCCCAGTGCACCGGCCGGACGAACTCCACGGTATGGGATCCCCAGCGCATGCGCTTCGGGATGGGCAGCGCAGCGAGCGATTGCGTCACGATGCCGGCGAGCAGGGCATCGGTCTGCGCGCCCTGTTCGGTGCCGCTAAACCCGAGCCACGCGCCCTTGTCGGTCTTGATCGTTTCCAGTTCCGTCACTGCCACACCGCAGCTACGGGCGAAGGCGTTGGCGGCCTGCGTTGGCGCACCTTGCGCATCGAACGAACTGCTCAACGGGGGACCGCGCCGCTCCAGTTTCCGGTCGGGCTGGCGGTCCGGGAGATTCTCGATGAGTACCGCCAGCCGGCGCGGTGTCGCAAACCGACGAACGTCGCCGCTGGCGATGCCCGCGTCCTGCAGTCCTTTGGTGATGCCTTCGAGCAGCGCAATGCTCAAAGTCTCCAATGCCTTGGGCGGCATTTCCTCGACGCCCAGCTCGAACAGAAAATCGTGTGCCGCCATCACGCCACCTGTGCCGGTCCGGCGTTTTTCATCAACGGAAAGCCCAGCGCTTCACGGCTGTCGCGGAAACATTCCGCCACGGCGCGCGCCAGGGTGCGCACGCGCAGGATAAAACGTTGTCGCTCGGTGACGGAGATGGCGCGGCGCGAATCCAGCAGGTTGAAGGTGTGCGAGGCCTTGAGCATTTTTTCGTAGGCCGGAAGGACCAGTTTCGCTGCCAGCAGCCGCTGACAATCAGCTTCGAAAAAATCGAATTGCGGCAGCAGCGCGGCGACGTCGGCCGCTTCGAAATTGAAGGTCGACTGTTCCACTTCGTTCTGGTGAAACACATCGCCATAGGTCGTTCGGCCGAAGGGCCCGTCCGCCCAGACGATCTCGAAAATACTTTCCTTGCCCTGCAGATACATCGCGAGCCGCTCCAGCCCATAGGTGAGCTCGCCCATGACGGGCCGGCAATCCAGGCCGCCGACCTGTTGGAAGTAGGTGAACTGCGAAATCTCCATGCCGTTCAACCACACCTCCCACCCCAAGCCCCATGCGCCCAGCGTGGGTGATTCCCAATTGTCTTCGACGAAGCGGATGTCATGCACCAGGGGATCCAGCCCCAGTCGGCGCAGGGATCCGATGTACAAATCCATCAGGTTGTCGGGTGAGGGTTTGATCGCCACCTGAAACTGGTAGTAGTGCTGCAGCCGGAAGGGGTTCTCCCCGTAGCGTCCGTCGGTGGGTCGGCGCGAGGCTTGAACATACGCTGCGCTCCAGGGCTCCGGACCCACGGCGCGCAGAAACGTCGCCGGGTGAAAGGTGCCGGCACCCATCTCCTGGTCGTACGGCTGCATGATCACGCAGCCCTGCTCGGCCCAATAGGACTGGAGGTCGAAAATCAGCCCCTGAAAGGTTGCCGGCGACTGGGTGGCCATCATTGCCCTTGGCGTTGCTCAAAGTCGGCAAGTATAGCGAGGTGTGCCCGGGTTTTATGCCCGTAGCTCACGCACCGTATCTGACCATTTAAGCTTGAATGCACTATAATCGCGCGCTTGGTGATTCGGGGCGCACCAGAATGATGCAAATCAAGCCATTCCCCTACTGCAAGTGCTTGATCTGCTGTGAATCTGGATCATGGCACGCTCGATGCACTATTGTGGACTCCGGCTCGAGCCGGCCCAACCAGCAACCCTTTGCAGATTTTCGGAGAACGATATGACTGCCGCTGATGTTCTGAAATTGCTCAAGGAAAAAGAAGTTAAGTTCGTCGATCTTCGCTTTACCGATACGATCGGAAAGGAACAGCACGTGACCATCCCGGCGCGGGTGGTGGACGATGGGTTTTTCAAAGACGGCAAGATGTTCGACGGCTCCTCCATCGCCGGTTGGAAAGGCATCAACGAGTCGGACATGATTCTGATGCCCGATGCGGATACGGCGGTTCTGGATCCGTTCTTCGAGGAAACCACCCTTAACCTGCGCTGCGACATCATCGAACCGATGACCATGCAAGGTTACAGCCGCGACCCGCGCTCACTTGCCAAGCGTGCGGAGGCGTATCTGAAATCCAGCGGCATCGCCGATTCGGCGCTGTTCGGACCTGAAAACGAGTTCTTCATTTTCGACTCCGTGAAATGGGGCGCCGAAATGCGCGGCTGCTTCGCCGAGATCGACTCGGTGCAAGGCTCCTGGAATTCCGGCAAGGACTATGACGATGGCAACAAGGGCCATCGTCCCGGCGTCAAGGGCGGCTACTTTCCGGTTCCTCCCGTCGATGCCTTTCAGGACATCCGCAGCGCCATGTGTCTGGCGCTGGAGGAAATGGGACTGATGACCGAGGTGCACCACCACGAAGTGGCCACCGGCGGTCAATGCGAAATCGGCGCCAACGCCAACACGCTGACCAAGAAAGCCGATGAAGTGCAGATCCTGAAATATGCTCTGCAAAACGTCGGCCACGGCTACGGTAAGACTGTCACCTTCATGCCCAAGCCTTTGGTGGGCGATAACGGCAGTGGCATGCACGTGCACCAATCCCTGCAAAAGGACGGCAAAGCGCTGTTCGCCGGCGACAAGTACGGTGGATTGTCAGACACGGCGCTCTACTACATCGGCGGCATCATCAAACATGCGCGCGCGATCAATGCCTTCACCAACGCCAGCACCAACAGCTACAAGCGGTTGGTGCCGGGGTTCGAAGCGCCGGTCATGCTGGCCTACTCGGCACGCAATCGCTCCGCCTCGATCCGCATCCCCTGGGTCGCCAATCCGAAGGCGCGCCGCATCGAAGTGCGCTTCCCGGATTCCACCGCGAATCCGTATTTCGCCTTCGCGGCCATGTTGATGGCAGGCCTGGATGGCATCCAGAACAAGATCCATCCCGGCGATCCGGCCGACAAGGATTTGTACGATCTGGAGCCTGAGGAAGCCAAGCACATCCCGACGGTCTGTCACTCGCTGGACATGGCGCTGGAGCACCTGGACAAGGATCGGGCCTTCCTCAAGGCCGGCGGCGTCTTCACCGACGATGTCATCGATGCCTACATCGAACTGAAGATGAAAGAGGTCACGCGTCTGCGCATGACCACTCATCCGATCGAGTTCGACATGTACTACAGCTTGTAAGGTTGAACTGGGGTGCTAAGGGCTTGAAGTAAAGCTTCCTTTAGCGTTAGGTGACGGCGGTCACGCCGCCGTCACCTTGTTTTGTCGCCGGGAGCGGTTTAGGGCTATGCTTCGTAACCATGCACCTGCGACACCTCTCGACTGGCTTTGGCTTAGCGATATTCCTGTGTGCACAGGCGCCGGCAGCCACGGTCTACAAATGGACCGATTCGAACGGTGTCGTTCATTACTCGGATCAATCTGTTCCGGGAGCGGAACGGATCATCACGCAAGGCGGCGCGCATGCGAAAGCGTCCGCGCCGACGCCGGCCACGAACGCACGCACAGTTCGCAACCGACCGGGCAAGAGCGAGCCGACCAACTCGCCGGTCGATTACACCGAATTCGAAATCGACTCACCGCAGCCCGATCAGACTTTCAGCGAGTCCTCGGTCAGCGTGCGCGTGCGTCTGGAACCGGGGTTGAAGCCTGGTCATCTGATTTCCCTGTACCTGAACGGCAAATTGGTCGAGAACCAGTCGCCGCAATCCACGCAGTTCTCGCTCAACGATTTGCCGCGCGGCGCGTACACGATCGTTGCCTCGGTGATGGACGCCTCTTCCGGAGAATCCAAAAGCACGCCGCCGGTGAGCTTCAACGTTCGCCAGAACTCGCTGCTGTCGCCGCTGCGCAAGAAGAAACTCTAAGCGCTTCCACCTGCAGCCGCCGGGCCTCGCGCCATGGCTGCTGAATTCACCCAGCGCCCCAATCGCTTCGAGAGCACCGAACTGCTCGATGCATTGGTGACCAGCGTCTTCGTTCTGGACGCCGATCTGCGCATCGACTATTTGAATGCCGCGGCGCAAACTTTGCTCGCGCTCGGACCCAATCAGGCGCTGGGCCGGCGCATCACCGATTTGACGCGCGGCGCTGAAACGCTGCTGCCGCTGTTTGAGCGTGCGCGCAGCGCCGGCGAGGGCGTGGTGCAACGAGAGTTGTCGTGGCCTGCACCCAATGGCGGGGATCGCATCCTGGATTGTGCCGTGACCCAGGTGGTGATCGGACAGGAACAGCCGCGCACGCTGGTGGAGATCGAAGACATCACCCAGCACCGTCGCCTGACGCGTGAAAACGCATTGCTCGCCCAATTGGGCGGCAGCCGTTTGATGGTCCGTCAGCTCGCGCACGAAATCAAAAATCCCCTCGGCGGCCTGCGCGGCGCCGCGCAGCTTCTGGAGCGGGAGTTGCTGGATCCGGGCTTGCGCGAATACACACGCGTCATCATCAGTGAAGCGGATCGGCTGACGAGCCTGCTCGATTCCATGCTGGGACCGGGACGTCCTCCCGCCAAACAAACCATCAACGTGCATGAACTGCTCGAGCGTGTGTATCACCTGCTGCGCAGCGAAGCGGCGGAGGGTGTGGCGGTGACGCGCGACTACGATCCAAGTCTGCCGCCGTTGACCGTGGATCCGAATCACATCATTCAAGCCATGCTCAATCTGGGACGCAACGCGCTGCAGGCGCTGTGCGGCGCTCCGGTCGCTGCACCCCGGTTGGTACTCAGAACGCGCGCGGCAACCAGCGTGAGCATCGGCGCGACTCGTCACCGGGTGGTGGCGTCGATCCAATTTGAAGACAACGGACCCGGTGTATTGCCGGAAATCCGCGACACGATTTTCTACCCTCTGGTCTCCGGCCGCGCCGACGGCACGGGTTTGGGGCTGGGAATTGCACAGGATCTGGTCAGCCGTCACGGCGGCCTGATCGAGTTCGACAGCGCGCCGGGGCGGACTGTGTTTACGATTTCTCTGCCACTGGATATTTCATGAATGCAAAGCCGCTAAAAGTCTGGCTGGTCGACGACGATGCCTCCATCCGCTGGGTGCTGGAGAAAGCGCTCCAAGGCAGCGGCATGACACCCAAGTCATTCGATCAGGCCGATAGCGCATTGAGTGCCTTGCGCAACGAAACGCCGGATGTGCTGATGACCGATATCCGCATGCCCGGCCGCAGCGGTCTGGATCTGCTCAAGGAAATCCAAAGCTCCCGCCCGGGTCTGCCCGTCATCGTCATGACCGCGCATTCGGATCTGGATGCGGCGGTTGCCGCCTATCAGGGTGGTGCATTCGAATACCTGCCCAAACCTTTCGACATCGACAAGGCGGTGGAGCTGGTGCGTCGCGCCTCACAGCAGGGCGTCGTCAGCACCGATGTGGAGGCTGCACGGCGTAGCATTCCCGAACTGCTCGGCCAGGCCGCCTCCATGCAGCAGGTGTTCCGCGCGGTCGGGCGCTTGTCGCGCTCGAGCATGACGGTGCTGATCACCGGCGAATCGGGCACCGGCAAAGAATTGGTCGCGCGCGCCTTGCACCGGCACAGTCCGCGTGCCGGCGGTTCTTTCGTCGCGTTGAACACCGCCGCCTTCACCGCCGATCTGCTCGAGTCGGAATTGTTCGGCCACGAAAAGGGCGCCTTTACCGGCGCCGATGCGCAGCGGCGCGGTCGTTTTGAACAAGCCGACGGTGGCACGCTGTTTCTGGATGAGATCGGCGACATGTCGCCGGCGCTGCAGACCCGCCTGTTGCGCGTTCTTGCCGAAGGCGAGTTCTACCGCGTCGGCGGACAGACGCCGGTGAATGTCGACGTGCGCGTGATCGCCGCCACGCACCAGGACCTCGAGGCGCGCGTACTCACGGCGCACTTTCGCGAAGACCTGCTGCATCGACTCAATGTGATCCGCATTGAAATCCCGCCGTTGCGCGAACGGCGCGAAGACATTCCAGAACTGCTGCGCCACTACATGGCGGAAGCCGCGCAGGAGCTGGGCGGCGAACCTAAACAGCTGATGGCCACCGCCGAGAGCGCGCTGGTGGCCTTTGACTGGCCCGGCAATGTGCGTCAACTCGTCAACGCCTGTCGTCGATTGACGGTTACTGCGCCGGGACGTGAGATTCGCGTCGAGGACATTCCACCGGATCTGGGCGGCAGCGGCGGTGCCCATACGCCGAGTCATGATTGGATGAGCCGTCTCGCCAATTGGGCGGAACAGGAACTGGACTCAGGCACCAAGCGCTTGTTGGACCAGGCGGTGCCCGAAGTGGAGCGCATCCTGATTGGTGTCGCCCTGCGAAAATCCGATGGGCTCAAGCAGGATGCCGCCAAGCTGCTGGGCTGGGGCCGCAATACGCTGACGCGCAAGATGAAAGAGCTAGGGATGGAGAGCTAAGGTCTTCAGATAGCGGACTGGATTGCCTGCCAGATGTCGCGCAGGCCCAGTTTCGTCGCCCAATGTTCGATGTATTGCAGGTCCAGTTGCGTACCGCTGGTCTTGAGCACGCCGGCAATATCGCGCAGATGCTTGTCGGAGCGCCCCTCGCGAAAGTACTCCATCTTCTTGATGATTGCGTCTTCCGGTGTCGCAAACGACACGCTCCAGGTGCTCCCCGCTTGGACCCGGAGAGCTCGCTCGAAGCGGGAACGATCGAAATCCGACATTGCAGGGATCATGACGTCGATTTTGAGACCAGACCCAGGATGGATGATGTTGAATTGTGAGTGGTGCTTTACGGCCTCGGCTGCCGCCTCCACACTAACGTAGAATTCGTCCGCCGGAAATTCGAGACAAAATTCTTGAATCGCGTTCGCCGGCAACTGCACCACGACGTCGATATCATTGGTGAAACGTGGTTCGCCGTAGAATATGGTGACCGTTGATCCGGTGATGAGATAGGGGAGCTTCAACCGCTCCAATGTTCGCGCCAGGAATTGCAGTAACTCAGACTGCTCCATGCGACAGTCTCCGTGCCGCCTCGCTATTGACTTGCGCGCGGCTCCAGTCCGGATTCGTCGCACGCAGGTGATTGATTAGCATCCCGCGCGCACTACGATACAGATCGCTGGCGATCAGCAATCGCTCCGCACCCGACTTGCCGCGCAGGGCTGCAACCATCTCGTCGCTGATAACCTCGATGGCCGGGATTCGCGTGATCAGCGTGTCGGCCGCGTGCAGGGTTGCCATGAGGCCAATTTAGCATGCCGTGTGAAATAACTAACACAGTGTGTGAAAAAACTCACACAGTTGCAGGCGACTCCGAGGCATCACGATATAATCCTCGGCATGTGGCACGATTTCATTCGCAGAGTCTTCGGCGTCTCCGAGACGATCCTCTTCGGTAATTCACTGGTCGACTGGGTGGCGGCCGCGTTGCTGGTCGCATCGGTGTGGGCGCTGCTGTGGCTGCTGCGACAGCTCATCGCCTCGCGCTACCGCCGCTACACCGAGGACACTCATCCCACCGCGGTGCGCCTGTTCGCGTATCTGATCGGCCATACCAAACAGTTTCTCTTTCTTGCCGTCGCGTTGTACGCAGCCGAAGAATTCCTGACCTTCCCGCCGCGCATTCACACCATCAGCAGCAACGTGATCGTCCTGCTGTTGTTGTTGCAGGTGGGTATCTGGGCGGGCCAGACGTTGCAGTTTTATCTGCAAATCAAGCAACAGCGCAGCGCAGAGTTGGACCGCGATTTCGCCAGCTCGCTCGATATCATCAAATTCGTCTCGCTGGTGCTGATCTGGTCGCTGGTGACGCTGGTCGCGTTGGACAATCTCGGCGTCAATATCACCGCGCTGCTTGCCGGCCTCGGAGTCGGCGGCGTCGCCGTCGCGCTGGCCCTGCAAAACGTGCTCGGTGATTTGTTCGCGTCGCTGGCCATTGCTCTCGACAAGCCCTTCGTGGTCGGCGACAGTTTGGTGATCGATACCTGCGTAGGCAAGGTCGAGCGCATCGGCATCAAGACCACCCGTCTGCGCAGTGAAACCGGGGAGCAGATCATCCTGTCCAACGCCGATATCCTCAAGAGCCGCGTGCGCAACTTCGGACCGACGGACGAGCGGCGCGCGTTGCTGACCTTGAACGTGGATCGCGACACGCATATCGACAGGCTGCGCGAGATCCCGCGTCTGGTGGCGCAGGTCGTTCAGGCGCAGCCGCGCTCACGCTTCGAGCGCTGTCATCTGAAAACCTTGAGCGACTGGGCATTGCAGTACGAGGTGTCGTTCTTCACCCGCGATGCGCTGGCGAACCCGATTCTGGACCTGCAGCAGGCAGTGAATCTGGGCATTCTCGAGGCGTTTCGCGATCGGGGCATCAAGATAGCGATGCAGTCGCAGCGGCTGGTGTTCTCACCGGATGCCGCTACCTCAGCGGACGTCGCCGCGAGCAATTAGCAGCGCAACGCTAGCGGCTTGGCGTACACGGCGCTTAATCCTGACAAACATGTTGCCAATATCATGGCTGCTGTTGTCGCGTGGTCTGCCGCTCATAAGAAGTGAGGCCGGGCGAACTGGGCGCGTGGAGTGCTACACCTGAGTTACGTGCTGAGATTCGTGGGGCCTTAGCGCCCGCCCGGTCTCGGAGAATCCACGGCCCACTGCCGGTCTTTGGACACCACAACGATTCCCGGGCCGTGGCGAGCGCCTCGCGGGAAAACAAATTCTCCCTCCTCCTCCACGCCAGCGGTGGACATCGAAGGAGAGATGACTGCCTGCGCGGCATTAGCAATTTAGCAATAAGGGCTGCCCGCAACTATCGCGCCGAATGCAGGCTGCCCACCAATCCGCTCAGCGGCATGGCGTGGCGCTGCAGATACTCGGTGATGCCGGCATTGATCTTCTTGCAGACGAAGGGATCGTAGAACAACGAGGTGCCGATCCCCACCGCAGTGGCGCCGGCAATCATGAATTCCAGGGAATCCTGCGCCGACTGAATGCCGCCCTGACCGATGATGGGCACGCGATGCCGGCGCGCGATCTCGGACACCTGATGCACCTTGAGCAGGGCGATGGGCTTGATGGCCGGACCCGACAGTCCGCCCTGCACATTGCCGATGACCGGTTTGCGCGATTCCACGTCGATTGCCATGCCCATGACGGTGTTGATCACCGACAACGCATCGGTGCCGGCCTCGATGCAGCGGCGCGCGTTTTCCTTGATATCCGTCTGATTCGGCGACAACTTGGTGATGAGCGGTTTGCGGGTCACCGCGCGGCAGGCCTCCACCACGCGCGCCGACATGTCGGGGCTGTTGCCGAACTGAACGCCGCCTTCCTTCACGTTCGGACAGGAGATGTTGATTTCCATGGCATCGATGGGGGAGTCGTCGAAGCGCCGCGTCACTTCGGCATATTCTTCGACGGTGGAGCCACAGACATTGGCAAAGAAACGCGTCTCGGTGAAATCCAGTGTCGGCAGAATGGTGCGCACTACATGGTCGACGCCGGGATTTTGCAGACCGATGGCATTGAGCATGCCCATCGGCGTCTCGTACACGCGGTGCGCCGGATTGCCCAGTCGCGGCAGGAGCGTGGTGCCCTTGAGCACGATGGCGCCGGCATCGCGGTTGGAAAAGCCTGCGACGCGCGTGTACTCTTCGCCGAAGCCGACGCAGCCCGACAGCAGCACGATCGGTGATTGCAGCCGCAGTGCGCAAAACTCGACATTCAACGAGTGGCTTAGACTGTCGAGCACGGCTGACATGGTTGAATTATAACCGATGTTTCACATCGTACTGGCTGAACCCGAGATCCCGCCCAATACCGGCAACGTGATTCGCTTGTGCGCGAACAGCGGCGCCCGGTTGCATTTGGTGAAGCCTTTGGGCTTCACGTTGGAAGCCAAACAGCTGCAGCGCGCGGGTCTGGATTACCACGACCTGGTGCATGTGCAGGTGCATGAGGATATGAGCGCCTGCCTGAGTCACCTGGAAGGTTCGCGGTTCTTCGTCGTCGAAACGACGGGCGCGAAGCGCTATACGGAGCAGGCGTTTCAGCGCGGCGATGTGCTGATCTTCGGATCCGAGACGCGTGGGCTGGGCGCTGCCTGGGCGGCGGCTGTGCCCGCGCAGCAGTGGCTGCATATTCCCATGGCCAATGCGACGCGTTCCTTGAACCTGTCCAACAGCGTGGCGTTGGTGCTCTATGAAGCCTGGCGCCAGCAGCGATTCACCGGCGCGGATCGATGACTGCGCCACCCGCGCCGGCTCACTCCGTCTCGGAGCGTACTTCGCGACTCATCAGCGCCTGCACCGCCTCGAGGATGGGTTTGTGCTCATACATCACCCGATACGCCTCGCCGCAAATCGGCATTTCCACCTGATGAGATGCGGCGACATCGCGCACCGCGCGCGCCGCACTGACGCCCTCCACCACCTGGCCGATGCTGCGCTGTGCTTCCGCGGCGTCAACGCCACGCCCGAGCGCTACGCCAAAGCGCCGGTTGCGCGATTGATCATCGGTGCAGGTCAACACCAGATCGCCCAGTCCGGCCAGGCCCATGAAAGTGTCGCGCTGTGCGCCCAGCTTCACGCCCAGACGCATCATCTCGGCGAGTCCTCGCGTGATCAGTGCCACGCGGGTATTCGCGCCGAAGCCCACGCCGTCGGCAATACCGGTGGCGATGGCGATGACGTTCTTGACCGCGCCCCCCACCTCGACGCCGAGCCAATCCGCCTGCGTGTAGGCGCGGAACGTCGGGCCTGACAGATTGTTGGCTAGCTTCGCCGCGAACTGCGGGTCTGCGGAGGCGACGGTCATCGCCGTGGGCAGTCCGGCGCCGACCTCGCGAGCAAAGGTGGGACCTGAAAGGACCGCAAGCGGCCGCGCGCCCAGTACCTCCGAGGCCACCGCGTAGGGCAGCTTGCCGCTGCCGAGCTCGAAACCCTTGGTCGCCCAGGCGACGCGAGTCGAGGAACGCAGATACGGTTTGAGGCTCTCCAGCGTGCTGCGAAACGCATGCGAGGGCACGGCGATCAGTGCGTCGTCGCATTCACGCAAGGCGCGCGCCAGATCGGCTTCGACCTGCAGGCTGTGCGGAAAGGCTGCGCCGGGCAGATAGCGCGTGTTGCAGCGCTCGCGCTGCATCGTACTCAGTTGCTGCGCGTCCCGACCCCACAACCAGGTACGATGGCCGGAACGCGCGAATTGAATGGCCAGCGCCGTGCCCCAGGAACCGGCGCCGATGACCGCGATGCGCTCCGCGTGGCCGCTGATGCGTGCGTCCTCAGTTCACCAGGGAATTCTGCGGAGACTCGGCGGCCTGTGCCAGCAAGGCGTCGAAGTTGACCAGCGGCAGCAGGAAGTTCGGGAAGCCGCCCTTGACCACCAGATCTGAAATGGCCTCGCGCGCGTACGGAAACAGAACGCTGGGGCAGAAACTGCCGATGAGCCGCTTCATGTCATCGGCGGAGGCGCCGACGATGGTGAACACGCCCGCCTGCTTGACCTCCACCAGATACAAAGTCTGCTCACCCTGCTTGGCCTCGAGCGTGATCGTCAGCAGCACCTCGCGCACGTCGGTTCCGATCTCATCGCCGCTGGTGTTCATGTTCAATTGGAATTTGGGTTCCCAATTCTCATTGGTCGGCAGGCGCGGTCCGTTCGGGGATTCGTAGGAGCAATCCTTCAGGTACACGGTCTGCAGCGTGATCTGCACCCCCCCGGCGGTCGTCTGGGTGTTGTCCGCAACTAAGTCATTCATGTCGATTCCTTCAGTAGACGGTCGAGACCGCCGTCTCGATCCAAGGTGTTCAAGTCATCGAAGCCCCCGACATGGGTGGTACCGATGAAGATTTGCGGCACGGTGGAACGGCCGCTGCGTGTTTTCATTTCTTCGCGCAACGCAGGATCTGACTCCACGTCGATTTCCTCGATGCTCAAGTTCTTCCCGCCCAGCAGATTGCGCGCGCGTTGGCAGTACGGACACCAGCCGGTGACGTACATGACGATGCGCGGCTGGCTCATCGGCCCTGCGCTCACTTGCCCTTGCCGCTCGCTGCGCCTTTGACCAACGGCAGATTGTCCTTGCGCCAGGCATCCAGTCCGCCCGCCAGATTGAACACTTTTGCAAAGCCGAGTTTGCTTAAGGCCCGCGCCGCACCGGCGCTGCGTACGCCGCTGTCGCAGTACACGATCACGTTCCGCTCGCGCCATTTCTTCAACAGCGAATCGGCCTGTGTTGCCAGCTCGGCCTCGAGAATGTTGCGCGCGTCGCCGATGTGACCCGCCTCGTAGACCTCTTTGCCGCGCACGTCCAGCAGCAGGGCGCCCTGATTCATCATCTGCACGGCCTGCGCCGCGCTGACCGCGGCAAAACTTTTGGCGCGCTCGAGAAACTCATTCACGATCACGAGAATGGCGATGACCACCGCGGCGCCCGACAGGTACGGGTGATGCGTCAGATATTCAAAAAAACGCTGCATAAAGCTTTACGATTTTCCATGATTTTGCGGGGCGCAAGTATAGCAGCGCCGCTCCGGGGTTGTATGCTGGCGCCCCGTGAGCCGGATCAAAGCACCCCACCCATTATGTCTGTTCCCGTTGCTGGGCCTGCTTTTGTGCCTGATTCCAGCAGGATTTGCGCGTGCCGCAGCGGCGGCGCCCAGTGCGGCTCAGGCCGGTCAGAAGCAGGCAGTCCTGCGGGCACGTATCGCCGAATTGACCGCGCGAGTCGCCCAGGACCTGCAAAAGCGCGATGCGCTTGCCGCCGATCTGCGCGCAGCCGATCTGGCGCTTCCCGACAAACGACAGCAGCTTGAGGCCGTGCAGCGCGAACGCGCCGAACTGGACAAACACCGCCAGCAACTGGCGGCGGAGCGCGCCCAGGTCCAGCAACGGCTGGACGCGCAGCGTGCGCAACTGGCACAGCAGGTTCGCGCCTCCTACCAACTCGGCCGCCAACCCTCCTTGCGCCTGATGCTGAACCAGGAGAATCCGGCGATGCTGGGTCGCATGCTCGCGTATCACGGCTATTTCGGCCGCGCGCGCGTTGCACAAATCCAGGCGATTGAGGCGGATGTCGCACGATTGCAGGCGATGGATCGCGACCTGCAGGAGCAAGCCACAAAACTGGACCAGCTCGGGGTGCAGGCGCGAATCGCATTACAGTCGCTGCAGCAGGCCCGGGCACAGCGCGCGACCGCGGTGAACGCGTTGAATCAACGCGTCGAGGGTGCGCACCAGCAGATCGACCGCATGCAGCGCGAACAACAGGCGTTGGATGCGCTGCTGGCCGACCTGAACCGCGTGCTGCCGGATTTCGCCCTCGGGCCGCAGAAGCCGTTTGCGCACATGCACGGCCAGTTGCCGTGGCCGGTTGCCGGCCGCATTGCGGCGCGCTTCCACGCGTCGCGCGGTGGCACCCTGCGCTGGAACGGCATGTTGATCGACGCGGCGCGCAGCGCCAAAGTGCGCGCGCCGTACTATGGACGCGTGGTTTACGCCGACTGGCTGCAGGGTATGGGACTGCTGCTGATCATCGAACATGGCGGCGGCTACATGAGCCTGTTTGGGTCTGCCGAGGTGCTGTACAAGCGGGTCGGCGACAGCGTCGCGCCCGGCGATGTCATCGCCGGCATGAGTGCGGCGGATTCACCGCATCTGTATCTGGAAATTCGCCGCGGCCGCAGCGCCATGGATCCGCAAGTCTGGTTGAAACCGCGGCGCTGAACGTCGACGCGCCGACTATGAGCGCGAGGGCGCTCCGCCGCAGGATTCCAACTCTGACTCCGAGCAGACCACGGCTTTCAACAGCAGCCTGCCGATTCCCGGCGTATGCAAGGACTCCTTCAACCTGACCGTGTATTACGAACATCACGGGCTGTCGGCCGGGGCTGGACTGCGACACGCGGCTGAGCGACGCGGTGTCGCAGGCAACCCCGCGCAATCGCGTGATGAGGATGAGGATGAGGCGCTTCACGCGCGATTGGCCTGTGTCGATCGGCAGCGTATGCTTGCGCCCCGTGAAACGCTCCATCGCTGGCTCCTGGGTCACTTTAATCGCCGGAATTGTCATAGGCATGTCTGCCGGCCTCGCCGCCGCCGTCTGGGCCGGCAAGACGAAGATCGATTCTCCCGCCACTGCGCTGCCGTGGGCGGATGCCCGTCTGCTCGCCGAGGTTCTCGAACGCGTCAAGCGCGACTACGTCGACCCGGTGAACGATCATCAACTCTTGCAGGCCGCGGTGCACGGCATGGTGTCCTCGCTGGATCCGCACTCCGAACTGCTCGAGGGCGAGGACTACGAGGACATCAAGATCAACAGCGCCGGCGAGTATTCCGGCGTGGGCATCGAGGTCTCCCTGCAGGATGGCGCGGTGGTGGTGATCGCACCCATCGACGGCGGTTCGGCGGCGGCGGCGGGCATCCGCGCCGGCGATGCCATCATCAGCATCGATGGCGTGCCGGTGCAGACCAATTCCCTGGACAGCGTGATCCGCCGCATGCGGGGTCCGTCAGGGAGTGAGGTGCGCATCGGCATCGAGCGCGAAAACGTCGACGAGCCGCTGGAATTCAAGCTGAAGCGCGCGCGCATCGAACTGCGCAGCGTGAAATGGGAATTGCCGGAAAGTGGATTGGGGTATGCGCGCATTTCGCAGTTCAGCGAAACGACGGCGCAGGATCTGCATAAAGACCTGCAACTGCTGCGCGAACGCAATCACGGCAAAGCGCTCCAGGGCCTGGTGCTCGATTTGCGCAACAATCCCGGCGGCGTGCTTGAAGCCGGCGTGGCGGTGGCCGACGAATTCCTGGAGTCCGGCATCATCGTCAGCGCCGATGGGCGTACCGAAGATTCCAAGTTCCGCATGGACGCGACGCCCGGCGATGCCCTGGAGGGAGCGCCCATCATGGTGCTGGTCAATGCAGGCTCGGCATCGGCTGCGGAAATCGTTGCCGGTGCGTTGCAGGACAATCATCGCGGCACGCTCATCGGCCGCCGCACGTTCGGCAAAGGATCGGTGCAGACCGTCATACCACTTACCGAAAACCGCGCCATCAAGCTCACCACGTCGCGCTATTTCACACCCTCCGGCGCTTCCATCAATCACAAGGGCATCGAGCCCGACCTCGTGTTGGATCGGGGACCGGATCCGGCCAACGAGAATGGCAACTTCGAGACCTTGTCGATCGCGCGCGACGCGGAAGTCAAACGCGCTTTCCTCGAACTGCACCACCGGCTGGAAAAGACGCCGCCGGCGGTGCAACCCGCACCCGGTGCAGCGCCGGTGTCCACCGCCAACTTGCGTTAACGAGCGACCTTCGAATGAGCGAAGCCCCCGACACCGGCGATAGCGAGGTCCGTTCACTGGATCTGCGGCGCTTCATCCGCAGTACCTCAGCGGTCGAAGTGTTGTGCATTCTGCTCGTGGCGCTGGTGCTGATCTGGTCCAAAGCGCCTGCGGAGCAGGTCAAACCGGTCATTGGGCTGATGGCCGCCTTCGCCGTGATGATCGTGCTGTTTCGCGCGCGCCGCTTTTTCCCGCGTCAGACGCTGGTCAAGTTGGCGATCGAATCCTGGACCCTGATGGTGTTCATCACCTGTGTCCTGTGGTTCACCGGCAAGAACGCTAGCCCTTTGCTCAACCTGTATCTCTTGCCCATCATCCTGAGTAGCCTGACCCTGGGCCGCACGCTCACCCTGCTGCAGGTCGGCACCATCTTTCTGTGTCACATGGCATTGGCCGCCGCCTCGCCCGACATCGATGTGCTCTCGCTGCGGTATGCAGCCGAAGCCGTGGGTGCGCTGGCGCCTTTTTTCCTGGTGGCCTATCTCACCACCACCTTGTCGGCGGATGTCAGTGAAGCACGCGAGCATCTGGAGAACCTTGCACTCAGCGACGATCTCACCGGCGTCCTCAACCTGCGTGCATTCAACGAAACCTTGCGCGATCAACATGCGAAGATCGATGCTGCACAGGGTTTGTATGCCATCTTGAGCGTCGACATCGACAAGCTGAAGGGCATCAATGAAGGCTACGGTCATGAGGCCGGCAACAGCGCCATCAAGCTCGTCTCGCAATGCATTCTGCGCTGCATTCGCACCTCGGATTTCGCGGCTCGCCTGAGCGCCGGTGAATTTGCGGTGCTGTTGCCCGGCGCGACGCCGGAGGTGGCGGACGTCGTTCTGAAGAGAATCCGCAACACGGTTTACAACACGACCTTGGATCTGCGCAGTCGCATGATCCGCTGCACCGTCAGCATCGGTGTGTCGACCTACCCGAAGGATGGACGCGAGGCGCGTGAGTTGTTGAATCTGGCCGACCGCCGCATGCGGCGCGACAAAGAGCTGCGCCGCCCCCCGTCTGAAAACGCTTAGTGAATCGCGTGCCAGACGGCCATGGCGAGTCCGCCACCCAGTAGCACGACGGCGGCGAGCATCGAGATTCCATAGCCCGGACCACGGGACGCGGGGTTTTTGACGTAGGCCATCGCATATAGCTGTCGACCGATGAGGTAGACCGCGCCCAAGGCTGCCGCCCACAGCGGACTGACATGGCCACTGAACAGATACAGACCTGGGAGGAAGACGACCAGGCTTTCCAGGGAGTTTTGCTGAACGCGGAAATAGCGGTCGAACAGATCGTGTCCGGAGATTGCCGGAGCCTTGATGCCGTAACGGCCACGTGCCGCACCCACCTGCATGCCAAAAATCAGGAACTGAATGGCCGCCAATGCGATCACAATATCCACGTACATCATTGACAGGTCCTTTGGACTTGAGGGGTTTGGAAAGATGCTAACACCGCGACGCCCTTCACGCCCTGCCCCGCGCCTTCTTGAGCACAATGGCGGTAAGGTTATGACATGAGCGCCGAACGTAAATCCGATCGAACTGGAACCCGTGGATATGCACACCTGATCGAGGTGCACGTCCCGGTGAGCCGCGTCTGGCGTGCGCTGACCGAGGCCCCGCTGATCCGAATCTGGCAGAACACCGAGGCCGAAGTGGATGCCCGCAAGGGTGGTCTGTACCGCGTCGGGACCCCCGGCGCAGGGCTGCGCGAGGCCCACATCGACATTTTCGAACCGAATCGGCGCCTGCGACTCATTTATATGAACAGCCGCGATTTCCCGGCCAGCAGCAGTGCCATCGTCGACGATTTCCTGCTCGACGTGAGACCCGGCAAGACCGCGGTGCGACTGCTGGGTTCCGGCGTCCCGGAAGCCCAGGTCTGGGACCGTCCCTACGTCAAGATCCGCATGGGCTGGGAACGAGTGCTGGCGCGCATGCGCGTCATGCTGGAAAACCCGCCCAAACCCAAGGCGCCTCCGGCCGAACCCAAGGACCCACCCCTGCCCGGCTTGGATTATTGAACGGCCGGCGATCCGGTGGCCGGCATACCGGTGGCCGGCGAAACGGTCAACCGGCGGGCCTGCCCACCGGCACACCGGACAGTCCTTTTCCCGCCCGATACTTGAATTGCTGCGCCGTCGCCGGCATTAAGATGGGCGTGGAAACCTCTCCATGCCGTCCAACAGTGAACCTCCCATGCTCGGATTTCTGATTCGTGCCGTCATCGTCGCTCTCGGCCTGTGGCTTGCAACCTCCTGGGTCGATGGACTGCATATCGACGGTCCGCGCGATCTGCTGCTGGCGGGCATTTTGCTGGGGCTGGTCAATGCCATCATCCGACCCATCGCCATCGTGCTCACCCTGCCCATGACGCTGATCACCTTGGGATTGTTCCTGCTGGTCATCAATGCCGGCATGGTGGCGCTGGTGGCCTGGATGCTGCCGGGCATGCATGTCGCCGGATTCTGGGCCGCCTTCTGGACCGCGCTGATCGTGAGTTTCGTCAGCATGGCGGGGTCGTGGTTCATCGGTCCGAAGGGCCGCTTCGAGGTCATCGTTAAGAAACACTAAAAGTCGGCCGGACTTACGGCGAGGCCGGCTCTTCCAGCCCCTTGTCATTGCGCGGCGTAGTTCCCTTCGAGGTCACCAGCACCACGCCAACCAGCACGATCAACATGCCGGCAAATTGTATCGGCAACAATTGCTCGTGCAGCAACCACCAGCCCATGAACGCCGCCAGCGCCGGATTCACATAGCTGTAGGTCCCGATCACCGCCGGTGAGGTGTTGCGCGTCAGCCATCCGTAGGCCGTGTACGCAATGCCGGAACTGAAGATGGTGAGATAGGCGAGCGCGATCATGCCCGGCGCATTGAAGGACCATTGACTCCATTGGCCGAAGGCGCAACCGATGATGAATTGAATGATGCCGCCGGTGAGCATCTGCAGGCCGATGAACATCAACGATCCGAGCTGCGTGTCGACGTGGCGGTAATACATCGTTGCGACGGACCAGGACAGACAGGCCGCCAGCGCGACGAGATACGGAATGACCACGGCGGAGTGACCGCCGAGGCGCGGACTCAAGGTCAGCGCCGTGCCGATAACGCCGAGCACCAGTCCCAGTACCGAATGGCGCGTCAGCGGATGGCCGCGCGCGCCGAAGCTGCCGAACACGGCGATCCACAACGCTGCCGTGCTGTTGAGCAGCGCGGACTCGCCGCTGGATATGAAACGCAGCGCCCACACGTTCAAGCCGGTGCTGAACACGACGGTGAACAGACCCATGATCAGAATGTCGCGCCAGTCGCCGCGCTTCGTGGGCCAAGCGTTGCCGCGCCAGAATCGGGCGAGCAGCGCAAGCCCGAAGCCTGCCATCATGAAACGCAATCCACTGAACAAGGCGCCCGGCAGATGCGTGACGCCGATCTTGGTGAACAGAAAACTTGAACCCCAGATCACATAGACGGCCGCCAGTGATGCCAGGAGCTTGGCTGAATGGCGAGGATCGACGCTCACCGCCGCGCGTCAGGTCCGCCGCGGTGTGCCGGCGCGGTACATCCAGAAGCAAATGCCCATCAACACCACTGCGGCCCACCATTTGCCGCCCCAGGCTTCCAGACCGACCGACAAGACGTCCGGGTTGTTGCTGATCCAGATGAACATGGCGATGGTGATGCCGATCAAGGCTTCGCCGGTGATGAGGCCCGCCGCGAACAACATGCCGTTCTGTTTGCGCTGCTCGATCTGGGTCTGTGGGGTTCGCGAATGATGCCAGCGGTCGACGAACTCGGCGACGAGGCCGCCAGCCAGAATCGGCGTGGATACTTCCAGCGGCAGGTAGATGCCCACTGCGACCGCGAGCACCGGCGCGCTCCAGCGCGAACCGCGCGACTTCAGATACAGATCGGTGACAATGATCAGCGCACCGACGCCGGCGCCGATGGCGATCATGCCGGTGGGCAGGCTGCCGCCGAACATGCCTTCGGCCACCGATTTCACCAGATTCGCCTGCGGTGCCGGCAGCGCCTTGATCCCTGGATGCGCCGGCTCCCCAATTCCGTAGGCGAACAGCAACACGTTCATGATGGGCGCCATGACGGCGGCACTGGCCAGTGCACCGATGGCCAGCATCACCTGCTGACGCCAGGGCGTCGCGCCGATGAGTTGCCCGGCCTTCAGGTCCTGCAGATTGTCGCCGGCGACGGCGGCGGCGCTGCATACCACGGCGCCGATCAACACCACGGCGACCGCACCGATCTGCGAGTTCTCCCCCAACATCCACATCAGTACCAGCGAGGCAAACAGGATGGTGCAGATGGTGATGCCGGAGACGGGATTGTTGGAGGATCCGACCAAGCCTGCCATGTAGCCGCTGACCGAGGAAAACAGAAATCCGGCCACGATCATGATCACGGCCATGGCAATGCTGACGCCGAGCTTGCCGACCACGGCGTAGTACAACAGGAACAGCGGCACCACCAGCAAAGCAATGCCGATGAGCACGCCGCCCATCGGCAGGTCGCGCTCGGTGTGCGGAATGTCCTGGCTGCCGCCGGCGTGCACCTGCAAGCCGCTGCGCACGGCTTGCCATAGCGATTTGCGCAGCGACCATAGCGCCCAGAAGGCGCCGGTGAGCATGCAGCCGACACCGATGTAACGCACCTGCGCGCGCCAGATGGCGAATGACGCAGCTTCCGGATCCAGACCGATCAGCTTTTGCGCAAGCACCGGGTCATGCGCGGCGAAGTACACGTTGTAGAGGGGAATGGCCAGCCACCAGCTGAAGAATCCACCGAGCGCGACCAGGATCGCGACGTTCAAGCCGACGATGTAGCCCACGGCCAGCAGCGCCGGCGAAAAGCCATAGCTGAAAAAAGCGATACCGCGCTCACCGACGAAGGATTTGAGGGTGAAGGTTTCCGGCAGCCAACGCAGGCCTGAGGTGACGAATTTGAATGCGCCGCCGGCGAGTGCCGCGAGGCCGAGGAATTTCACGCCTTCGCCCGGATTGCTGGAGAGCTTGAGCACTTCAGCGGCGGCCACGCCTTCGGGGAAAAGCAACTTCTGCTCGATGATCAGCGTGCGACGCAGCGGCACCGAGAACAATACGCCGAGCACGCCGCCCAGGCCGACGATGGCGAGCGTCCACCAATAGTCGAACTGTTTCCAATGGTGCAGCAGGATCAGCGCCGGCATAGTGAAGATGGCGCCGGAGGCGATCGAGGATCCGGCCGATGCGCCGGTGGCCACGATGTTGTTTTCGAGGATGTTGGAGGGGCCGAAGAGTCGCAGCACGGCCATCGCAATGACCGCGGCCGGGATGGCCGTGGCGACGGTGAGTCCGGCGAACAAGCCGACATAGGCATTGGCGGCGGCCAGAATCACCGTGAGTATGATCGACAGGGTGATGGCCTTGAAGGTCAGCTGCGGTGCGGGCACTGCTTGCATGTGTGATCCATCCCCAAAAGTTGTCGCCAATGTCGTCGAAAATTATTCCACGTCGCCCATCAACCGTTTCACCGGCCGACTCAACACCAGCAGGATCGTACCCAGTCCGACGGAAAAATAAACTATATGCATGTATTGTCCGGGCATGGCGCTAAGGTTGTTGGCATCGAAGTCACCGGCAATCAGCCCCGCAAACAGATTGCCGAGCGACAGCGACAGAAAAAATATTCCCATCATCTGGCCGCCAAAACGCTTCGGGGTGAGCTTGGTGAAATAAGACAGGCCCACCGGCGACAGGCACATCTCGCCCATCGTGTGCAGCAGATAGGTCATCAGCAGCCAGTTTGGTGAAACTTTGTTGCCTTGTGCCACCAAATGCGACGCGGCGACCATGACCAGAAACCCCAATCCCATGAGCATGACGCCGAGCGCAAATTTGGCCGGCACCGACGGATCGAGTTGGCGACGCCCGAGATTGACCCACAGGCTTGCGAAGATCGGTGCCAGCAGCATGATGTAAAGAGGATTGAGCGTCTGAAACCATTCGGTGGGGATGGTTACTCCGAGTGTGTCGATCACACGGTCGGTGTACCTTTCCGCAAATAGGTTCATCGACGACCCCGCCTGCTCGTAGCCTGACCAGAACAGTGCGCTGCCGAAAAACAGCACGACCATGACCAGGCCGCGCTTGCGGTCGGCGATGTTCAGGCCTGCGAACAACAAGTAGTACACAAAGTAGCTGCCTGCCATGGCGAGAATGACGTAGCTGGTGACATGCGCGAGGCGCACGGGATTGACCGGAATCCAGTCCAGCGCCACCGCACTGCCCACTGCGGCCAGGATGGCAATCCCGATTCCCAATTGCTGCCAGGCGCGCCGCCGCTGATCCGCCGTATCTCCCCCGGGCCTTGCATGCGGCGTGCGGCCGAACTCACCCAGGTGGTGGCGTGTGCACAGAAACTGCACCACGCCAAGCGCCATAAACAACCCGGCGGCTCCGAAACCCCCACGATCGCCATAGCGGGTCTTGGCCCAAGCGGTCACGATCGGACCTAATAAAGCACCCAGATTGATACCGACATAGAAGATGCTGAATCCCGCGTCGCGGCGCGCCCCCCCTTCCGGGTATAGATCCGCGACAATGGTGCTGACATTGGGTTTGAGAAGTCCGACTCCACAGATGATGACGATCAAGCCGAAATAGAAAACCTTCGGGGTGGTGGACATCGCCAGAACGCAATTGCCAAGGGTGATCAGCACGCCGCCGGCAATCACCGCGCGTTGCGCGCCGATCAACCGGTCAGCGATCCAGCCGCCGGGTAGAGCAGCCAGATACACCGATGCGGTGTACAGCCCGTAGATGGCCGTCGCGGTCTTGTCATCGATGCCGAAGCCGCCGTTGGCCACTGCGCCCACCAGAAACAGCACCAACAGCGCGCGCATGCCGTAGTAGGTGAAGCGCTCCCACATTTCCGTGAAGAACAGCGTCGCGAGCCCGCGCGGATGACCGAACATCTGCGCACCCTGGGTGCTCGTCACGGGCTTTTCCATCACGGAGTCGGGACTTCTTTTTCTGCGATCTTGTCTTTCAGCAACAGCTTCGACATGAGAATGCCGGCTTCATAGAGGATGTACATGGGAATGGCCATGAAGCTTTGCGACACGGCGTCGGGAGGGGTCAGGAAGGCCGCCACGATGAAGATTCCGAGCAGCACGAAGCCGCGATTCTTGGTCAGGGTCGAGATCTTGACCAGCCCCGTCCACACCAACAGCACCGTGGCCACGGGCACTTCGAAGGCGGCGCCGAAGGCCAGCAGCAGCACCATGATGAAATCCAGATAGCTGGAAATGTCCGTCATCATCGATACGCCCGCCGGCGTGGTGGCGACGAAGAAGCTGACCATCACCGGGAACACCCCGTAGTAGGCGAACGCTGCGCCCGCATAAAAAAGCAGCACGCTCGACACCAGCAGCGGCACTGCGAATTTACGCTCGTGGCGATACAGTCCCGGTGCCACGAACGCCCAGATCTGATACAGCACGAAGGGCATGGCGAGACCGACCGCCGCCACCAATGCCAGCTTGAAAGGCACGGTGAAGGGCGCGACCACGCTGGTCGCGATCAGAGTCGCGCCGGTGGGCAGTTTCGCGATCAGCGGTTTGGCGACGAAGGTGAAGATTTCGTTCATGTACGCTGCGCACGGAACGAAGCAAATGCCGATCGCGAGCAGCGCCTTGAGAAGGCGATCGCGCAATTCCAATAAATGGGAGATTAGCGTGCCTTCGGCAAGGCCCCCTGACTCATTGCCTGGCTCACTCATGCCCGGGCTTTGGCGGTTCGCTCTCGTGTAGGGCCGGCGGTGGTGGCGGCGTCGGGTCCATCGAGGTGGCCGATTTCATGTCCGCTTGTACCTTGGCAATGTCCTTGGAGATGTCTGCGGCGCTGACTTCGCGGTCGAGCTGCTCGCTCAACTGCCGCGCCATGGCGCGCGCGCGGCCCATCCAATTGCCCACCTGCCGAGCTACTTTCGGCAGCCGCTCAGGACCCAGGACCACCAGGGCAATGACAGAGGTGAGCAGAATTTCCGAAAAGCCGACATCGAGCATGCGAGATCAGGCGTTCGTCTTGGCCTTGGACTCCGCGTCGCGCTTGGCGGCATCGAAATCCGCATCTTTCTCCTGCTTGATCTGCTTGACCGATTCTTCGGTCTCGCCGTCGTTCATGGCCTGCTTGAAGCCCTTTACCGCGGCGCCCAGATCCGATCCGATGGAGCGCAGTCGTTTGGTGCCGAACACCACCAAGGCGATCGCCAGAATGACCAACAGCATTTTTGAATCAAACATGTCGCTTCTCCGATTGGCCCCTTTTGGGGGACTGCTAATCATACGCCAAAGAGATTATTGGGTATAAAAACGCGTCAGGGCTGAGTGTTTGGTCGCAGTTAGTCCGGACGAGGCGGGAACTGGAGCCAAAAGGTCGCCGGGCCGTCGTTCGTCAGCGACAGCTGCATGTGGGCCCCGAAGACCCCGCATTGCACCTGACCTACTGCTTGGATCGCGGCCGCGGCCAGATGTTCAAACAGCCGTTTGCCCAATTCAGGCGGGGCGGCACCGGAGAATCCGGGCCTCAACCCCTTGCGGGTGTCGGCCGCCAGGGTGAATTGCGGCACCAGCAGCAGGCCACCGCCGGTATCGCTCAGGCTGAGGTTCATGCGGTCGGCGGCATCGGAGAAGATCCGATACGCCAGCATGCGCGCCAGCAGGCCTTCGGCATCCGCTTCGCGGTCGCCGGGCAACACGCCGATGAGCGCTGCGATTCCAGGACCAATGCGAGCGACCTCGTTTCCGTCCACCTGCACGGCGGCCTGGGTGACGCGCTGAATCAACGCGATCACGCGCAGACCTTCCGGGTCATTTTCGCCACAGCGCCGGCGTGAACAGCACCAGCAATGTAAAAATTTCCAAACGGCCCAGGAGCATGGCCACCGAGCACACCCAGGTTTGAAAATCGCTGAGCACGCCGTAATTGCTGCCCGGACTCACCAGCCCCAAGCCCGGCCCGGAATTGTTGATGCAGGCGAGGATGGAGGACAGTGCTGTCATGAAGTCCAGACCGCTGCCCAATTGCACGAACACCAGGGTCACGATGCTCATGAAATACAGAAAAACGAATGCCAGCACCGCGAACACCACGCGATTTTCAATGATGGTGCCGCCGACTTTCAGTGGTCTGACCATGTTGGGATGCACGAGCTGATTCAATTCGCGATTTGCCTGCTTGGCCAGCACCAGCGTGCGGATCATCTTGATGCCGCCGCCGGTGGAACCTGAACTTGCGACCACGCAACTCAGGAACAACATCCACATCGGCGCAAAGATCGGCCAGCGGCTGAAGTCCTGGGTGTGCAGGCCGCTGTCGGTGGCGATCGACACGACGTTGAACACCGAATGGCGCAACGAGCTGCCGAAGTCCGGGTATGCGCCGTGGTAGTACAAAAACCAGGCGATACCCACACAGCTGATCAAGAGCACGCTCAAGATTGCTTTGGCCTCCGAATCCCGCGCATAAGCCTTCAGGCCCCGCTGACTCCAGGCGAGGTAGTGGGTGGCGAAATTCATCGCTGCCAGAATCTGAAATGCAGTGAGCACGAGCTCGATGGGCAAAGAATTGAAATGACCGATGCTGGCGTCATAGGTCGAAAACCCGCCCAGAGCCAGTGCCGAAAATGAATGGCACACGGCATCGAACCAGTTCATGCCGGCCAGGCGCAGACAGACGATGCAGGCCACCGTCAGACCGGCATATACCGCCCACAGCAGTTTGGCCGTCTGGCCGATGCGCGGCGTGAGTTTGCTGTCCTTCATCGGACCGGGCATTTCCGCGCGGTACATCTGCATGCCACCCACGCCCAGCAGCGGCAGGATGGCCACGGCCAGCACGATGATGCCCATGCCGCCGAGCCAGCTCAGCAGGTGCCGCCACAGATTGATGGAGCGCGGCAGATATTCCAGGCCGCTCAATATCGTGCCGCCGGTGGTGGTCAACCCGGAGGTGGCCTCGAAGTATGCGTCAGTGAAATTGATGGGCAGGTAATTCCACAGCGGGAATCCGGCCACCGCCGGCAGCGCCACCCAGGTGAGCGCGACGAGCATCAGACCATCTCGCGTCTTGAGCTCGCGCTTGAAGCGCCGTGTCGCCAGCCACAGCAGTGCGCCGATGACGAAGGTGGCGAAGGCGGAGACCACGAAGGACCACAGCGCAGGATCCAGGCCCCAGATGGCGAGGATCAGCGGCGCCAGCATGGTGGCGGAAAACACCATGATTACCAGTGAAAAGACATGCGCTACGGGAAGGAGAATGTCTTTCACGACTCTCTAGCCGTCATTACTCATGAAGATCGGGGTTAGCGCGGGCGAAGCTGGGATTGGGAGGGTGTTTTCAGGACCGTCGCAAGTACGTCCCTG
>JANMXI010000264.1:0-4217 GCA_031394735.1 Pseudomonadota bacterium | reverse complement strand
GACGGCGCGGTCAGAGATCTTAGAATCATCGAAGGGATCTGACATGCCGAATCCTCGGCCGGGAGTCGAGGCGGGGCAACCGGCAACCACCCCTTGAGTTAAGCTGAGAACTCTCGCTTGGTGGCGAGATTAAACAATTTCTAATAAGGTGAATCATGCGCTATCGATTTATTCTCCTGCTGGTTGTCGCTGCGGCCTCTGTCACCGATGCCGTGGCGGCGAGTCCCGGGACAGATTCGGAGGCGGTCAAGGGCGTTGTTAACGACTGGGTTCGAGTATGGGAATCTAAAGACATGGCGCTGCTGTCGCGGATCATGGCGCATGATCCTGATATCGTCCTGTTTGGCACGGACCCGGAGGAACACTTCGTCGGCTGGGACTCACTCAGAGCCTACGTCGGAAAACTGTTTCCGGCCATGCAGGACGCTAAGCTCACGGTGAAGGATCAAGTCATCAAGGTCTATCAGGGTTCACGGGTAGCGTCCTTCACAGAGTTGGTGAGTTGGGATTACGCTTACAACGGAAAGCCTGTTCATCAAGACTGCCGGTTCTCAGGCGTACTGGAGAAGCGGCACGGTCATTGGGTGTTTGTCCAGTTTCACAATTCAGTGCCGGCAGGATCGTAGCAGCGGTCATTATCAACCACTGTGTCATTGCGGTAACCGCCGATCGCGCACTAGATTTTCATGCTGTTTATCCGGTGTAGCTTGCGTTCCGGAGAGATCAAACATGGCTGGCATGTCGCGCCGTGCATTTGCATCGGACTTCAAGTTACAGGCAGGCGTTACGCCAGGCGACTATCTCCGTCAATTCCCCCGACATTACCGGACACCATTGCAATTCGGTCTGCATCACGCCGGGAATTGCCCTAAGCCGCGCCCTTAGCAGGGTGGGGCCAACAAGGCGGGTAATTCGGCGAGGCTGCGGACTTCATAATCCGGGGCGCCGGGCAGGCGTTCGCGCCGCTGGCCGTAACGATTGCACCACACCACACGCAACCCGAAAGCGGAGGCGGCGAAGGCGTCCCAGGCGTTGGACGACTGGAAAGAGACCTGTTCTGCCCGCACGCCAAGCTGCGCGAGACCATATTCATAGACCCGCGGATCGGTCTTGAAGACCTGCACCGCGTCCGCCGACAGCACTGAATCGAGCAGATCGTGCAGCCCCGCTCCGCGCACCGCCGCTTCGAGCATCGACGGCGATCCGTTGGATAGGATCGCGGTCGCGAACCCCGCCTGACGCAACTGCCGAAGCGTCTGCGGCACTTCCGGAAAGGCCGAAAGCGTGAGATAGAGGTCCAGCAAATTGGCGCGCAGCGCCGGCGTCGCGATGCCCAGACTGTCGAGCGTGAAGTCCAGCGCCTCTCCTGTGACCTGCCAGAAGTCGGCGTAGCGACCCTGCAGCGAGCGCAGCCACGTGTATTGCAACTGCTTGTCGCGCCACAGCGCGGTCAGGGCGTCACGCTTGTCTTCGGGGATGTCGCGACAGCGTGCCGCGGCGGACGCAAAGTCGAAGATCGTGCCGTAGGCGTCGAACACGCAGGCGCGAATCCCGGTGAGTTGGCTCATACCAGTGTGCCCCGGATCGGATAGCCCTTCTCGATCACGAAGCGCAGGCCGCCGACCAGCCGATCGAGGTCGGAGCGCAGGAACGGCGCATTGGCGGCATCGCCCAGCTGCAAAGCGCCGTCGGGATTGACGAGAAATAACGCCGGCTCCGGAAAGTGATGGTCGGTCTCCTGCGCCGAGCGCGGCTCTGAAATGTACAGTCCGAACGCACGCATCGTCGTCTCCTTCATCCCGTAGAGCAGCGGGAAGCCGGCGGCGAGGACGGCCCGCTGATCCGCCGTGGCTGGTAGTTCGCGGGTATCGAACGTCACCTTGCCGAGTTATTGCCAGTCTCACCGTCGAATTCCGGGTTACGCATCGGCTGCGAACCGTGACAAACTTTGGTGGCCGCCACCTTACTCCCACTCATTCGTCTCCGGAACCTGTAAGCATCTGAAAGCCAACAGCTTCGGATTGAGGGGCATGCTCGTCTACGAACGCCCGCTCGATCTTCAGTGCGGCGATATCAAACTCTTCGCCGTTGACGCCCCGCGCCAAACCACCTTGGCCGATAAGGTCAAATAAGTGGCTCCGTCCGCGCGTAAGCAATCCCGTCGTGACACCCTTGAGGGCGTGACTCGCAGTAACAAGGTACGCAAACTCATTCAGACTCAAATATCAACCGCGACGCCAGCACTATGCATCAGATTTCAAAAGCGTCGCGAATTTGCGTTGATTCAACCCCAGCGCGATCGCCTTTGCACCGGCCCGATCGCAAAACGTCTCGAAATCGGCGACCGCCAAGCCGCACAGTCGATCGTGTTCCTGCGTTGAAATTAGCACCGCACAATCACGGCCTCGGCGGCGTATGACGACGGGGCCGTGCTGCGTCGCTTCCACGGTAGCGGCGAGATTTTGTTTGGCCTCCGCAGCAGAAATGTAGCGCATGACGACCTCATCGGTGGATTCCAATTAAAATAAACAAACTTCACGGTCTTTTCGAAAAGGACCATCGACGACGGCAGCTTTCTGGCAAGCGCGTTAACGCTGACTCCTCGAACCAAAGCAAAAGCCTTGGGCTTGCGATCGACAGGCTGTTTACGTTTCCGCGTTCAATACGTCCAGATAACGAGCATAAGAAAATACCCGCCCTCTCGCTCGTCCGGTCGTCTCGCGCACGACGTCCAATTTCACAAGTTCATGCAAGGCGTTTGTCACTGTCGGTGTCGTCAATCCAGTCGCTCGAGTCAAGGTCGCAATTGTTGCCAACGGCTTTGCTTGCAGCGCCTCCTGAATGAGCAACACGTTGGCAGCTTGCCTGCCGATGCTCCGCACCCGATCGCGGTCTTCGCGAAAGACCAGCGAGATGCGCCGGCCGGTTTCGGTTGCTTGTTCGGCGCTGACGCGTATCGCCGTCGCGACGAACTCAATCCAACGCTCAAAATCTCCTGATTCACGCACGGCGTTGAGCTCAGAATAATACTTCTGGCGATGTTGCTTGAAGTACAAGCTCGAATACAACAGTGGTTCGTGAAGAACGCCCTCATTGCAAAGCAACAGCGTGATCAACAGGCGGCCGATACGACCGTTACCGTCGAGGAACGGATGGATGGTTTCAAACTGGACATGCGCCAACGCGGCTTTGATGAGAGCCGGCGTATCGGAATGCAGGAAGGTTTCCAATTCCCCCATGCATCGGCCGACCTCCTGGGGCGGCGGCGGTACAAATGCGGAGTTGCCTGGACGTGTACCTCCAATCCAATTCTGAGACCGCCGAAACTCACCCGGTGCCTTCTTCGCGCCGCGGCCCGTCGTCAGAAGGATGCCGTGCATCTCGCGCAATAGACGATTCGACAATGGAAACCCATCGCGAAGTCGCTTAAGACCGTACGTCATTGCGTCGACGTAGCGAGAAACTTCGCTGACATCCGCCAGCGGAACTCCGGGTGCCTCGCCCAGTTCGTGCGCGAGTAGATCGTCAAGCGTCGATTGCGTGCCTTCGATTTGCGACGAAAGAACGGCTTCTTTACGCACGTAGGTATAAAGAAGGAGTTGAGTATCGGGCAGCGTTGCGGCTGCGCCGTCAAGTCGACCTAAAGCCAGCAGCGCCGCATCCAGTGCCTTTTGCGTTGATCCGGGGAATTTCAAAAGGGGCTTCGGCGGCAGAGGCGCCGGAACGAATGCTCGAACGACTTCCCCGCCAGCGGTCGATGTCGCATACCGTCCAACCTTGGAGCGCTTCAAAAGGGCACCTTCAACTAAAGATTGCTTAATAGCCTAACACGCTATTAAAAGTTTACCCGTATTTCTTTAATAACGAAGTCGTTCGATCGAGGCGGGACAACGCAATCTGGTCACTCTTTGGTCACTCCCTAAATCGCGAAAATCAAATGATTCCCTGCAAGTTGTTGATTTAAAGCAATATCAGGCAGGAGGTCGAACTCTTGACCAAATGATTATTGCGAATCGCAAAACTCACGATTTTGAGCGTGCTGCGGCGCTCTTAACTAACTGATTTTCTTGGGGAAATGGTGGGCCGTGTAGGGATCGAACCTACGACCAATTGATTAAGAGCGCGTCCCGGCTCTACGACTGAGTACGCTGGAGTACGGTTTATTCAGCGTTTTCAATGTTTTATCATCATCGGTCAACGCCTTGTTTCGCCCAAGT
>JANMXI010000263.1:0-88376 GCA_031394735.1 Pseudomonadota bacterium | reverse complement strand
ACCATCACCTGTCGCGCGAGCAGGAATACGCGCGCATGCTCAAAACCCTGGTGGGCAATATCCAGGGCATGGTGTATCGCTGCCGTAACGATGAGGCCTGGACGATGGACTTCGTCAGCGATGGATGTCTGCCGCTGACCGGCTATTCCGTCGACGATTTCACGACTTCCCGCAAGGTCGCCTATGAGCGCGTGATTCATCCGGAGGATCGCGACTCGGTGCGGCACCTGGTGGAATCGGCGTCCGATTGCGCCACACCGTTCGATCTGGAATATCGCATCGTGCATGCGGACGGCAGCATCCACTGGGTGTGGGAGCGCGGCATCGGGGTTTCCGGTCCCGGCGGTCAGGCGATTGCCTATGAAGGATTGATCCAGGACATCACGGCGCGTAAGGAGGCCGATCACGCGCTGCGCGATGCTGAAACCGAGCGCAAGTTGTATCAGGCGCGGATCGAACAGCAGGCCAACTACGACACGCTGACCGGTCTTGCGAACCGTTCGCTGCTCAACGATCGTGTCGAGCAGGCGATCTTGACCTGTTCGAACTACAAGAAAAAACTCGCGGTCGCGTTCATCGACCTGGACCGCTTCAAGTTCATCAACGACAGCCTTGGGCATCACGTTGGCGACGAGCTGCTCAAGTGCATGGCGCAACGGATCAAGACCTGCGTGCGCGAAGTTGACACGCTGGCACGCCTGGGCGGTGATGAATTCGTGCTGTTGCTGACCGATCATGAGGGCTCGCCGCCGGTGCGCGCCGTCATCGAACGGCTCCTGCGCACTGTTGCAGAACCCTGGTCCTCGGTGCACGGAGAATTCAAGGTCACTTGCAGCATCGGGGTGGCGATGTTTCCGGATGACGGCACGGACGCGCAATCCCTGCTCAAGCATGCCGATTCGGCCATGTATCGCGCCAAGGACAACGGCCGCAACAATTTTCAATTCTTCACGCGCGAATTCAATGCGCAGATGACCAAGCGGCTGGAGCTGGAAAGCAAGCTGCGCCGTGCGATCGAGCGCGACCAGTTCGTGCTGCATTATCAACCGCGGGTCGATCTGGGCAGCGGCCGCTGCGTCGGCGCCGAGGCGCTCATCCGCTGGCAGATTTCGCCGCAGGAAATGATCATGCCGGGGAATTTCATTCCACTGGCCGAGGAAACCGGACTGATCGTGCCCATCGGCACGTGGGTGCTGGAGACGGCTTGCGCTCAAAACAAGGCGTGGCAGGATGTCGGACTTGCGCCCATCGGTGTGTCCGTGAACGTCTCAGCGCGTCAATTCTGGCACGACGGATTGGTGCGGGCGATTTCCGATGCATTGGACAAATCCGGCATGGATCCGAAATATCTGGAAATCGAAATCACCGAAAGCCTGATCATGCACGGCGCGGACCACATGCTCGACATGCTGCATGCGATCAAGAAGCTCGGCGTGCAGATTTCGGTGGATGATTTCGGCACCGGGTACTCGAGCTTGAGCTATCTGAAGCGCTTCCCGGTCGACCGGCTCAAAGTGGACCGGTCCTTCGTGCAGGATCTGCTCAACGACAAGGACGATGCCACGATCGCCAAGGCTATCGTGGCGCTGGGCCACAACCTGGGTCTGCGGGTGGTGGCCGAGGGTGTCGAAAGCGTGGATCAGATGCATTTCCTGCGCCAGATCGACTGCGATGAAGCGCAGGGCTATTACTTCAGCCGGCCCGTCGCTCGTGATTCTTTTCCGCCCCTGCTGGCGGCGGATTGGAAACGCTGACGCGCACGGCGCCTAAACGCTGAAGCTCATCATATCCAGCGAGCCGTTTTCGATTCCATCCACGAATACGTGCGCTTGATCGGCGGCGGCCTGCGCACCGAGAATGTATAGCAAGGGCAGGTAGTGTTCGGGTGTCGGCACCGACAGCCGCGCGTCTTCGCCGAATTTACCGTAGTTGATCAGACTGTCGTGATCGCGTGCGAGAACCGCGGTGCGCACGTCCGCCGCGAATCGCGCGGCCCAATCGAAGGCAGGCGCGTCATCGACTCGCTGCATGCGGCGCAGGTTGTGCACGATGTTGCCGCTGCCCAGCAGCAGGACGCCTGCTTCGCGCAGCGGCGCCAGGCGACGTCCCAGGTCATAGTGAAAGTGCGGGCTTTGTGTCGCGTCAATGGACAGTTGGATGACGGGAATGTCCGCCTGCGGGTACAGGTGCACCAGCACCTGCCAGGCGCCGTGGTCCAGTCCCCAGGAAAAGTCGGCCGGCACTATCATGGGCTGCAAGAGCGATTGCACTTTTTCGGCCAACTGCGGATCTCCCGGCGCGGGATATTGAACCTCGAACAGCGCCTGGGGAAAGCCGCCGAAGTCGTGAATGGTCTTAGGTTTAGGCATGGCCGTCACCGACGTGCAATGGGTGTACCAATGCGCGGAGACGCACAGCACAGCGGACGGCCGCGGCATGTTCCGCGCCTGATTGCGCAAGGCCTGGGTATAGCGATTGTCCGCCAACGCGTTCATGGGGCTGCCATGCCCCACAAACAGCGCGGGCATGCGTGTGTGCTTGCTCAATTCCATAAAAAACCTCCTTTTTGCGCCTGGAAATGTCGGCTGCCTGCCCCCAACAAGGTATCCTTGTCCCTCAAGAGGTTGCATCACCATGAATGAACCGGTCACTTCCACGCTTGCCATCGACGGCCTGGAGCGCTACATGAGCCTGCATGTGCCGCCGGAAGAAATGGTCAAGTACATTCAGGACCTGATGACGCTTCCGCACGCCGACATTCAACCCACCAGCGCCATGACCCTTGCCCAGAAACAATGGGGCGGCGACACGCCGCTTGCAAGGGCTGCCTTGCTGCGCTGGGGCGCCTTGAACCTTGCGTTCAAGGACAAGCGGCTGGACACCTGGACCGTGATGCGCGATCAGGAGCGCATTCAAGTGCCGGCGTCACTGGTGGCTGCCGCAGGTGTGGCGCCGCTCATCATCGACGAGGAGCGCGCAGTGTTCGACATTCCTGCGTTGCTCGATGCGACGCTCGGCTTTCAGCCGCCCGCCGGTCGAGCCTAAACACGCGTGGGGAAGGGGAGGGGGAAGGCGTGCGCAGCGTCGCGCGCACCGGCGCGTGACGGGGCGCGTGGCGCGAGCGCGAAGCCACGCTTCGGTGTTTTGCGCGCCATCGCTCTGTTCAAACTCACCAAAGTGGTTTTGGCGCTGGCGACGGCGTACGGAGTCCTTCGCTTACGCGACGCATCGGTCATCGCCCGCCTCTACAGTTGGGCGGCCAGCATGCCCTCCGGCCTGGAGCAGGACTGGGTGCGGCGCGCTCTGGTATTCATCAGCGGACTGAGTCCGGGCCGGATCAACGCCCTGGGGTTCGTCACGCTGGCGTATGCCGCCATCTTCACCGCCGAGGGCATTGGCCTGTGGATGGGCAAGCGCTGGGCGGAGTGGCTTACGGTGATCGTCACCAGTTCGTTGATACCGCTGGAAATCTGGGAAATGGCGCATCGTCCGGGCGTTGGCAAGGCGCTGGTGGTGGTCTGCAACTCGGCCATCGTCTGGTACCTGGTGCGCCAGATACGCATGGAGCGCACATGAATGCATCTTCATTTTCAGGTGCTTCAGACCGCGTATGCTTTTTTCCTGTGGACCCTGACGCCCTTTTGTTGGACAACTTGATGGAGACCCCATGTTAAAGACTGGTACGTTGATTTCTGCCGCCCTGTTGAGCGTTGGCCTGGCTGCTGGCGCCATGGCTGCCGACGCCCCGATGGCTCCCGCCGCGGCCCCTGCCGCCGCTCCTGCTGCTGATGCACCGGCGCCGAAGAAGCATCACGGCCATAGGCACCACAAGAAAGCACCAGCCGCTGACGCAGCTGCGGGCGACAAGAAGTAAGATTGCCGCTTCGGAACGCCCCGATCGCTTGACGGCGGTCGGGGCCTTTTTATTTTAGAAGGCTGTCTATGGATCCCATCGTCGTATTGAAGGCTTTGATTCTGGGTGTGGTCGAAGGTCTGACCGAATTTCTGCCCGTCTCCAGCACCGGTCACCTCGTCGTGGTGGGGAGCCTGCTGAATTGGAATGACGAGAAAGGCAAGCTGTTCGAAATCGTCATTCAACTCGCGGCCATTCTCGCCGTGTGCTGGTTGTTTCGCGAACGCTTGTGGAAGGTTGCCGCCTCGCTGGCCGGTGACCCGAAATCGCAGCGCTTCGTGTTCAACCTGGTACTCGCCTTCCTGCCTGCGGCGATTCTGGGCGTCGCCTTTGCAAGTGCCATCAAGCGCTACCTGTTTGCGCCCGTGCCGGTCGCGCTGGCGTTCATCATCGGCGGCATTCTGATTCTGATCATCGAGCGCAGCGTCGGACGCCCGCGCGTCGACACCGTCGATGCCATCAAGCCCGCCGATGCGTTGTGGGTGGGGGTGGCGCAGGCGCTGTCGATGATCCCCGGCACTTCGCGTTCCGGCGCCACCATCATGGGGGGCTTGCTGCGGGGTCTGTCGCGCAAGACCGCCACGGAGTTTTCGTTCTTTCTGGCGATTCCCACCATGTTCGCTGCCACCGGCTACGAGCTGTTCAAAGCCCGTCACGTTCTCGACAGCGGCGATCTGGCGGTGATCGGCGTGGGCTGCATCGCCTCTTTCATCAGTGCGGCAGTTGCGGTCAGCGCCCTGTTGAAATACGTCAGCAATCACGACTTCCGCGTTTTCGCCTGGTATCGCATCGCCTTCGGACTGCTCATTCTGGCGAGCTGGCATTTCCAGTGGATACGCTGGCAAGGTGACTGAAGCCGGACGGCAAAGTGGGCGTATACTGTTGCGCATCATGCTGCATCGTCCGGCTACTCTGCTGCGCGGATTTCTCCTGCTGTTCGTCGCCGTTGCGGCAGACGCTGCCGACACCGGGCTCGTCATCGGCCATGTGTGGGCGCGCCCTTCGCCGCCGGGCGTCAGCGTCGCCGCCGTCTATATGGATATCGCAAATCAAGGTTCTGCCGATGACCGTCTGCTGCGGCTCACCTCTGTCGTGGCGAACACGGTGCAGTTGCATGAAACGCACGACGAGCACGGCATGATGAGCATGCGCCAACTGCCCTTTGTCGACGTGCCGGCCGGCAGCGCAGTGAAAGCCGCGCCGGGAGCGCTGCACATCATGCTGCTGGGATTGAAAAAGCCGCTGCTCAACGGCGACACGTTTCCGCTCACGCTGGTCTTCGCAAATGCCGGCGAGCTCAACGTGCAAGTCCGTGTGCGCACCGATCGATGAGCTTCCCTGGCGATTTCATCACGCAATCGGTGGATGTCGCGCATCTGATCCAGGTGGCGCTCACGCCGATCTTCCTGATTTCCGCCGTCGGCGTGATTCTGAACGTCATGACCAGCCGCCTGGCGCGGATCGTGGACCGGGCTCGCACCATCGAAGATCGCATTCGCGCGAAGGACTTCAGCGGCGATATCCAGGATATGCACGACATGCTGCGCGTACTGGCGCGGCGCGCGCGTCACATGAATCGAGCCATCACGCTGATCACCGTCGCCGCCCTGTTGATCGCGCTGGTGGTGGTCATGCTGTTTCTGAATGCCTTTTTGCACTGGGATCTGTCGCGCTTCATCGCCATCATGTTCATCGGTACGATGCTCACGATGGCGGCGTCGCTGCTGGAATTCCTGATCGAAGTGCGGATCGCGACTGATTCCCTGCGCATCGGCATCGTTGCCGAGACGAAGGCAACTGAACCCCCCAAACCGCTCTCCTGAAGGAGTACGCAATGCAGATCGGCATCATTGGCTTGGGGCGCATGGGCGCCAACATGGCGCGCCGCCTCGCGCGCGGCGGCATCGAAGTCATCGGCTTTGACCGCAGCCCGGAAGGTCGCGCGGCGCTGGCCAAAGAAGGCCAGATCAAGACGGTGGAGTCATTGGCGGCATTGGCCGCTGCATTGGCAACGCCACGCCTAGTCTGGGTGATGCTGCCGTCGGGCGCGCCGACCGAACAGACCATCGTCGAATTGCGCGGCATCCTGACGCGCGGCGATGTGCTGATCGACGGCGCGAACGCGCATTTCGCCGAATCGCAGCGCCATGCCCGCGAGCTGGCGACGCTCGGCATCGGCTTTGTCGATGTCGGCGTATCGGGTGGTATCTGGGGCCTGGACATCGGCTACGGCCTGATGCTCGGTGGTGCCGATGTCGATGTCGAGCGCGTCAAGCCGATCGCGCGGATTCTCGCGCCAACACCTACTGACGGCTGGCTGCACTGCGGCCCGGCCGGTGCGGGCCACTACGTGAAGATGGTTCACAACGGCATCGAGTACGGCATGATGCAGGCCTATGCGGAAGGCTTCGCGCTCATGCAGGCACGCGCCGATATGCAGCTCGACATTGCCAAGATCGCCGAGAGTTGGCGCCACGGCACCGTCATCCGATCCTGGTTGCTGGATCTGACCGCGGAATTTCTGCAGAAGGATTCCGCGCTCACGAGCGTTGAGCCCTATGTGGCGGATTCGGGCGAGGGACGCTGGACGGCGCTGGAGGCGATCCAACAAGGTGTGCCGACACCGGTCATGAACCTGGCTTTGCTGGCGCGATTTGCAAGCCAGGGCAAGGACGATTTCGGCTCCCGCATTCTGGCCAAGATGCGCCAGGGGTTCGGCGGTCACGCCATCAAGGAAAAACCTAAGTCTTAGGGGGCCGCCTCGCGCACCGGTAACGGCACATTGCACAGATCCACTCGGTTGGACCGGTAAATGGTCCAACCGTCGTAGCGATTGCGGCGCGATTCGACCACCGCCTTGAACCTCGGCGTGTCGGTGCGCATCACCTCCAGGTGTTCGCGCTGCGCCTCCGGCACCTCATAGGCCATGCGGATGCTTTTGATCTTCACGTGCTGTTCGGGCTTTTCGTAGAAACCCATCGCGGCGCCGCCGCGCGGCAGACTCGACAACAACGACATGCCTTTGATCACGCGCCCCACCAACGCGGCGTTGCGATCCAGATGACGCGGCGCGTGGCCGATGACGACGTACAGTTCCGCTCCACTGCCGCTTGTCGGCGCCAGGTCGCGCCCGGCGCCGACCATGCCGTAGCAATGCGCGAGCCACATGAGTTTGTGCTTCGGGTCGCGCGCCACGGGGAGCGTGTCGGAAAATCCAACCTGCGGTGCATACACGTCGCCGTCGGGTAAGGCGGTGAACGGCACCTGGGCGCTGATCGCGCGCTCGAACTCCGGCGCCATGGATTGCGTGGCGCCCGGGTGCGGGTGGCGATTGTCCGGGTCGCCCCATTGCGCCACGTAGTTGTCCTGCACGCGGATGATGGCCAGGTCATCGAAAAAATGGTCGTGTGCCAGCCGTTTGATGTTTTCGACGTGCAGCGGTGCAAATGTCGGCGACAGCTCGATGACCACCCGGCCCGCATCCAGGTCGAGGTAGAGTGTGTTTTGAGGATCCAGCGCGCGCCAATCGCCAGGTTTGGCGGCGGCGATGACCTCGTTCGTCGATGGTGGCTGCGCCGCAGCGGCCAGGCTTACAAAAAATAGTCCGGCGATGAGTGACCGAATCTTGCGCTGGCGGTACATAAGATTAGTATCTTTGCTGGTTGTTGCAGCGAATAGGAGGGGCATGGCCATGAGTCTAACTCGCATCGGGGTGTTTGTGTTTGCGTCCTTGTGGGCGGGAGTCGCGCTGGCCAACGGCGGGGGTTCGATGTCCAGTGGGCCTTCAGCCGCCAATTTCGAGCCGCGCGAATTGCCACCGGAGGAGAAGGCCAAGCAGTCGTACAACGCCGGCATCAAGTCCATCAAGAAGGCCAAGGATTGCGAAGCAGACGCTGCCAAGGCATCGACGCCCGAGAAGAAAGCCAAGGCGACCGACAAGGCGAACAAGGCCTACAACAATGCGCTCGAGAAATTCATCGATGCCGTGAGCAATAAGCCGGAGTTGGTTGAAGCCTGGAATTACATCGGGTTTGCGAATCGCCATCTGGGCGCCTACGCAGAATCGCTGGAAGCCTACGATCATGCGCTGTCGCTGAATCCCAAGTACTTCGACGCGGTGGAGTACCGCGGCGAAGCCTATCTGGGCCTGAACCGGCTTGACGATGCCAAAGCCGCGTACATGGACCTGTATCGCGATGCACGGCCGCTGTCGGATCAATTGCTCGGTGCCATGCAGCAGTGGGTGACCGACCGTCGAGCGGATGGTAAAGGACTCGCGGCTGCGCAAATCGATTCCTTTGAACAATGGCTGAGTGAGCGCACCACCATTGCGAAGCAAACCGCGTCGCTCGGTTCCGGCGAAGCGGTCCGGAGCTGGAAGTAACGCCGGACGCCGGTAGCGGGGCGTACGGCTGCCGATGATGGGGCGCTGCGCGCGGGCAACGGTTGCGAACGTCGCGCTCGCCGCCGCGCTGAGCGGTGCGGCGGGTCTTGCGGTCAGCGAACTCGCGGTGGCGTCGGCACCCTACGAATGGAAATTGCCGGCGGGTTTTCCCCCGCCGCAGGTGCCGCCGGATAATCCGATGAGTCAGGCCAAGGTCGATTTGGGCAAGCGATTGTTCTTTGATGCGCGCCTGTCGATTACCGGGCGCTATGCCTGCGCCAGTTGTCATCGTCCGGAACTGGCCTTCACCGACGGGCGCAGCCGCGCCATCGGCGCCACGGGCGCGACGCTGGCGCATCAATCCATGTCGCTGGTCAATGTTGCCTACGCGGTGTCGTTTGGGTGGACCGACGCAGGGTTTGACTCGTTGGAGTCACAGATGCGTCAACCCTTGTTCAATCGCCATCCGGTGGAAATCGGACTCAGTGGCCGCGAGGCGACACTGCTGCGGGAGCTTGCGACAGATCCGGAGACGCTGGCCGCGTTCGGTCGCGCATTTCCTGATTCGCCACGCCCCGTGACGCTGCGCCACTTGATCCACTCGATCGCGAGCTACGAACGCACGCTGCTGTTCGCCCGTTCCACATTCGACCGATATATTTTCGATGACGACAGCGCAGCACTGTCGGCGTCCGCCAAACGTGGCATGGCGCTGTTCTTCGGCCCGCGCCTGGGGTGCGCACACTGTCATTCCGGATTGAACCTTGCCGGCCCCACCGCCATCGCCGGCAAGCCGCGACCGTCACCGTTGTTCGCCGACACCGGCACGCAGGGGCGTTTCAAAGTGCCGGGGCTGCGCAATGTGGCGTTGACGGCGCCTTATATGCATGACGGCCGTTTCGCAAGCCTCGATGCGGTCGTCGACCATTACGAACATCTCGAGCGCGACAGGGCCCCCGGCGAGACCTTGGATCCCCAACTACGCACCTTTCGACTCGAGACCGACGAAAAACAAGACCTGATCGATTTCCTGGCCGCGCTGTCGGATCTACAGTTCGCGGCTCTGGCGCCGCCTCACTAATGTTATTGCGGTGCATTATTTTGGCCGCGCGGGGTGACAATGCTGCCACTGCCGCTATACTTCGCCGCGTCTTTCCTGGTGCGCTGACATAGAGGAAACATGGAGCCGACCGATACTGCGGAGCCTGACTATTTTCATAAGGTCGTTGATTGCCAGTGGGCGTGTCCCGCCCATACCGATGTCCCCGAGTACATTCGACTGATCGCCCAGGGGGAGTTCACCGATGCCTACATGGTGAATCGCGCCTCCAACGTCTTCCCCGGAATTCTCGGTCGCGTCTGCGACCGTCCCTGCGAGCCGGCCTGCCGCCGCGGCCGCATCGAAGACAAGCCGGTCGCCATCTGCCGGTTAAAGCGTGTCGCCGCCGACAATCGGGATGACATCACCGGGTTGCTGCCGCGCGCGCCTGAACAAAAGAACGGCAAGCGCATCGCCTGCATCGGCGCGGGGCCCGCCTCGCTCACCGTGGCGAACGATCTGCTGCCGTTGGGCTACGAGGTCACGATATTCGAACAATTCGCCGTGGCCGGCGGATTGATGCGCACCAACATCCCGGCGTTTCGTCTGCCCGCCAATGTGCTCAACGACGAAATCGGCTACATCGTCTCGATGGGCGCCGATCTGCGGCTGAACTCGCCCATCAAGAGCATGCGGCAGCTGCTCGACTCGAAGGAGTTCGATGCCGTGTTCGTCGGCTCCGGCGCACCCAAGGGCAAGGAACTCGAATTGCCCGGACGGCACGACACCGACCGCATTCACATCGGCATCGCCTGGCTCGAGTCGGTGGCCTTTGATCACATCGACAAGATCGGCGAGCGCGTGCTCATCATCGGTGTCGGCAACACGGCGATGGATTGCTGCCGCACCTCGATGCGGTTGGGCGCCAAGGACGTGAAGGTCATGGCGCGCAAGCCGCGCGAGTTTTTCAAGGCATCGGCCTGGGAACTCGAGGACGCTGAACACGAAACCGTACAGATCGTGGTGAATCGCGCACCCAAAGCCTTCGTCATGCAGGACGGCAAACTCACCGGCATGATGTTCGAGAAGCTCGAGTACGACATCAGCGGTGGTGAGATCACCGCGACGCGCGTGCTGGGCGATGAATTTTATCCTTGCGACGATGTCATCCTGGCTATCGGGCAGGAGAACGCGTTTCCGTGGATCGAGCGCGACATCGGCATCGAGTTGGATCGCTGGAGTGTGCCGGTGGTTGGCAAGACCACCTTCCAGTCGACGCTTCGGCAAGTGTTCTTCGGCGGCGACGCTGCGTTTGGTCCCAAGAACATCATCTGGTCGGTGGAGCACGGGCATCAGGCCGCGATTTCCGTCCATAAATTCTGCCAGGGCGAATCCGTGGCCGCGCGTATGCCGCGCGGCGTCACCTTGAGCAGCCGCAAGATGGGCATGCACGAGTGGTCGTACAAGAATGAATACAATGCCGCGGAGCGCCGCCTGGTGCCGCACGTGGGCTTGGTAGAACGCTTCAAGAAAGTGAACGTCGAAGTCGAACTGGGATTTACTGCTGAACAGGCCGCGTTGGAAGTGCAGCGCTGCCTGAACTGCGATGTGCAAACGGTGTTTTCGGCCAAGCTGTGCATCGAGTGCGATGCCTGCATCGACATCTGCCCAGTGGATTGCCTGACCATCGCGCCGGACGGCAGCGAAGCGCAGTTGCGCACGCGGCTCAAGGCGCCGGCGACCAATCCGGCGCAGGCGTTGTACAAGTCCGCAGCGCTACCGCACACGGGACGTGTCATGGTCAAGGACGAAGACGTGTGCGTTCACTGCGGCCTGTGCGCGGAACGGTGTCCGACCGCCGCCTGGGACATGCAAAAATCCACGATCAACATTCCGCATGCAATCGATGAGGCTGCGACATGCCCGACCTAGTCAAGTCCCCCGACCGCGTCAACGATTTTGCGATCAAGTTCGCGAACGTCAACGGCACCGGGTCGGCCAGCGCCAATTCGCTGATCATGAAAGCCATCTTCCGGATGGGAATCCCGGTGACGGGAAAGAACTACTTCCCGTCGAATATTCAGGGCCTGCCAACCTGGTATGAAATCCGTGTCACGCGCGATGGCTACGCGGCGCGCGCCAGCCGCATCGACATCATGGTGGCGATGAATGCGGAAACCTACGCCAAGGACGTCCGCGAAGTCGCCTCCGGCGGGTATCTGATCTATGACGCCACCTGGCCGCGCAGCTCGCTGCTGCAGCGGGGCGACATCACCGTCATCGGCGTGCCGCTGGCGAAGATGATCAATGAGAATGTCGACGGCGTGCGCAATCGCATTCTGCTCAAGAACATCGCCTATGCCGGCGTGCTGGCCGCATTGCTGGATGTCGATCTCACGATCATCGATGGCTTGCTGAAAGAAAGCTACGCCAAGAAGCCCAAGCTGCTGGACTCGAACAACAAGGCGCTACGCCTGGGTTACGACTACGCCAAGGAACACCTCACCTGCCCACTGCCGCTGCGGGTGGCGCATCTGGACAAGACCAAGGGTCATATCATGATCGACGGCAACACCGCCGCCGGTCTGGGTTGCGTCTATGCCGGCGCGACGGTCGGCGCCTGGTATCCGATCACGCCGTCCACCTCGCTCATGGATGCCTTCAAGGGGTTTTGCGATCGTTACCGCGTCGATCCGGTCGGCGGCGAGCGCAACTTCGCCGTGATCCAGGCGGAGGACGAACTGTCCGCCATCGGCATGGTGCTCGGCGCCTCGTGGAACGGTGCGCGCGCGTTCACGCCGACGAGCGGCCCGGGCATCTCGCTGATGAACGAATTCATCGGCCTTGCCTACTACGCCGAAGTACCGGCGGTGATTTTCGACGTGCAGCGGGTCGGTCCCTCCACCGGCATGCCCACGCGCACTCAGCAATCCGACATCATGGCGGCCGCCTACGCCTCGCACGGCGACACGCGCCATGTGGTGCTGTTTCCGGCGAACCCTGAAGAATGTTTCTACCTCGCGGTTCAGGCCTTCGATCTGGCTGAACGGCTGCAGACCCCGGTGTTCGTGCTGTCGGATCTGGACATCGGCATGAACGATTGGATGTGCCCCGATTTGAAATGGGACGATGCCTACAAACCCGATCGCGGCAAAGTGCTGTCCGCCGAAGAGCTGGCGAACCTGGATAAGTTCTATCGCTACGTCGATCGCGACGACGATGCGATCACCTACCGCACGTTGCCGGGCGTCAATCCCAAGGGCGCTTATTTCACGCGCGGGTCGGGCCACAATCAATACGGCGCCTACACCGAAGATTCGGCCGAGTATCAATTCGTGCTCGACCGGCTCAAGCGCAAGTTCTCCAACGCCGCCAAGTACATGCCCAAACCGGAATTTGCGGGCAAGGGCGACAGCGACGTGGGCATCGTCAGCGTCGGCAGCTGCGATGGCGCGGTACGCGAGGCACTGGATGTGCTGGCGCGGCAGAAGATCGACGTCGACTACATGCGGGTCAAAGCTTTCCCGTTCAATCTCGACGTCGAAACCTTCCTGCGCAATCACGCCACGATCTTCGTGGTCGAGCAGAACCGCGACGCGCAACTGCGCTCGTTGCTGATACTGGAAACGGCGGTGGAGAAATCCAAACTGACCTCCATCTTGAGCTACAGCGGATTTCCGATGTCCTGCGACCCCATTGTCGATGGCATTCGCGCCAAGCTTGCCGAAGTCCCGCGGCTGTCGGCCATTAAGCGCTGATCACGAGAGCACCATGTCATTCATCAACAAGCCCAAGGTCTCCCATCCCTCCCTGCCGCTGAATTCGCTTGGACTGACGCGTCGTCAGTACGAGGGCAGCATGTCGACGCTGTGCGCCGGGTGCGGTCACGACTCGATCACCGCGGCCATCGTCGAGGCCTGCTGGGGTCTGGACATGCGTCCCGAGCAGCTCGTGAAGCTGTCGGGCATCGGCTGCTCCTCCAAGACCACGGCGTATTTCGTCGCCGGGGCACATGGGTTCAATTCCGTTCACGGCCGCATGCCCTCGATTGCCAGCGGCGCCAATGCGGCCAACCGCGAGCTCACCTATATCGGCATCTCGGGCGACGGCGATTCGCTGTCCATCGGTCTGGGCCAATTGGTGCACGTGATTCGCCGCAACGTGAACATGCTGTACATGATCGAGAACAACGGCGTGTACGGTCTCACCAAGGGGCAGTTCTCGGCGTCTGCCGACATCGGCACCAAGGCGAAGAAGGGGGAGGTCAACCAGACGCCGCCCATCGATCCGGTGCTGCTCGCGCTGTCACTGGGCGCCACCTTCGTCGCGCGCAGTTTTTCCGGCGATAAGGCACAGCTCGTGCCGCTGATCCAGGCCGGTCTGCGGCACAACGGCTTCGCGCTGATCGACGTGCTCTCGCCCTGCGTGACCTTCAACGACCACGAAGGGTCGACCAAGAGCTACACCTTCACGCGCGAACACTACCAACCGGTGGTGGAGGCGGACTTCGTGCCGCCAGCGAAGGAAATTGCGGTCAGCTACGACGCGGGTGAAAGCGTGCCGGTGCAATTACACGACGGCAGCCGCGTTAACTTACGCAAGCTCGACCCGACTTACGATCCCACCGATCGCAGCGCGGCGTACAACTACATCGAGACCAAGCTCAAGCATCACGAATACGTGACCGGGCTGATTCACATCGATGAATCCAGCACCACCGAGTTTCACACGCTCAACAAGACCAGCGCGCTGCCGCTGAATCGCCTGCCGTTCGAGAAGCTCACGCCGGGTGCCGCCGCTCTGGGCAAGCTCATGGGGCGGTATCGCTAGGTTTTCGGCAGCAAGCTCTGGATCTGCGCTTGCAATTCGGTAACCAGTTCTTCGAGGCGGGCAACTCGCGCGCTCAACGTCGGTCCTTGCACGGGGTCGTTGGCTTCGACGTCGGGTTCAGGCTCGGGCGCGGATTCCACCATGCCGCTGAACAGATGCACGTAGCGCGACTCGCGTGACCCCGGCGCGCGCGGCAATCGGGCAACGAACGGCCCTTCTTCACGGCTCATGAGACCTTTCAAAACGGTTTCAACCTCGTCGGTGTCGACAAAATCGCAGAATCGATTGGTACGCGTCCGCAATTCACCCGGGGTTTGCGCGCCACGCAACAACAGCACGTCGATGATGCCCAGTTCCTGTTTGGTGAACTTGAGCGACCCGAATTCGGTATTGCAGAAGCGGTGCTTGTACTTGGTGACCCGTCCGCCATAGCCGGCGGATTTGTCACTCACCAGGTACTTTTTCATCAGCGCATCCACCGCTGACTGAACCTGGGATTCGCTCAATTCCATGACCGGTTCGCGGTTGGTCTTTTGATTGCAGGCGTTCGCCAGGGCGTTCAGCGACAGCGGGTACTGATCCGGTGTCGTGACCTCTTTTTCAATCAAGGACCCGATGACTCGGGCTTCGGTGGCGGTCAATTCGATGTTCATCATTCACCTTTCATGGCGGACTTCCAACTCGGGCCCGCTTCCACTAGGGTAGCGGTTTCGCGCCCAACCTTTCGGATATTCAACATGAAAACAAAAGCTGCAATTGCCTTCGCCGCCGGCAAGCCCCTGGAAATCCACGAAGTGAATCTCGATGGCCCCAAGGCCGGTGAAGTCCTGGTTGAAATCAAGGCCACCGGGATCTGTCACACGGACGAATTCACCCGTTCCGGCGCCGATCCGGAAGGCTTGTTCCCGGCCATTTTCGGCCATGAAGGCGCCGGAATCGTCGTCGATGTGGGACCCGGCGTCACCTCGCTCAAGAAAGGCGACCACGTCATTCCGCTGTATACACCTGAATGCCGGCAGTGCAAATCCTGTACCTCGCACAAGACCAATCTGTGCACCGCCATTCGCGCCACGCAGGGCAAGGGGCTGATGCCCGATGGCACCAGCCGGTTCTCGATCGGCAAGGATTTGATCCATCACTACATGGGCTGTTCAACTTTCTCAAATTTCACCGTGCTGCCGGAGATCGCGGTTGCCAAGATCCGTGAAGACGCCCCGTTCGACAAGGTCTGCTACATCGGCTGTGGCGTCACCACTGGCATCGGCGCTGTCATCAACACGGCCAAGGTGGAAGCGGGCGCCAATGTTGTGGTGTTCGGCCTGGGTGGCATCGGCCTCAATGTCATCCAGGGTGCGCGCCTGGTCGGCGCCAACAAGATCATCGGCGTGGACCTGAACCCCAAGCGCAAGGCGCTGGCTGAGAAATTCGGCATGACCCACTTCGTGAACCCGAAAGAAGTGGGCGCAGATCTGCTTGCGTACCTGGTGGCGCTCACCGACGGCGGCGCGGACTACAGCTTCGAGTGTGTGGGCAATGTCGATCTCATGCGCCTCGCGTTGGAGTGCACGCATCGCGGTTGGGGCGTGTCGGTCATCATTGGCGTCGCCGGTGCGGGCCAGGAGATCAAGACGCGTCCGTTCCAATTGGTCACGGGCCGTGTGTGGAAAGGCACGGCTTTCGGCGGCGCGCGCGGCCGCACCGATGTACCGAAGATCGTCGACTGGTACATGGACGGCAAGATCAACATCGACGATCTCATCACGCACCAGATGCCGCTCGCCGACATCAACAAGTCATTCGACCTGATGCACTCCGGCGAGTCGATTCGCAGCGTCGTGGTGTACTGATGGACATCGTTTCCGAGCACGCCTGCTACGGCGGCGTGCAGCGCTTCTACAAACACGTTTCCGCGGAAACGCGTGGCGAGATGAAGTTCTCGGTGTACGTGCCGCCGCAGGCGCGCGACCGGTCGGTGCCGGTGCTGTACTTCCTATCGGGCCTGACCTGCTCGGAAGAAACATTCATGATTAAATCGCACGCGCAGATGCTGGCCGCGCAACTGGGTCTGATGCTGGTCGGTCCCGACACCAGTCCGCGTGCACAACGCTACCCGGGCGATGCGGATAGTTGGGATTTTGGGGTGTCGGCAGGTTTCTACGTCGATGCCACCCAATCCCCCTGGTCGGAAAGCTATCGCATGTTCAGCTACGTCACGCGCGAGCTTCCCGCCGTCGTCGCAGCGAATCTACCCGCCCGCGCCGGCGCCTCCGGCATCTTCGGTCATTCAATGGGCGGCCACGGCGCATTGGTATGCGCGCTGCGAAACCCAGGCCAATACAAATCCCTCTCCGCCTTCGCGCCCATCGCCGCGCCCAGCCAATGCCCGTGGGGACAAAAGGCATTTACAAATTATCTGGGGGCTGACCAACAGTCGTGGAAGGCCTATGACGCCACGGAACTGGTTGCGAAGTCTCCGTTCGCGGATGAGATCCTGATCGACCAGGGCACGGCAGACAAGTTTCTAGCCGAGCAATTGCATCCCAACCTCTTCGCCGCCGCCGCCCGTCAATCAGGTCAGAAGCTGAGGCTGCGCATGCAAGAAGGCTACGACCACGGCTACTACTTCATCCAAACTTTCATGGCCGACCATCTAAAACACCACGCCGCAAGACTGGCGTCTTAAATCTCCACCCAGGCCGACTCTTACTGAGCCAGCGGCTGAACAACAGGCTCCGAAGTAACCCGCCCTTCGTAATCAGTCCAGACATGCCGGGCATAGTCATAGAGCTTGCACCGGCGAACAGTGTTCCAGTAGTACCGCCAGGTGAACACTTCTGAATTGAGTCGCTCGTCCAGTGTGGCCGACAGCCGTGCCTGCGCTTCCTTGAGGCGATACAGCGGAATGCCCATGTTCACGTGATGCGCACCGTGTTCGAGGATGTAGTGAATCAGTCCGTCGAGCGGGCGCATGAGCTTGACGTGCACGGTTGTCGTCGCGTAGCCGGCATTCGAGGACCACTCTTCTTTGCGCTCGTACCAGGCCACGCGCGGGTGCGTGTGCTGCACGTAGATGACGAAGCCCATGAGGCAGTTCCAGACGAAGAACGGAATGGCGAAGCCGAAGATCAGCATCGACACGACGGAGCGGTGGCTGATGATGGCCCAGGCGACCAGTCCGCCAATCCACAATGCGCCGAATGCGGCGACCAGCAGGCTGTCCCAGGTGAAGCTCTTACGCTGCGCACTCACGTGTTCGCGCGTGGGGAAGAACAGCTTCTTCCACCACAGCTCGATCATGTAGTACACGCCCTGACCGAAGCCGCTGCGATAGAGCTTTTCCATCTGACGGCGCAGCCACGACAGCTTCATGAACTCTTCACGTGTGAACGGCGTCCAGACGTAGTCGCGTCCTTTCAGATTGGTGAAACCGTGGTGCGCGAGATTGTGGCCGACTTCCCATAGGCTGTAGGGCGTGAGCGATGGCAGAAAGGCGATGCGGCCGATCCAGGCGTTCAACCGCTTGCGCGGAGTGTAGCTGCCGTGACAGGCGTCGTGACCGATGACGAACAAACGCGCGATCCACAATGCTGCGACCAGCGAGGCAAAAATTCGTACCCAGATGGAATCCACGACCAGCATCGTGGCGATGGCGGCGATGAGCACGAACCAGTCGAGGAAAAACCAGATGATGGGAGTGGCGATGCGGCGCGTGGTTGCGAAAGGTTGCAACAGCGTGCGGAACCGGCGACGGGATGTGCTTTCCGGCACAGGGGCGCTCGGGTCAGAACTGGGGGGAATGCTGGGCGGAATGGGCGATTGCATCGTGACTCGACTCCTGGCCGGTATGAGCAGCTATCAGCCGCAAATTATACATAAAAAGCTTCCTGGTAATTTGCGGACCATCGCAGATTTGGGGGCTGTACGGGCGTTTGTAAGGGGTGGCCCGTATCCGGGGGGGGGGACGGCTGCATGGCGAGCGCCGCAGGCAGGCCTGCTGGGGCGCTTTTGCAGTGAAGGATCTTGGGTCGGATCGGTAAAATTCACCCAGGGGCCCGCAGGCACGCCGCAAACTCGACTGCCGATCAGGCCGTCTCAGCGTCCGGCCAGAGCAGCAGGCCCAGGTGTTCGCACGATTCGATGAGTGCGGTGGCGGCTTCGCGCGTGCTCGCATCGAGCCGGCGGTCGTGGGTGAGCAACCAGGTGAGGCGAGCCCGTCGCGAGCGCGCAGTGGGGTCCAGGTCGAACAGCGACGGAAACAGACCCAGTGCATCGACGAATTCGCGCATCGCGGGTGCGGGCGTGGTATCCGACGGTGAGGTCAACAGTAATTTCAGCCAGGCAACGCAGCGCTTGGCGAGACTGCCACGGCTGATGCTGAGGCTTGCGTTGTTGGAAACTTCCGACGCACCGCAGGCGGCGGCCAATTCACGATAGCGCGCGATCATGCTTTCGTTGGCGCCAATGGCGGGACTGGCATTGGTCAGGATCGAGCGCAGCAGATCGCTCAGCAATTGCGCGAGCGCCTCCGCCAGAAAACGCTGGCACTGCTCCGCGCTGGGGTCTGCCAACTGAGCCCAGGACAGGAAGTGACCGGCACGACGTGTGTTATGAGAATCAGCCATCTTAAGTGCTGAGTGTATCTACTCCAGCGCCGCTCGCAATGCCTGCTCGCTTAAAGATTTGCCGGCCATTAAAGTAGCCTTCCATGGAAGACCGTTCACGACTCGCGTCTGGCACAGCAATTGCTATCGCAACGGGCGTGCGCCGCCTAGTGGCCGGAAATCCGGGACTCATGACGGGGCCAGGAACCAATACCTACCTGTTCGGCTCGCGCGAGATCGCGGTGCTGGACCCGGGGCCGCCGGATGACGCGCATTTGCAACGTATCCTCGAGGTTGCCGGCGCACCGATTAAATGGGTCATCGCAACGCACACCCATGGCGACCATTCACCGCTGGCGAAGCGGCTGGCGCAAACCAGCGGCGCAGAATTGATCGGTGTTCCACCGCCGCATGACGGCCGCCAGGATATGACCTTTGCGCCCGATCGCGTGCCGGCGGACGGAGATGTGCTGCAGTTGGGAGAGAGTCGACTCGTGGCGATTCGCACACCGGGGCACGCCTCCAATTGCGTGTGCTATCTGCACGAAGAGGCGGGCATGTTGTTTTCCGGCGATCATGTGCTGGAAGGGGTTTCGCCGGTGATATTGCCGCCGGACGGCGATATGGCCGATTACCTCTCGTCCATCGAGAAATTGATGGACCGGAATTTCGATCGTATCGCGCCGGGCCATGGCGGGGTCATCGACAATGGCAAGCAGACGCTCGCACTGTTGCGCAAACATCGCATGATGCGCGAAAGCAAGGTCCTTTCCGCGTTGCGTGCCGCCGACCATGCGACCTTGGAATCGCTCACGCCGCGCGTCTACGACGATGTGCCGCCCGATCGGCACAAGTGGGCACAACTGACCCTCGAAGCGCATCTCATCAAGTTGCTGAACGAGAAGCGGGTCGATCGCGACGGCGCCATCTGGTCGCTGCGGGCGTGAAACCGCGATTGAACATCACGCTGCACGATGTGGGCGTGCGGCGCGGCAAGCGTTGGGTTCTCAAGCACATCGACTTGAACCTGCGCGCCGGCGAGCGCTGGGCGCTCATCGGCAGGAATGGCGCCGGCAAAACGCAGCTTCTCAAATTGTTGAGCAGTGAGATCTGGCCCACGCCGACCGCGGAAGGATGGCGTCGCTACCGGCTTGGACGCAGCGCCATCGACGAGGTGGACGTGAAGCCGCTGGTGGCCTACCTCGGCGCCGAATTGCAGGATAAATTCGCGCGAATGGGCTGGGATTTCCCGGTGCGGGACATCGTCGCCGCCGGATTGCAGGACACTGAAATTCTGTTGTCGCCGGTGACCCGCGAACAGCAGCGCATGGTAGCTTCCAGCTTGCGCGATTGCGGGTTGTTGCGTCTTGCCTCGCGCAATTTATCGTCGTTGTCTTATGGGCAAAAACGGCTCGCGTTACTGGCGCGTACGTTGGTGCGCAAACCACACTGGCTGTTGCTCGATGAACTTTACAATGGCCTGGATGAGCGATTCCGACGCAAGGTCGACGCCATCTTGTTGCGTGCCAGACGGCGCGGTCAGTCGTGGATGGTCGCGGCACATCGTGTCGCGGACATTCCGCGCGGGACGCGCCGCCTGCTGCACCTGGAGGCCGGCCGTATCGTCGCCACTCGTACGCTGAACGCCCGCATGCGCACCCTGGCGGCGTTGCGCGAGCCGGCAGCTTCGGCGTCGCTGAGTTCCGGCGCGCGCCGGCTTGCCGTGCCCGGCGCCATGCCGACGCTGCTGCAATTGTCGAATGCCAGTCTATATGTCGACTATCGCTGTGTGCTGCGGCGACTGAACTGGCGTGTGCAACACGGCGAGCAATGGGTGGTGCTGGGTGCGAACGGCTCGGGAAAATCCAGCCTTCTGCGTCTGCTGTATGGCGATCTCGCGCCGGCCTTGGGCGGTGTGATCGAGCGCGGCGGCTTCGAGCGCGGCACACCCATCGAGCTGTGGAAACAAACCGTCGGCTACATTTCACCCGACCTGCAGAGCGATTACGCCATCGACGTGTCGATTCTGGATCTGGTCGCCAGCGGCCGTCACGCCAGCATCGGCTTGAACGAAGCGGCCGATGCGCAGGATCTGCGCACGGCGAAATTATGGTTGGGCTATTTTCATCTGGGCGCCGTCGCGCAGCGACGCCCGCGCGAACTGTCCTACGGCCAGATGCGACGTGCCTTGTTCGCGCGCGCGATGGCGGCGGCGCCGCGATTGTTGTTGCTGGATGAGCCGATGACCGGTCTGGACACGCAGCAGCGCCATCTGATGCGTGAATTGCTCAGCGGGTTGATGGCGCGCGGAATCACGCTCGTCATGGCGGTGCATCACGCCGAAGATCTCCCCGCGGGCATAACGCATGCCTTGCATTTACATAACCGGCAAGCGCGCGCAATCCCTTTCGTTAGTGCGAACTGAGTCGGCGGCGCCGAGGTAAATACGCGGCATAACGTCTCTCGTCTATCCACGACGGGAAGATTCAAGTTATGTCACGTTCATGGCCGTTTGTGATTGCGATTGCCGCCGCCGCCTTGGGTGCCTGCGGTCATTCCGACTTTGCGGTGCGTCCGGTGCCGAAAATTGTCGCCGACAACGTCGGGCAACCCGTGGCAAAGCTGCAGGAGACCTTTGGCGCACCGCGCAAGGTCGACACCAGCGGCATCAAGCAAGTGTACGTGTGGTTTCTTCCCGCGCAGCCCGCAGGAGCGCCGAGCGGCTTTCACGGCTGTGAGATGGAAGTGACGGTGGACGCGCGTTCGCAGCGCGTACTGGGCTACACGCTGTCGAACATCGGTTGGTCGAGCTGCGGCGAAGTGGAGCGACGCATCCGCATCGCTTCACTGTAGCGATCCGCCGCTACTTCTCGTCGTTCAGGTATCGATCGACTTCGCGTTGATAATGCCGCACGCGCGATTCCTGTTCGCTCCACAGCGGACCGCGGAAGCCGCGTGATTTCAGACCCTGCTGCACGACGGGGAGCAGTTCCGAGTCCTGATCCAGCACTTCGCCCAGCTCAGGCTTTTCGCCCAACGGCACGTGCTTGATGTTCGGCCGTGTCTGGCCGGTGACGTCAATCCCGGCCGGCAGACCCATCCATGCGGGTACGGTGTAGTCCTTGTCATCGACATGCCGGTACAGAATCATGGTGTCGTAGGTGAATTTCTCTGGGTCGGTGGCATGCGGCACGAAGCGCATGATGAATACGCCTTCCGGATGCATGCCCATCTGCACGTTCGGGAACAGCCCGGTGGCCCAGCTGTCGGTGAGCTGTCCGTTGGTGAACTTCTCGTAGTGCGTCAGGTTCAGCCGCTCGGCACGCGCGCGCTTGCTGCGCTGAATGGCCTCGCGCACACCCTGCGCATTGCCCTTATAGCTGTCCGGATCCATGCCCGCGTCGGTCATCATGAAGCGCAAGCCCGCATCGACTGAATCCTGATCGCTGACGCGATGCGATTTCGTGCACAACGGCACGATCATTCGGCTGGCGCCGTTCGGATATAGATCGTACTGGCTGAAATCTTCCATCACGGTCTGCGTTTGCGGATGCACGAAAGCCAGGTGATAGGTTTCATAGAACGCATCGACGCCGGTCTTCCAGTTCGCGGCCCATTCGCTGCGCACGTGGTGCACCACGTTCATTTTGTCGATTTCGTAATTTTCGATATAGCCTGCCGGCAGGCCGAGGTACTCGCGCAAAGCGGGCGCCTTGCCGTCCATGTTGATGAAGATGACGCCTCCGACCGTATCGCAGCGGATTTCCGTCATGCCGGGCCGGTGGTGGATCAGCTTCGCGTTGAAGGTGTTTTCGTCGGTGATCGACTTGAGTTTGCCGTCGCAGGCAAATTGCCAACCGTGAAACGTGCAGGTGAACTGGCTGACGCTGCCGCGTTCGTTCAATGCAATGCGATTGCCGCGATGCGGGCACACATTATAGAAAGCTTTGATCTTGGCATCGGCCTGACGAACCAGCAGGATGGATTCGGAGCCGATTTCAAAGGTGATGTAGTCACCGTCCTCTGGAAGATCGGATGCTACGCCGGCCAGCAGCCAGACGCGTGGCCACAGGTGCCGCCATTCCTTATCCATGAACTCACGCGAGTAGTAGCGGGAAGGGTGGGGGATATCCAGCCCATCGTCGATCGCCGGTTGCTTGCGTTCCAGCGAATGCGCCGGAGCGTTGGGATTGATCTCGAGCGGCCAGCCAGCCTTGATATTGATTGCCATCGATAGCGTCCTCTTCCGGTTCGTTCTGCGGCAGTGTACGCCGACTGTCGGGTGTGGAAAAGAAACAGTCAAGTCTGTTTCTTTTCAGCGGGGTGGCTGGGGTGTGCCGGGGTCATTTTGTTGTATTTCGGCACCGCTTGAGCCACCTTCGGCGCCTGCGCCGACCTGACTGATAAACAGAGAATTTCCGCTGAACCATCATGGTGCAGGGCGGCACTGTGGCTAAATACTGGGTGGAAAAAAAACAGTCTTGCTTGCTTTTTTTAATCCCACGGGTAAGCTTCGCGTAAGGTTCCCGGCTAGCGTAGAAATAACAAAGCAGTCCGGGAGAGTTTGCGTGCGGCGGATTCGCCGCTGCCGAAGTTTCGAATAGGGCTGGTTATTCAAGTAGGGGGATCTATGCTCAGGTTAAAGTCTCTTGCGTCATTTTTGTTGGTGCCCGCGCTGCTCGCGAGTACCACCGGCTTCTCTCAGACAGAAAGCGGGGACCACAAGGGAAAAGACCTGGCCCTTGAAGAGATCGTCGTAACCGGCACGAAGCGCAGCGTGGCGCAGCAGGACCTGTCGGTGGCTGTCACCACGGTCACTGCCAAGAAGCTCGAAAGCTCCTTCCAGAACGACGTCACGGCCCTCGCGCAGATGGCGCCGAACGTGGTGCTGACCCCGCAGGTGGGCTTCAACGCCATCGGCGGCGGCATGCGCGGCACCGGGTTCATCTCCATTCTGGTCACGAAGGATCCTTCGGTCGGTGTCAGCATCGACGAATTCGCCTTCAACCACGTGCAATCTCAGTTCGTTGAAATGTTCGACATCGAACAGGTGGAAATTTACCGCGGTCCGCAGGGTACGTTGTTCGGCAAGAACACGACCGGCGGCGCAATCGCGTTCACCACCAAGAAGCCCAAGCTTGGGGAGTTCTTCGGCAACGTCGAAGGCAACTTCGGCGAATTCGCCTCCAATGACTCCACGTTCTGGAAGTTGAAGGCGGCCCTGAACATTCCCCTGGGCGACACGTTGGCCGCGCGGCTTTCCGTCATCAAGGACAAGAGCCAGGGCTTCTACACGAATGACAAGCCACCGGGCGGCACGTTCACCAGCTTCGGTTGCCCTGCGGGTCCCGGCTACCAGGCTTGCATCAACTCGGTGATTTCGAAGTACCCGCTGGTCGGCAATGGCGCCAAGATCGGTGGCACGGACGTCCTCGCAGCCAAGCTCAAGTTTCACTGGGAGCCCTCGGATTGGTACACCGGTGATCTGACCTTCGAATATGCCCGCGATCGCGGCGCCACCCAGGCCGCGGCCAATGAGACGCCCAACACCGAAGGCTATGTGTGGCCGCTCATCGGCTTCCCCGGCATCGGCAGCGGCGATCCGTTCCACACCGGCCAGTCGTACACCTCCAATGCGGCCATCGATATCCCCGCTGGCCACCAAGTCGACGCGAAGGGCGTTTATTACACCCAGACCTTCAAGCTGGGCCAATATGAACTCAAGTCGATTTCCGGCTATCGCAAGCAGGACGAAATCCTCGCCAGCACCTACACCGGCGAGGCGTATACCTCCCTGTACGACGCGAGTCGCAATTCCAAGCGCAAGCAATTTCAGCAGGAAGTTCGCCTGACCAGCCAGTTCAAGGGCCCCTTCAATTTCACCACCGGTGCCGTCTACTTCAAGGAAGACGTAGAATTCGTGGTGTTTGGCAGCCTCGGCTTCTTCCTGCCGTTGGCCGGTCCCGCGGGCGAATTCTATCGTGACCGTTTCGAGATCCAGAACACCATCCAAAATCGCAAGAACTGGGCGGTATACGCGGACGGCTCCTATGACCTCACGGACAAGGCCAAGCTGACGGCGGGTTTCCGCCACACGCAGGACAAGAAGGACTTCCATCGGCTGAGCCTGGGCACCCTCGCGAACCCGGTGAGCAATTTCATCGACATCACGCAATACCAAGGCCCGTTCACAAATCCGCTGCCTGAATCCGCCTTCGGCAACAACATCAGGGCCAACAAATCCTTCAGTGCCGATACCTATCGTGTGGTATTCGACTATCACTGGGCGCAGCACCTGCTGACCTACGTGAGCTACTCCACGGGCTTCGTGTCCGGCGGCTTCTCCGAGACTTGCGGTTCGGTCACGTCCTGCGCACCGTACAAGAGTGAAGAGAACAAGAACCTGGAGTTCGGCCTCAAGACCGACATGTTGGATGGCAAGCTGCGCTTGAACGTGGCGTTGTTCCAGACCAAGTACAAGAACCTGCAGCGTGACACGGTGGTCCCCTTCAAGGATGCCGCGGGCAACAATTTCCAGGAGACGCGGTCGGTTAACGAGGGCTCGAGCACGGCCAAGGGCGCCGAGATCGAAGCCACGTACGTGCCGCATCCCCAAGTTCGCTTCGACGCGTTTCTCGGCCTTTTGGATCACAAGTACGATTCGTACAATCCCTTTGCCGATCCGGTGCCGCTGGGGCTGACCGGCGACCCGCGGCGCTTCGACTTTTCCGGGCTTCCCGTGCCCTACTCGCCGAATGTGACCGCCGGCGCCACCGCGACGTTCATTCAGAACTTGGCGAGTGCGGCTTCGCTGACGTATAGCGTCAACATGCACTACATGAGTGAGTTCGAGACCAATCCTTTCCCGGCCAACGCGCAGGGTGCGGATGCCAACGGCAACCCCATCGTCATCCCAAAGGCCCTTACGCAGGGCCAATCGCGCACCTTGCTGAATGCGAACCTGTCGTGGAAGAGCGCTTCCGACAAGCTGGAGCTTACCCTGTACGGCAAGAACCTGACGGACCGGGTCTACCGAGTGGCAGCCAATCCGGTTGCGACCCTATGGAATTTCTCGCGGCATGGCCCGCCGCGCGAGCTGGGAATACAGGTGGGATACAAGTTCTAGAGTGGCGACCTATATCGCATTCAAAAGCCGGCGTAAGCCGGCTTTTGTTTCTCGGAGTGACGTGATTGCATGAACTCAAGATAGCGCGGCTGAGAGAACGACTGGCGGCGTCGGGCGTGGCTGCGTTGGTGCTGTCCAATGCCGAACATGTCTCCTACAGCACCGGGTTCGAATCGGTGATGGATGGCTGGAGACTGCCCGAGCCGATCGCGGCAGTCTTCATTCCCGCCGACGCATCACTGCCGGTGAGCCTCTTTTTGCCCGAAGCCAGTCTGATCAGTCTGGTGGTGGCTGCACGTCAGGGCGCGGCGGTTTTCTATGAGCGGCTCCGGACGTTCGACTTTCTCAATTTTTGCGCAACCGCACGATCCCAGGACGCCCATCTGGCGCTCGCTGAGGACTTAGCCTGCGAACTTGAGGGGATAGTCCGGCAGGTCGAAGGTCATTGCGCGCCCGATATCATCAGCGGCATCGCTGCCTGTCTGCACCACTATGGTCTTCGTGACCAGCTGGTCATGTTTGATGACATGCGGGTCGCACTGCAGATAAGCGGCCGAAGCGGGCAACGTTACGCGGACGGCCTGGATTTGATCATGGCCGCCAGATCGATCAAGACCCCGGAAGAAATTGCGGTGTTTCGCAAGAGCGGTGAAAAGGCTGACCGGGTCATGCAGCATACGGTGAACCAGCTTGCCATCGGGCGCTCCTGGGCGGAGGTGGAGAATTCCGTGGCGCACTTCATGATCGATGAGGGCATCGATCCGCTCCCCGGCAGTCCGATGTTGTTCGGCGGCAGTTACGATGCAATTTTCAAACCCGATTTGTTCCGAACCCGCTTCGATACGCCGTTCACGGGCGGGGAGATCGCGATTCTCGAAACCCAGGGCAAATACCAAAACATCTGGATCGACATCAATCGCACGGCACACCTGGGCAAGGCCTCGCCTGAGTACCGCGAGCAGCATGCGTTGGTGCAACGCTGCTTCGAGGAAGTCGCCGCAAAACTCAAGGTGGGCGCCAACACGTCGGAGATCTGCGAGTCGGTCCGGCGCGGCATCGCACGCGAACTCGATGCCCCCGGCAAATTGTTGATGATCGTCCACTCGATCGGCCGTGTGCCCTTGGAGAGTCCCGTGCGCTATCCCGCAACGGGCATGCATGCAGCGGTGGAAGGATTCACGATCGAGCCGTCGATGGTCTTGAGTTTCGACTGCCTGTACTTTGGCAGTCGCCTGGGGCCTTCGCACATGGAAAACGTCTTTGTCATCGGCGAGGGCGGGGCTGAAAGCATCTACCGCTATCCTCTCGCCCTCATCGAAACCAACTAGTGAGCGTGCAATGAGATTACAGAACAAGATCAGCATCATCACCGGCGGCGCAAGCGGCATCGGCGAGGCTACTGCCAGACGCTTCATTGCCGAGGGCGGCAAGGTGCTCATCGCTGATCGCAACGCTTCCGCAGCTGAAGCGCTGTCCGGGGAACTCGGCGCGAATGCGGCCGCCATCGAATGCGATGTGCGAAAGGAAGCCAGCGCGATTGCGATCGCCGAGCGCGCACTGCAGCTCTGGGGTCAGATTGACGTGCTGGTCAACAACGCCGGTTCCGAGCTGAACCGCGCCTACAACGAAACCACCTCTGACGAATGGGACATGGTGCTGGAGACGGATCTGAAAGGGCCGTGGATGCTGTGCAAGCACGTGGTGCCGCACATGGTTGCGCGTGGGTCCGGCAGCGTCGTCAACGTTTCATCGCTCAATGGACTGGTCGGTTTCCCTCTGTCCACGGCCTATGGCAGCGCCAAGGGCGGCCTCGTGGTCTTCACGCGCGACATGGCGATCGAGCTGGCAAAGTCCGGCGTGCGCATCAACTGCGTCTGCCCGGGGGTCATTCAGACGCCGATGATGGAGCGATGGACCAAGCTCATGCCCGATCAGCAACAAGCGCAGGCGATGCTGCGGGGGGTGATGCCGATCGGCCGCATGGGCCGGCCCGAGGAAGTCGCCGGCGCGATTCTGTTCTTTGCGTCGGATGACTCGACGCTATGCCAGGGTGCGGTGTTGAGCGTCGATGGCGGGTTCACCGCCCAATAGAGCGACGAGCGATCGCACCGCGGATCACTCCAGGACAAACAGTTCGTGCGGCAGTGTATGCAGGCACTCCGCGCCGTCGCGCTTGATCAGGTAACTGCTCTCCAAGTGGTACGGCGCCACGGAGTGGCCGAAGTATAGATATTCAAAATTGACGACCGTATTTTCTTCCAGCACGAAGTCCTTGACCCGTCCGAAGGCAGGGTACTTGCTCGGCAGTTCGATGATATCCAGGCCGATGCTGTGAAAGAACACCAACGTCTTCTTGGGCGTCGGCACGTCCATGGCATACGCGATCTTGCTGACTTTCGACCACGCCTCATGCGTCGTGATGCCGGCGCGTAAATGCTTCACCGCTTCTTGCTGCGCCGCCGAGATCGTCGCGCAGATGCGTGCGTACTCGTCGGAAGGCTTGCCGATGTGCACCGTGCGCGAAACGTCAAACGCGTAGTTGGAGTAGGTGCCCCAGGATTCGAAGATGATGGTCTGGCCTGCACGTACGCGCCAATCGTTGTCGGCGAACATCAGGTCCGGAAAGTACACGCCGCCGTACTCGGCGCCGAATTGCAGCGCCTTCTGCGCCGACATCACGGTGGCGCCGGCCGCCTGCACGTGATTGCGAAAGCGGGTCGCGATTTCCTTCCACTGCACGCCGGGGCGGATGACGGGCAGGATGTCCAGCAGGGCGGCTTCGTTGATCGCCGCGCCGGTGCGAAGAAACTCAATTTCCTGCGCCGTCTTGACCTTGCGGATATCGAGCCAGGCGTCATGACCGTCCACCGCCTGAAGTCCTGCCAACCCGGCACTGACGTGCTGGGCGAGCCGCAGATCGTCGAAGCCGATCCGCGCGTTCGCAAGTCCTGATTCGGCAATGGCATCGCGGGTGCCCGCGACGATGTCTGGGGCCAGCGAACCCTGCACTTTTTGTTGATACAGCTTTTCGATGTCCGCCTGCAGCGGGTCGAGTCGCACCGGTTCGGGCTCGTGCGCTACATACGAAGTATTGAGAAATTCGGTGGTGCGAACCTGAGGGATCCAGGTCGGAGTCTCCAGAAGTCCGGCAATCGCGAACTCCGGCACCACCAGCACCGCAGGCGTGGCAGTGTCCCGGGGAATGATCACGGCGGCCTGGTTCTCCTGAAATCCCCATTCGGAGATCCGGGTCCAGAAGCCGGAGGCGTAGTAAACATTGCGTGCAGAGGACGCGACCAGCGCGTCGAGCCCCAGTTCGTCCATCTTCTGCCGCGCTCGATCCAGGTTCAACAACATAAGGAGTGTCCCAAAGTCTGCCCCGAGGTCGGTGCGGATGCACCGCGCTTTACGCGAACATATATAGTAGCGTATCGTATAAAAAAAACAGTACCGACTGTTTTTTATTGGCACTGCGACAACTGTTAGGCTGAACGGGTGGGGGGCATGGATTCACGACTCGGGCGGATACGAGCGGGCATGGCGAAAGCCGGCCTCGAGGCCGTTGTGCTGACCAATCAGTACGACGTGCTTTACGCCACCGGCTACACCTCCTTGCTGGAGCGTTGGAACCTGCAGGAACCCTTGGCCGCCGCCATCGTGCCATTGGATCCCAAGCGGCCGGTGATTCTGGCGATTCCTGAAGCCAACATCGCGATGCTCTCGGTGATGCAGGAATCCGGCAAGCCGGACCGTGCCGATGAAATTCGCGTGTTTGAATTGCTGACCTTTTGCGAAATGGCGCGCCAAGCGGACCCCTGGGCTCGGCGCAGCGCAATCGCCGACGCGGCGATGCAGCTATACACCGAGCGGGTGCGCGGGCGCTCAGAACCCGACATCATCGCCTGCCTGTCAACGACGCTCGCTGAGCACGGCCTGCACAAGGCGGCCATCGGTTTTGACGATCTGCGCGTCGGCTTCGCGCTGCGCAAGGATCCGCGGTTGACTGGAATTGTCGTCGAGGATGCACTGGATCTGATGATCCGTGCCCGCAGCGTCAAATCGCCTGACGAGATTGCGGCGTTTCGCCGCCTCGGGCCTGTCGGCGACCGATGCGTGAAATTTGCGGCGTCACTCGTCAAACCGGGCATCACCTGGACTAACCTGCAGCGTGAGCTCGCAGCCTTCATGGTTTCCATCGACGTCATGCCGCTCGATGAGGGAGTGCTGCTGTTTGGCGGTGCGTTTGGCGGTGAGTTCATTCCGGAGCTGTTCCGAACGCGTTCCGACAAGCCACTCGAGAAGGGTCAGATCGTGATCCTCGAAACACTCGGCCAGATGGAAGGCTTCTGGATCGACATCAATCGCACTGCTTACATCGGCAATCCGCCGGCGGAATATCTGCGGATGCATGACGCCATCCGCGATGCGTTTCTCAAGGCTGCCGACCACATGAAGGTCGGCAACCACACGGGAGAATGCACGCGGATTGCCTATGAGCACGCCAAGGCCGCGGGAGTGCCGGCGCCGGAGAAACTGCTGACATTCGCGCATGGCATTGGCCTTACGCCGGTGGAGATGCCGGTCGGCTTTCCGTCCCTCGGCCTGCGCGGCGCGCAGGGTTTTGAGATCGAGGAGAACATGGTGATCAGCCTCGATTGCTTGTATTTCGGCGGCAAATATGGCCCCTGCCATATGGAAAATGTCTACATCATAGAAAAAGCGGGCCCGGTTCCAACCTACCGTGCGCCGCTGGAAGTTTTTGGCCCACGCAACATTTGAAGGAGTCAGCGATGACTTACGACCCAGTGATGCTGCTCGATGCGTACCGACGCATGCGCGCCATCCGCGAATTTGAGGAGCGCATGCGGCGCGAAGTGCAGATGGGCACGGTGCCCGGTTTTGTTCACCTCTATTGCGGGCAGGAAGCGATCGGCGTTGGCGCCTGCATGAACCTGCGCGACACCGATTACATCGGCAGCACCCATCGCGGCCATGGCCATTGCATCGCCAAAGGGTGCGACATCGGCGACATGCTGCTGGAGATTTATTGCAAGCAGGGCGGATTGTGCAATGGCAAGGGTGGGTCGATGCACATCGCGGATTTGCGCAAGGGCATGCTCGGCGCCAATGCAATCGTCGGCGGCGCACCACCGATTGCCGTGGGAGCAGCGCTCACTCAAAAAACGCTCGGCACAGACGGCGTGGCCATGGCGTTTATCGGCGACGGCGCATCCAACCAGGGCACCGTGGCGGAGTCGCTCACCATGGCGGCCGTGCTCAAGCTGCCGATGATCTTCATGTACGAGAACAACGGCTACGCTGAATTTACCGGCGCGTCGTACCACCTCGGTGGCGCCGACATCGCCAAGCGCGCGGCTGCTTTCGGCATGCCGGCGGAAAAGGTCGACGGCACGGATTTCTTTGCCGTCTACGATGCCGTCGGTCGCGCCGTGGCGCGGGCGCGCAAGGGCGAGGGCCCGAGTGCCGTCGAAGCGTTCGCCTATCGCTGGTACGGGCACTTCGAGGGCGACATGCAAAAGTATCGTGACAGCAAAGAAGTGGATCGATTGCGCGCATCGTCCGATCCGATGCTCAAGTTCAGTGCTGCCCTGATTGCAAGCCATGGCATCGAGGCAGAGGAACTACAGGAAATCGACGAGGAAATCGTCGAACTCATCGAGGACAAGGTCAACGTGGCCAAGGCTGCGCCCAAGCCTACGATCGATGCGCTTTATTCGGATGTGTACGGGAGCTACTGACATGCCAATCAAGTCTTACCGCGAAGCAATTACCGAGGCACTGCAAGGCGAGATGCGGCGTGATTCCCGTGTCATTCTGCTCGGCGAGGACATCGTCGGCGGCATGGGGGGCACGGCGGGCGAAGTGGAGGCAGCCGGCGGCACGTTCGGCGTGACCGCAGGGTTTGCGGCGGAGTTCGGCCGGCACCGGGTTATCGACACACCCATCACCGAATCGGCGATCGTCGGCGCTGCCAATGGCGCGGCATTGACCGGGTTGCGGCCCGTGGCCGAAGTCATGTTCATCGACTTCCTCGGTGTCTGTCTGGATCAGATATTGAACCAGCAGGCCAAATTCCGTTACATGTTCGGCGGCAAATGCACGGTGCCGGTCGTGATCCGCACTTTGATGGGCGCTGGCTATGGCGCAGGCCCGCAGCATTCGCAGAGCCTGCACGCACTGCTGACGGCGATTCCCGGCTTGAAAGTGATTCTGCCGTCCTCACCCGCCGATGCCAAGGGACTGTTGACCACCGCCATCCGCGATGACGACCCGGTGATCTTTTGTGAACACAAGGTCCTGTACGCCGAGTCCGGGGAAGTGCCTGACGGCGAGTATCTCGTGCCGTTTGGCGAGGCCAACATCACGCGTCGCGGCAACCACGTTACCATCGTGGCCTTCTCGCGCATGGTCGTGCTGGCGAACAAGGTGGCCGACAAGCTCGCCAAGGAAGGAATCTCCGTCGAGGTCATCGATCCGCGCACCACTTCGCCACTGGATAAGGACAGCATCCTGGAATCCGTGGAGAAGACCGGTCGCCTCGTCGTGGTTGATGAAGGCGGCCCGCTCTGCGGCATGGCCAGTGAGATCGCGAGCCTCGCTGCTTGCGAAGCGCTCGATGCCCTCAAAGCGCCGGTGCAAAAGGTCACGCCGCCGCACACACCGGTCCCTGCGACGCCGCATCTCGAGCAGGAATGGATTCCCTCGCCGGACAAGATCGAACGCGCGGTGCGCATGGCGCTGGGTGCAAAACTGGCGCGCACCGGATGAGCACGTCAGTGGGCAACTCAGTGGGATATGCAACCTACATGCGGGTGCGGACCAAACCGGAAAAGCGCGCCGAGTTTCTGCGCCTCGTTGCTGAACTGCGCGCCAACGTGCGCAAGCATGAAGCCACCACGCTGTTCTACGAAATCCTGCAGGGCAGTCACCCCAACGAGTTTGTATTCCTCGAAGGCTTTGTCGATGAAGCGTCTCAGCAGGCTCACCAAAATGCTCCCTACCATGTGGCGATGTCGGCGGCGGGCTGGGCGTGCCTCGATGGCGAGCCGGTGATTGAGTTCATGAAGCCGGCTGTCTGAGCGTCAAGCCGATGCGCAGCAACGCCAGACGGGTTTGTGCGCTTGCGTTGATCGGCATCTTGGCTCATCCGGCAGGTGCAACCTATGCGGCCGGGTGGCCTTACTATGGCGGTGACTCCGGTGGCACGCGTTTCTCCACCGCCAAGCAGATCAACCGCGACAATGTCGGTGACCTGGCAATTGCGTGGCGGTATTCGACCGGCGAGGTGAAGCGTCGCGGCGCGGCCCTCATCACCAATAGTTCCACGCAGGTCACGCCTATTCTGGTCGATGGTTCGCTGCTGTTTTGCACGCCGTTCAATCGCGTCATCGCGTTGGACGCTGCCACCGGTCGCGAGCAGTGGGTCTTTGACCCCAAGATCAAACTGAATCAAGTGCTGCCGTTCCAGTACAGCTGCCGCGGAGTTTCTGTATGGCGCGACCCACAGGCGCCGGCGGGCGCCGCCTGCGCGGTTCGTGTTTTCACGGCCACCAATGATTCACGAGTGATCGCGCTCGATGCACATACGGGGCGGCCCTGCGCGGATTTTGGAGTGGCGGGACAGGTTGAGGTGGTGCGCGACTGGCCGGACCATTATCCAGGCGAGTCCAAGCTGATTTCCGCTCCTGTGGTCGCATCGGGCATCGTGGCCGTGAGTTCGTCCATCATGGACAACATCCGCACCGATTCTCCGCCCGGGACGGTGTTCGCGTTCGACGCGCGCACCGGCGCGACGCGCTGGAAGTTCGATCCGGTGCCGCGCGATCCAGCAGATCCGGCGTACGCAACCTGGCAGAACGACAGTGCCCGGCACACCGGTGCGGCCAATGTCTGGTCGACGATGGTGGCCGATGAAGCCCGCGGCATGATCTATGCGCCGATCGGTTCCGCCTCGCCGGATTTTTACGGCGGTGAGCGCAAGGGCAACAACCTGTACTCGAGTTCACTCGTCGCCCTCGATGCCGGCAGCGGCAAGCCCGTCTGGCATTTTCAAAGCGTTCACCATGACATCTGGGACTACGACGTCTCCTCGCCGCCGCTGTTGACCGAGATCCGGCGCGGTGGACGGATGGTGCCAGCGGTCATCCAGAACACCAAGCAGGGTTTCGTCTTCGTGTTTGATCGCACCAACGGCACACCGTTGTTTCCCATCGAGGAGCGGCCTGTGCCCCAGGGCGGTCTGCCGGGCGAATGGCTCTCGCCGACGCAGCCATTCCCGGTCAAGCCTGCGCCGCTGGTCCCGCTGTCGGCGAAGCCTGAGGATGCATGGGGCTTTACGTTTTGGGACCGCAATGCCTGCCGCAAACTGATGACGGGGATGCGTTCCGAAGGAATCTTCACGCCGCCGTCGACTGCGCCCGGCACCGTTCTGTCGCCCGGTTCTGCCGGCGGCGCCAATTGGGGCGGCGCTGCATTTGATCCTGCGCGGCAGTTGATGCTCGTGAATGTGAACCGCGTGGCGCAAGTGGTGAAGATGGTGCCGCGCAAGGAGATTCCCGGCGTCGAGGGAATCGAACTGAAGGACGGCAAAGACACCTCTGCGGCAACCGGTACTCCTTACGGTGTGCGTCGCGAATGGTTGCTGTCGCCGTGGGGGGCACCATGCACTGCGCCACCCTGGGGTGAGCTGGTTGCCGTCAACATGGTGGACGGCGAGATCAAGTGGCGCGTGCCGCTAGGGTCGATCGAAAAGCAACTGCCCGTCCGATTCGAATGGAACCTCGGTACGCCCAATCTCGGCGGTCCGGTCATCACCGCCGGCGGCCTGGTATTCATCGCCGCCACCATGGATGGCTTCCTGCGCGCGTTCGATGTCGACAGCGGCAAGATGTTGTGGCGCGAGGAGATGCCGGCTGGAACGCAGACCACACCCATGACCTACGAAGCCGGCAGTCGCCAGTTCGTGGTGCTGGCCACGGGCCATCATCTTTGGTTCAACTCACCGGCGGGTGATGAGATCGTGGCCTTCGCGCTGCCTAATAGCCACTGACCTCAAGCAGGCTGAAGCGTGACGTAAAGTTCGCGAATGTTGCGGCCAAAGAAGCTGGGCGTGTAACTGGGGGGAGCGTGGCCTGGTGTCGCGGTGAAGCCTTGATACCGCTCCAACAATCCCCCAAATGCGCTGATCAGTTCCTGCCGCGCCAGCTGCGCCCCGATGCAATGATGTCGGCCGATGCCGAGCGCCAGATGCTTGCCGGGCTGATGGCGTCGCAGGTTGATGCGTTCTGCTTCGGGAAACTGTGACTCGTCGCGATTCGCCGCACCGAAACGCAGCGACAGAATTTCGTCTTTGCGCAAGGCAACGCCACCGAGCACCGTGTCTTTCATGACCCGGCGGAACATCCCCTGCGCCGGCGACTCCAGCCGCAAGATTTCTTCGGCGAGGTTGTGCAACAGGTCGCGATTGCTGCGCACGGCGGCCAAGCTTTCCGGATCGTGCATCAACAACAGCAGTCCTGAAGAAATCGCCGCGGTCGTCGTTTCATTGCCCGACGCCAGCAGGTCGATGGTGATGATGGTCAGTTGTTCCGGCAGGTTGAAATGCAGTTCCGGATCGTCCGCCGCCTTGACCAGTTGGGTCAGCAGATCCTCACGCGGCGCGTTGCGCCGCTCGTCGAGCAGCGCAGCGAAATACTGCTGCATTTCCACCACCAATCGCGCGCACTCGAGTTCACGCTCATGCGACACCATCATGCTGAATGGCTCGACGATGGCATCCGACCATGCCTTGAAGCGGGTCAGGTCGGTATGCGGCACGCCAATCAGTTCGGCGATCACGATCATCGGCAAGGGGTGCGAGAATTCGTGCACGAATTCAATGTCGCTGCGCCCCGCGAGTCCATCCAGCAGGTTCGACACGGTTCGGTCGATCAGCGGCGTGATCTCGCGTACGCGGCGGGCCGTGAACAGCGGTTCGAGAAACGCGCGCACGCGGGTATGTTGCGGCGGATCGGAAGTGGAACAGGAGGCGAGGGGAATCCACCCTTGATTGACGTAGATGTCGATGATGTCCTGCGGCACCTCGCCTTCGCGCAGCGCCATCGGGCTCACGCCGGAGGCAAACAGGTCGGGCTGCCGGATGACTTCGCGGCACAGGTCGAAGGAGGTCACCAGATAGAACCCGTTCTGGGGCATGCGGTAAACCGGCGCCTGCTCGCGAGTGGCTCGATAAAAATCGTAGGGACATTGTTGGACTTTCGGATCCATCAAGTTCCAGGCATCGGGAGATTCGCCACTCATTTGCTTCATCGTTAGTCCTTCGCCACTATTTGCCGTTCACCGAAAACACCAGCAGTACATTGCCCTGCATGCGTCCGCCGAACAGATACCCTGAGTTCACCACCACCCGACCCTCGGCGATGATGGCGCCGGCACTTTCGATCGAGCCGCCGTGCGCCTTCTTGCCGGAGACGGTGTCGAAATCGCGTGCCGTATTAAACGACCAGAGCATCCGGCCGTCGGTTTCCCGGTAGGCTCGTAGCCAGCCGTCGTAGGAGGGCTGGAATACCACGCCGGGCATCGAGGTCGGTGGGGGTGAAAAGCCGCGATCGCAGCCAGGTTTCTGTTCGGGTTTGCAAACATCGGGCGCGGCGGCAAACCATTTGATCTTGCCGTTGGCCGGGTCCAATGCAAACAGTCCTGGCTTGGGTTCGCCCTTCTCGGTTCCCAGAAAGGTGGTGTCCGCGTTGGGTGCGAAGAGCGTGCGTGCGCTCGCCGACATGCCCCAGTGCACGCCGCCGGCGAAACCGCCCCGACCGTACTTCACCTTCCACAGCAGCCGTCCATCATCCGGACTGAGCGCGAACACGTCGCCGGACTTTTGACCGACGAGCAGCACCTCGGCGCCGGAGGGCAGCCGGTGCAGAATCGGTGGCGCGCCGATGTCGAGGTCGGGACCGTTCTCTGCCGGGCAGTTGGTGCCGCCACCAATGAAGCAGGCCATGTTCCAGCCGTCGCCTGCGATCGATTGGTGCCACCACAGCATGCGTCCGTCTTTCAGATCGTAGGCGATCACCGAATCGCTTTGCGCGGCAGCCGGCGACGTGTACGCCTCGCCGGTGCCGACATACAGACGCCGTCGCTTGACGTCGATGGTGGGCGAATTCCACACGGGAGCGCCGGCTGGATGACGCCTTGCCGCGCCGGTTGCGTTGACTTCGCCGGTCGCCTGCGGTGCCTGGGGAATGGAATACGAGCGCCACGCCAAGGCGCCGGTCGCCGCATCCAACGCGGCGACGCCGCCACGGAACGTGCAGCATTCATAGGCGGGGTTGGCGGCGGCGGCCCACTCGTTCGATGACATCGGCACGTAGAGTCTTCCGTCGTAGTAGCGCGGCGATCCGGTGATGGTCAGACGAGGGTGTTCATCAACGCGTGTCTTCCACAGCAAAGCGCCCGATTGTGCGTCCAGCGCATAGGCGTTGCCCTTGAAATCGCCGAACCATAGCTTAGGTTTCGCAGTCCGATCGCCACTGCGCCAGGGTTCCAATACCGGGCTCGAACGGACTTCGGCGTCCGCTGCAAACGTGAATCGAACACAGCCGGTGGCAAAATCGATTGCGTAGATCGTGCCGTCCTGACTCCCCACATATAATGCGCCGCCGCCCACAGTCGGCTGCGACCGCGCGCGAGTGGCGCCGGGGAACGCAAACGCCCATTTCAACTCAAGCCGCGGCACATCGGCTGTGCGCAGGCTGGCGGCCTTTGCAGAGACGTGTCGCGTGCCTTCCAATGTCATGGCCCAGCCGGCGAGCGGTGGTGGGCGGTTGAAGTCGAATCGTGAGTGCGCGGCATCGCAGGAAGCGTGCGGCGCGGCTTGTTCTGCCGGCAGTGCAGCGCCGGCCAGATGCTCGGCTATCGCGCGCCGTTCAGTCGGCGTCAATAGCGCGCCTTGGGCTTGCATCACGCCGCTTTCGAGCGCGGTGAGAATGGTGCGCGGGCCCAACATCTGAAACTCGACCGAGTGCGGTGCGCGCGGTACGGCGCCCTCGTGACAAGCGGCGCAGATGGTTTTGTAAATCTCCGCCGGCGGCCGATCAGCCGCGGCGGCTGCGCGCGTGGCACCCAGATTGCCCAGGCTCAGACACAACAGCACCAACCCAACCGACAGTTCTTTGTTGGCTTCCACTGGCAACGCCCCCTCGCTTGATAAAAACGTCTTGATTGATTCTTCTTACGCATCTTACGTTCGAGCTCAGCGCCGACAGCAGCCTTCAGGCGGCGGTGACGCCGCCGTCCACCGGAATGCAAGCGCCGTTGACATAGCTGGCGGCGCTGGAACACAGCCACGTTGCGACCTCCGCAGCTTCACCCGGTGCGCCCAACCGCCCGATCGGCGCGCTGGCCGCAAGCGACTCACGCATCGCGGGCGTGCTCGATTGCTGGGTCATGGTCGTATCCATATAACCGGGGCATATCGCGTTGACCCGGATACCCTGACGCGCATATTCCAACGCGGCGCACTTGGTCAGCCCTAGGACGCCATGCTTGGCGGCGGAATACGGCGCCAGCGTCGCAAAGCCCACCAACCCGGAAATTGACGCGTTGTTGACGATGGCACCGCCACCGCCGGCGAGCATCGCGGTGAGTTCCGCGCGCATGCAATGGAACACGCCTGACAGCGTGACGGCGATCACCCGGTCCCAGACGGCAGTCTTCTGTTCGGCAAACGGCAGCAACTCGCCTGGGTATCCCGCATTGTTGAACGCGAAATCCAGGCGGCCGAGCTCAGCCACGACGCCGCGCACAGCTTGCTCGCAACTGTCCGGATCACCCACTTGCGTTTCGAAAAACCTTGCGCTCGCACCCATTGCCATCAACGAGGCGACCCGCTGTTGGGCGAGACTGACATTCGTGTCGCAGATGGCGACTGCCGCACCGCGTGCCGCAAAGCGCTGCACTGCGGCCCAGCCCATGCCATCTGCTCCACCGGTGACCAGCGCCACGCGCCCGGCGAAATCGGCTTGGCTCATAGCGCGCCAGGGCGTTCGATGTGGTCGCGCAACTGGGCGAGCCAGCGCGCGCCGACGGCGCCGTCAACGACCCTGTGATCGCAGGACAGCGTCAGGGTTGCGAACTTGACGGCGGCGGCTTGACCATCACGGAGCGTCAGCCGATCGGTGATCGCGCCGACCGCCAGAATGGCCACCTGCGGTGGATTGATGATGGCATCGAACCGATCGACGCCGAACATGCCGAGGTTGGAAAGAGTGAAAGTGCCGCCGGTGATTTCCTCGCGTGTCAGACGGCCGGCTCGAGCGCTCGCGGCAAGCGCGTTCATGGCGCGTCCGATCTCGGCCGGCGTCAGGGTGTCGGCGTTGCGGACGATGGGGGTGATCAGTCCGTTGTCGGTTGCCACCGCGACGCAAATGTCGGCGTGTGGAAACTTCAGCAACTCCGCGCCGTCGAATTGCGCGTTGAGCGCAGGATAGTCGCGCAGCGCCAGCGCGCAGGCGCGTACCAGCAGATCATTGATCGAAACCGGCGTGTCGCTTGCGTTGAGTTCGGCGCGGCGTGCGAGCAGGGCGGTCATTTGCACGTCGCTCGACAGCCGGTAGTGGGGAATTCCCTGCGTTGATTCCAGCAGTCGGCGCGCGATGGTCGATCGCATGGAGCTCAGCTTCTCACTCACCGGCACGTTGGGGGGCGACCCCGCAACCGCATCCGGAACCGACGTCGCCGGCGCCACCGGCGTGGAACCGGTCGGAGTAGTGCCGCCGGCCTGTCGCGCGGCCGCGAAGGCCTCGACGTCTTCCTGGGATACGCGCCCGTTGCGTCCGGTGCCTTTGACCTGCGCCAGATCGACACCTAACCGCTGCGCCACGCGGCGCGCGATCGGACTCACCTTGGCCTCGCCTTCCACCGTTGGCTCAGCGGTGCTTGCGACAGACGCTGCCGCTGCTGAAGCCTCTGCAGGTGTCGAAGAATTGAAGTTGGCGACGAAAGCATCGATGTCAGCGTCGGCGACACTCGCGTCGGCGAGCAGGGCGATCAATGCACCGACGATTTCGGTGGCGCCCTTGGCCGCTACAATGCGGCGCAGAGTGCCCGCAATCGGGGCCTCGATAGAATTGACGATCTTGTCGGTTTCGACGTCGAACATGGGATCGCCGCGCTTCAGGACTTGCCCCTGATTCGCATGCCATTGAGCAATCGTGCCCTGCTGCATTTCGATGCCCCATTTGGGCATGGTTATCGCAAAGATCGATCCGCTCATGGCAATTTCTTCATATTTAATTCTTGTCTTTTGGGTCTCTAGATGAGGGCAAGTCACTGTACGGAATAGATAAAAAACAGTCAACTCTGACTGTTGATGGGGCTTTGATCCGGGTACCCGGTGCAGAGCGCTGGCGTCATGGCCTGTCTGGAATATCGGCGCGCGGCGCCCGTTACGGCCAAGTGATCGACGATCGCGACGTGGCTAACCAGGATCCGCGTGAAATTGCACCGATGTTGCGTTTTGGCAACATTAATAGACGCTGCGTAGCGGGCTCTTGGCCGGCACTGCGGTAGGCGGTTTGATATGCAAAACGTGCGTTGTTTGGCTAGCCGCTACTCGAGTGGCGAAAAGAAAAAAACAGTCCTGTTTGCTTTTTTTACGGCGGGAGGTAAGCTGCGCAACATCCCGCGTGCCGGCGCAGATATCTACAAGGACCCCCGGCAAGATGATGGTTATTAGAGTTTTCTCATTGGGGCTGGTTATCAAATTTGGGGGAATTATGGGCCGGATTAAAATCCTTCGGTGCGGCAGACCTTTGGCGATTTTGGTTGGACTTGCAGCGTCCGTCGGCGGCATCGCGACGGCACAAGAGGCCTCGCCGACGAGCGCCGCACAGCTTGAAGACGTGATTGTGACGGCAACGCGCCGCGCAGACACCAACCTGCAGACCACACCCATTTCGGTTACCGCAGTGACTTCCTCGGACATCGAACGCATGGTCGCCAAGGACATCTCCGGTCTGGCGTCGTCCGTTCCTGGGTTCTCCGCATCGCGAATCACTGCGTTCAACGCCGCATCGTTCGCAATGCGCGGCGTCGGTGTTACCGACATCATCGTCTACCAAGACTCGCCCGTGGGCGTGCAAGTCGACGACTTTGTGATGCCGAGCGTGCAAACCCAGTTGCTGGATGCGTTCGACATAGCAACGGCCGAAGTGTTGCGTGGACCGCAAGGAACGCTGTTTGGCAAGAATACGACCGGCGGCGCCGTCAACATTCGTACCAAGCGTCCAAACATGGAAGTGGCCGGCGGAGAATTGCGCGTCGGCGTGGCCAAGTTCGGCGAGAAGCAGGTGCAAGGCGCATTGGATCTGCCGATCATCGACAACAAACTCGCGTTGCGAGTCATCGGTTCGTACATCAAAACAGACGGTTACTACCGTCTCGGCGCAACCTGGGGACCCATCGTAAGCTTCACGGCTGCACCGATTCCCGGCATCACCGGAACCTCTGGCGTCGGCACTGGAGCGCGAGCCGGCGGTCAAGACGTTTCGACCGGACGCGTCAAATTGCAATGGAACGTGACCGACGATGTCACCGCACTGTTCCAATACGAAGTATTGCGCGATCGCTCTGATGCGGTTCCCTCCTACAACGACACACCTCCCGGTGCGCCTTATTTGTGGAACACGTTGGGCTTCACGCGGCCTGTCGGTGATCCGCTCGATCACGTGGGATCGACGCAGCGCGATGACGCGTTGATCGAAATGAGCAAAGGGCAGAAGATCGACGTCGACGGCGGGTACGCCAACATCGATTGGAAGATCAACAGCCATTACACGTTGCATTCGGTGACTGGCTTTCGCAAGCAGACGGAACATCTGCCCAACACCTACACGGGCACTGCGCCTGTGAATACGCTGACCGGTCAGTCCCTGTCCCTGTTTGACGCTTCGCGCGACACCAATCGCAACACCTTCCAACAGGAATTCCGCCTCGCGTCCGCACTAGATGGTCCGGTGAATTTTGTGGTCGGCGGTTTCTATCAGCGTAATGACGCGAGCTTTTGTGTCGTTCAATTGCTGGGTTTCGTAGACTTGGTTAGGGATTTTGCTGCTGTCGGATTGCCAGCGCAGCTTTTGAACAACGTTCCGCAAATTGGCTGCAATCGATCTTCGTCGAAATCCACAGCGGGATTTGTCGACGTTACCTGGGACGTAACCGATCGCTTCCAACTCGGCGCGGGGTATCGGCACACGCAAGATGAGAAAACCTGGGAAGGTCGTCCGCAGACGGGTTACGACGCGCTCGATCCGACCGGCACGTTGACCGTGGCGAACTTCTCCAGCGTCATTCAGGCCGCTGACTTTGCGCGTTATCCGGGCGTCGGATTCGATCCGGTGGCCTGTACTGTGTCGCTGGTGAATTACCAGAGTCGGTTCACCTGCGCGAACGGCAATGTGCTGGATTTCAGCAACTTGAAGACGAAGTGGTCCGAGCCGAGCTGGCGCGTAACCGGTTCCTACAAGATCACGCCGGAAGCGTTTTCGTACGTCACGATCTCCCGCGGCTACAAGGCGGGCGGTTACAACGACCAGACGGGCACCAGCGGCATTCTGGTGCCGGAACTCACACGTCCTGTAAATCCGGAGTTTGCGACCAACTATGAGTTGGGCTTCAAGACGCAGTGGCTGGACAACCGCTTGCGCATCAATCCGACGTTCTTTTACACGAAGTATTCCGATGCGCAGCGCGCGATCAACGTGAATGCGGTCAACGCCGCCGGCGCGCAGTTCCAGGAAACGGTGTTCTACAACGCGGCGAAGGTCAAATCCAAGGGCGTCGAACTCGAGGTGCAGGCGCTGATCACGGATAACTTCCGTGCTCGAATGGCGGGTTCCTGGCTGGACGCGAAGTATGATCAGTTCCTGATCAACCAGCCGGGCATCGTGACCGCGAGCGGCGCGCAGATTCTGCCGATCGTGAACCTTGACCTGTCAGGTCAGCCGGTGCCTCGTTCGCCGAAGAAGAGCCTCAGCGTCAGCGGTTCCTATGACTGGTCACTGGCCTCCGCCGGCAAACTGGAGTTGTCTGGCGAGGTGTACTACGAGGACAAGAACTTGTTCTACACCTCCGCAGCCGGCCGGGCCTACGATGCTTACCTTGATTCGAAGACACTGGTCAATGCGGTCTTTGGCTACATCTCTGCGGACGGTCGCTACTACGCCCGCCTGTATGGCAAGAACCTGGGTGACAAGCGCTACCGCGTTGCCAGTCAGTCGGTCGCTCAATTGTGGACTCATTCGCAATTTGGCGAGCCGCGCAACTACGGGTTGCAGGTCGGCGTGAAGTTCGGAAGTGCGACGGGGAAATAATTTCCCTGACCTTTGAAAAGATGACTTGATAGACAATCGGGTCCGGTTGATGCCGGACCCTTTTTTTTGAGCGTAGACTTGTGAGTCAGCGAAGCAGACTGATCCACCCGAGGGCTTCCGCATTGATCAAGGTCTTCGTCCTCATCAAGAAACTGCCGCACCTGACCGACGAGCAGTTTCACGCGCATTGGCGTCACCCGCACGGCACGCTGACGCTGCGCATGCCGCAGCTTCTGGGCTACGTTCAGAACCACGGCATCGGCGCGCGTCCTACGCTGCCGGGGCTGCCGTCGACTCAATACCTGGGCGTTCCGGTGATCCAATTGGCGAGCATCGCAGATCTGGAGGCGATGGCGGCCGATCCGCGCTATAAGCCGCTGCACGAGGATGCGCTGCTGTTGTACGACCAGCAGGACGTGGTGTGGTTGGTCATGAATCCTGACGGCGAACACGCGCAGAATTCTGCACCGCCCGGCTCGCATGTCGTTAACGCACTGTTGCTGTTGCGGCGATCGCCGCAGTACCCCGCGGAGCAATTTCAACGCGGTGCGCGCGAATTGTCGGCCGCGTTGCAAGCGGCCGCCGGTCATGGCTGTGAGTCACGCTTGAGTCTGCCCGACTCGGTCTATTACGCGGGTAAGGATGCGCCGCGGTTCGACGCATTGATCGAAATGCGCTTTGGGCAAATAGGTTCGTTCGAGAAGGGATGGAAGGCGTCCGCCACTCAAGATCTGTTGTCAACGGCGCAGCGTTCATTGCTGGACCCGTCGCAGACCTGCGGCTTCCTGGCGCAGGAAGAACGATTCATCTGATCAACGGAAAAACCCATGAGCACACTGATCGATATGGAACGTCGCATTCGTCGCCTCGAAGATCGGGATTCGATCTGCGAACTCATCGCCCGCTACGGGCTGGTGATGGACGACCGCGACATGGCCAACATGGATGCTCTGTTCACCGACGACGTCGTGGTGCGCTCCCTCGACGGCGTCATGAACGCCACTGGCCGAGCCACCGTCGTCGAACAATTTCGCGGCCGTTTCAAAGTGCTCGGTCCCAGCAATCACTTCTCGCATGACAAGATTATCCGATTCGATGACCAGGATCCGGATCGCGCGACCGGCCTCGTGTTGTCGCACGCGGAGATGAATCGCAAGGGTCAAGCCATGATCACGGCCATCCGCTATGAGGATGCCTATCGGCGTGAGCAGGGGCAGTGGAAATTCAGCGAGCGGGTGCTGCAGTTTTTCTATTATGTGCCGGCGGCGCAGTACCTGGATGCGCTGGGCGCGGGATTGGCCACGCGCAACCGCGCCTATGAGACGCCCATGCCGGCGGATTGGCCGGAAAAGCTGCCCAGCTGGAAGCATTATTACGGGGTTTGAGCCGCCTGCTCTACAATCACGGGTGTTCCACTGTCGTTGATTGGGAGTTGCGAGTGCCGCTGTTTACGATTCTGACGCTGGCCGTCCAGGCCGGTTTGATCGTCCATGTCATCAAGACGGGACGAAACTCGCTGTGGATTTGGGCGATTGCGCTGATCCCGATAGCAGGGGCCGCGGCCTATATTGCGGTGGAATTGCTGCCGGCCGTGTTCGGAGGCGAAACTGCACGCAGGGCGAAAAAAGGCATGCAGCGCGCGATCGATCCGGATCGGGATCTGCGCAAGGTCAGTGCGCAGGTCGCCATCTCCGGCGACGTGGACTCGCGCAAGCGGCTGGGCGAACAGTTGTTCGAACGTGAGCAATACGATCAAGCGATCGAGGCGTACCAGGGTGGTCTGACGGGGATCTTCGAGCATGACCCGACGCTGCTGCTTGGCCTGGCACGCGCGAAGTTCGCACAACAGGAGTTCACCGCGGCGCGTGAAACGCTCGACCGGCTCATCCAGCACAATCCGGATTTCAAATCCGCCGAAGGTCATCTCCTGTACGCGCGGGCATTGGAAGCAGAAGGCAATCTCGACAAGGCGGCCTCCGAGTACGCAGTGCTGGAGGGAAGCTTTCCCGGCGCCGAGGCGCGGCTGCGCTACGGCTTGCTGCTGAAGCGGCAGGGGCGCGCGGAGGACGCGCGCCGCGTGCTGAAGGAGTTGCTGGACAGCGCTCAATTGGCGCCGCGGCACTACCGCAAGGCGCAGGCTGAGTGGTTGGAGCAGGCGGCGCGGGAGGTTGGTTGAACTGCGCCTCTGCGTCCTTGAGTGGCTGTTACCTCAATAAACTCAAACAATCGCGTTAAGAGGCAATATGCCCAAGACGATCCAAGTTCGTCATGTTCCAGACGCACTGCATAAACATCTTAAGAGACGGGCAGCTCTGTCGGGCCTGTCTCTGTCGAATTACCTGATTCGCGAATTCCGCAAGATTGCCGAGCGGCCGACCGCTGCGGAGATGCGTGAGCATTTGCGTCAACGTGAGAAGTATCGCGGCTCGTTGTCGCCCACGACGGTGGTCCGCGTGCAGCGTGATGAGCCTTGATTCTCGTACGTCCCCGCGGGCGCGCTCGCGTCAAGCATGAATCCGGCAGCGGCGCGTGTCGCCGCCAGCCAGCCGCTCCCTACGCCGCATCCGCCGTGCTGCCCGCAAACGGACAGTAGTTCTCTTTCTCCACCAGGTTGAGCACGAACGACAATTTGGCCATGCCGGAGATCACTGCCATGGCGGTGCCCAATTCCAGAATGTCCGCGTCCGCAAAATGCGCGCGCAGTCGCTTGTAGAGCGCCGGCGTCAAGCGGCCTTCGACGTTTGTCAGCGCCACTTCGGAGGCGTACGCGAGCACCGCTTTTTCGGCTTCCGTGAACGGGCCGGTCTCGAAGCTGTCCATGGCGTCGATCTGCGCCTGGCTCAGCCCTGCAGCCAGCGCGCCGGGCACATTCTGCTTGTTGCAGGTGCGGCAGCCGTGTTCCAGCGACAGCTTCAAGCGGGCCAATTGCTTGTAGCGGTTATCGACCTTGCCGCCGAAGAACACCGGTCCGTAGAATTTGTTCATCACGAAGTCGAGCATCTCGGGGTTGTTGGCGAACACCTCGACGAAGGTCGGTTCTTCGGTGAGTTGGTTCATCGTGTCCCAGGCCAGGTGAAACTGTTCAGGGAGCCGGTTGCGTGGAATGCGCGAAAGCAGCGTGTCAGCCATGTGAATCCCCTTGAGCGTTAACGGTCGAGTTTGAAGTAGTCAGGCTTCAATCCGGGCCAGACATCACCCCATTGGTTGTTGCCGCCGTCCACCGTGAGTATGTCGCCGGTGATGAATTTGCCTGTGTCCGCCGATAAATACACCACGGCCTGCGCGATGTCGTACACGTCTCCCAATGCCTTCATCGGATTGGAGAAGCGGAACTCCTCGGCAGCACCCGGCGGATACTCGTTCAAGCCGTCGGTGGCGATCGAGCCGGGCGAGACGCAGTTGACGCGGATTTTGAGCGGCGCCCATTCAGTGGAGAGCGTTTTGCTCAACGCGATGACGCCGGCGCGAGCGGCGCAGGTGTGCGCGACCTGCGGCATGCCGCGCGTCACGTTGGCGACGATGCTGACGATGCTGCCGCCGGTGTTGCGCTTCTGCCATTGGCGTGCCGCCGCCTGCATCATGTACCAGCTACCGTTCAGATTGGTGTCGATGACGGCGAGCCAGCCCTTCTGCGAGAAGTCGACAGCCGCCTGCGGGAATTGGCCGCCGCCGTTATTGACCAGCACGTCGAGACGGCCGAAGCGTTCCCAGGTTTCATTCACCAGGGCCTCCACCATCTGCGGATCGCGGATGGTCATGGCGCGCACTGCGATGGTCTTGCCCAGATGCTTCTTGATTCCCTCGGCCGTTGCCTCGAGCATTTCCTGGCGTCGGCCGCAGATCATCACATCGGCGCCGAGCCGCGCGAACAAATACGCCATGCCGCGGCCCATGCCGCTGCCGCCGCCGGACACCAGAAACGTATAACCTGCGAGCAGATCGTCGCGATAGACGGTTGGGTGTGATGCCAGCTGCTCATCCGTGAAGCCCCACCGCTTCTGATGGCGCACGTCCCGCTCTTTGGCGCGGGGTGCGATCTCGATTCTCTGTTCCGTTGTACTCACCTGACCATCCTTTTGTTGTTTTTTGTCACAGCGTCGCGAGTCCCAAAACCGACACGCTGGCGATGTTGCGGTTGGGGATCCCGCCCAAATTGTGTGTCAAGCCAAGCGAGGGCGATGCGAGCTGCCGATCGCCTGCGCGTCCCAGCAGTTGCAGATAGATTTCGTAGGCCATGCGCAATCCCGTGGCGCCGATCGGATGGCCGAAACATTTCAGGCCGCCGTCGATCTGCGAGGGAATGGCGCCGCCGCGGTCGTAGCGTCCGTCGAGAATATCGCGAGGTGCCTGGCCGCGATCCGACAGCAGCAGGTCTTCCATGAGCACGAGCTCGGTGATCGAGAAGCAATCGTGTACTTCGATCAGATCCAATTCCTTGCGCGGATCCTGGATTCCGGCTTCCTTGTAGGCGCGCGCGGCGGCGATGGGCGTCGTGAGCGTGTGGCTGCCGTCCCAGGAATCGTGGCCCATCTCGACGCCGTTGCTCGGCACGAGTTGCAGCGCCTTGACCGAGACCACGTCACGCCGGCCCAGTGCCTTCGCGATATGCGGCGTGGTGACGATGGCGCAAGCGGCGCCATCGCTGACGCCGCAACAATCAAAGACGCCCAGCGGCGAGGCGATCATCGGTGCGTTCAGAATCTGCTCGATGGTGACGCGGTTGCGTAGATGCGCCTTCGGGTTCAGCGCGCCGTTCTCATGGCTCTTCCAGGACACATGCGCCATGGACTTGCGAAGTTCGGCGATCGGGATCCGGTACTTGGCGGAATAGGCGCTCGCCAGCTGCGCGAACGCGCCCGGTGCGGTGCTGCTGGGCAGGTACAAGTCCTCGAAGGTGCCTTTGGTGCGCTCAGGCAATCCGGAGTAGCCGGTGTCTTTGAGCTTCTCAACACCCATCGCGAGCGCAATGTCGCAGGCGCCGGCGGCTACTGCATACACAGCGCCACGCAACGCTTCCGTGCCGGTGGCGCAGAGATTCTCAACGCGTGATACAGGCACGTTGGGCAGGCGCAGCGCCATGCTCATGGGCAACGCCGACTTACCGACGTTCTGCTCATCGAAGAACACGCCCAGCCATGCTGCATCGATGCGATCGCGTTCGATGCCGGCGTCCTGCAATGCTTCGTTGAAGGCTTCGACCATCAGATCGTCGGGGCCACTGTCCCAGCGCTCGCCGAAACGCGAACAGCCCATGCCGATGATCGCCACTTTATCTTTGATGCCGCTTGCCATGGTGTTATCGCGCCGGAGCGGCCTTCCAGAAATATCGCTTGAAGTGACGCACCCGGTCGATGTCCTTGATGCGAAACTGAAAGCTGACGGGAGTGTCGACCTGCAATTCGCCGGGTTCCAGGTCGCAAAATTCCATGAACAGGTTGCCGCCTTCTGCGAAGGTGACATTGCCATAAACGTAAGGCGGGCGTGGCGAATACGCCTGCCAGTCCTCGGTGAAGGTTTTCACGCGGCCGCCCTGGTCGGCCAAGCGGTGCGGCACCTGGGTGTCGGTTTGCCGGCACTGTGGATTCACGCACACGCGCGAGCGCGGAAATTGAACGGTGTTGCAGCGCTCGCAGCGCCCGCCGATGAAAGCGGTGAGCGCATCGCGCTTGCGGTACGCGGTGGTCTGCGCGGAGCGGTGATCGCGTTCGGCGCGCATGCCGAAGTCCATGTCCAGCAGGCCATTGTTGGACAGATAGCGCACGTAGCTCTTTTCCGGCACGCCGCGCTCGATGGCCTTTGTGGCCACCGGTTCGGTTTGCGTCCGGCGGTTCACGCGCAGCACCAGCACATCCACGCCCTGGCCAAATCCAACCAGTACGAGGGTGTCGCCTGCAGGCGCACTCCCCAGCGTCTGCGCCAGCGCGAACAATGCGTGCGCACTGCCCAGGTTGCCGACACGCGCCGTGAGATCGGCAGTCACCGCTTCGGCGGAAAATCCGCAGGTCTGCGCGATGCGTTTGCCGATTGCCGGTGAGCCGGGACAGATGAAATGGGTGATGGCGGAGGCTGCCACCTGCGCGCCGTCCAGCGCCTTAGCGATGGTGGCCGGCACCAGTTTGAAATAGGCCTCATCGCGCACCCAGCGTTCTTCGAACGCGTAGTCGAAGTCGGCATCGGCGTCGCGATGATGGTCGACGAAGTCGCGCGCGAGGCTCGCCGAGCCGAGCATCGACACTGCGGCATCGCCGCCGCCGACGAGAATGGCGGCGGCGCCATGGCCCAACTCCATTTCCTGCGCGCTGCCGGGCTTGGCTTGTCGCTTCTCGGCAGCCACTAGCAGTGTGGAGGTGTCGTTCTGCAGGGCCTGAATCAGGGCGCTGGTCGCGCAGCGCAATGAGCCCGTGACATCCGCCACGGCCACGGCGCCGTCCAACGCCAACGCGGCGGCCAGCAACCCTGTGTTGCTGCGATCTGCGAAGGGCAGGGTGGTGGAGGCGAGTTGAACGCGTGCGACCGCGGTCGATTCTGCCTGTAGCAGACAGTTGCGTGCAGCGGCCACGCCCATGGTGAGGGAGTCTTCGTCCCAACTGCTGATCGCGCGCGCGCCGTGAGCGGGTTTGCCGGCCGGTGGATTCATCCAGCCCGTCGCGGCGGCGATGGTTGCCCGCTCCAGCCGCAGTCGCGGCAAATAGACGCCGCAGGCTTGAATGCCGCTCATTGTTCGACGAAAGCGCCCAGTTTCTGCTCGACTCGCAGATGCGCCGGCACATGCTCGACGCCGATGCGTCGATCCAGTTCTTCGTGCCAATGATAGATGCGCCGTTCCTGATAATTCAGCATCACGCCCTTGAAGCCAGGCGATTGCACTGAACGCTGGATGAACTCGGCGAATTGCGTGTCTTCGAACAAGATGCGCTCGAAATTGTCGATTCGCTGTTTCCACAGCGCCGGCGGCTCGCCGCCACCCCAATCCGGTGCAAACCAATGCACCTCGATGTTCATTTCGTTGTCGCCGTCCGGCCAGAACAGAATGAACGGGATGCCGGTGTCGGCGATGGGCGTGACCAGATTCGGGTAGAAATTGAAGGAAGGGTTGTTCTTCGCGATGATTTCATTGGCGCCCTCGATGGCGCGCAAGCCGCGCGTGCCCGGATCGGTCCAGTCGGGGCGACGGTTTGGGGTCACCATCAACGAATGTCCGTGCGGCCACAGCGTGATGGTGGTGCCGCGGTGATCCAGGAAACGGTCCACCGTGTTGGTGTGAATGCTCTTGAGGTGATACACCTCGAGGAAGGCATCCAGCAGCACCTTGACGTTGCATTTCACGTGGTAGCTGGCCTTGTGAACGAAGCGTTGCTCCAACGGTTTGATCTCGGCGAAATGTTGTGGAATCTCGCCCAGCGATTCCAGCAGCGGCGTCGCGGCCGGGTCTTCATTGATGAACACCCAGTTGCCCAGCATCTCGCAGCGCACGTCCGACAGCGAGAAGCATTTCAAATCTAGATCGACGAAGTCACGCCGGTCGCGCAGATTGACGAGCTTGCCATCGAGTGTGTAAGTCCAGCCGTGATATGAGCAGACGAAGCCGTCGACCTTGCCATTTTCGTCCTTGACCAACGGTCCGCCGCGATGCCGGCAGGTGTTGTAGAAGGCGCGGATGACGCCGTCCTTGCCGCGCACGATCAGGATGGGCGAGCCGGTTTTGCGAAACATCATGTAGCTGCCGGCCGTCGGAATTTCGTCGCCGTGACAGGCATACAGCCAGGCGCGCTTCCACATGCGCTCGCGCTCCAGCGCGAGAAACGACGGGTCGACATAGCGTCCACCCGGTACCGGCGGAAACTGAGGAAATCCAGGCGGCGGTGCCGTACGATTGGCTTCGTACTCCATGCCGGCTTTGATGCGCCGAACCATGCTTTCGTCCATGGGGGGAATTATAGGTTCAGCACCCTTTAAAAGAAACAGTCTTGACTGTTTTTTTCGTTGTAGAAAGGGTACAGTTTCCGCAGCGCGTCCTGTGGGCTGGCCCGTGGCGATGCGAGCATCTTGCATTGCACATAAGGGGCGAATATGAGCGGTATTATCCTGCACTCCTACGACGCTTCGCCCTTCACGCAGAAGGCGCTGCGTCTGCTGGGGCTTAAACGCCTGGCCTGGCGCGCGGTGACCACCCCGATGATGCTGCCCAAGCCTGAACTGGTGGCGATCACGGGCGGCTATCGCGGTACGCCGGTGATGCAGATCGGGGCGGACCTGTACATCGACTCCCAATTGATTGCCAGTGAACTGGAAAAGCGCTTTCCGACGCCGACCCTGTTTCCGGGCGGGGATCCCGGCTTGTCCTATGCGCTGGTCAAATGGGCCGATGACTTTTTTCGGACGGGTTTGCGGCTGACCATCGGCATGACCGCAGCTTCGTGGCCCGAGGAGTTCCGCAAGGACCGGCGCGACCTGTTCCCCGACATCGATTTCGCCACGGTTGCGAAAGACCAGGCGCATGGGATGGCGCAGTTACGCGCACACGCCGGGTTTCTCGACATGCAACTCGCCGATGGCCGCCGCTTTCTAAGTGGTGATGCCCCGGGCCTTGCCGATATTCAAGCCTTCAGCGTCCCCTGGTTCGCGCGTCCGTACATGCCGGTCGTCAATGAGTTGTGGGCCGCATTTCCCCGCATGCAAGCCTGGGAGCAGCGCGTGGCAGAACTGGGGGAGGGCACGCGCACGCCGATCAGCGCCGAGGAAGCGTTCGCCGAAGCGCGCGCCGCGCGTCGCGACACGGCGGTCCAAGTTGATCCGGGCGATGCGCAACAGCTCAAGGCCGGCATGCAGGTCGAGGTGCAACCGGATGATTCCTTGCGCGGCGCGGTGCGCGGCGCCGTGGTGATTGCGAGCGTGAATGAGATCGCTGTGCGCCGGCAGCATGAATTGTGCGGCGAGGTCATCGTTCATTTTCCGCGGCTGGGTTATCGGGTCACCCCGGTGTGAGGGTGGCGGCGCAGGGTTGGCAGGAGTAATCTACACCCTTACATTTCATCCCTTTGAATCTTGAGAAGAGGCAACGATGGGCGAAAACGACAAATCATCTAACCCTCCTGCGGCAGGTGCTGCGTTAGGTCAGTATCACGTGGTTGCCAAGGGCGAGACTCTGGGCAAGATTGCCGAGAAATATTACGGCGACCCGAGTTTGTACAAGGACATCTTCGAAGCGAACAAAGATGTACTGAAAGATCCGAACAAGATTTTCCCCGGCCAGAAATTGCGCATTCCTTGAAGTAGGGTTCGCCCGGTCGGCAGTTTTTTTGCACTTATTTACAATGGAGTCTCAACCTCATGTCACTTAGAAACCGGTTCAGCCAATTCGCAGTCCTGGCAGTCGTCGGCCTCGCACTGGCGGCTTGCGCAAACCAGAAAGAGCCTGCCGCCGCAGCCATCAGCAGCATCGACACAGCCATCAACACCGCTTCCACCGAAGCATCCAAGTACGTCCCGGATCAGCTAGCCGACGTGCAGTCCAAATTCGCAGCGTTGAAGGATTCCTTCAGCAAGCAGGACTACAAAGCAGTGCTGGCCGGCGCGCCTGCAGTGCTCACCGCTGCACAAGGCTTGGCCACCGCTGCGGCGGCCAAGAAAGATGAAGTCATGCAGGCGCTGAATGGCGAGTGGACCACGTTGGCCGCCTCGCTGCCGAATCTGGTCGCCGCTGTTAAGAGCCGCGTCGACATTCTCAGCAAGAGCAAGAAGCCTCCCGCTGGCGTGGACCTGACCGCCGCCAAGTCGGGCCTGGAAGAAGCCACCTCCTTGTGGACCAAGGCCACGGGCGCGTTTTCCTCGGGCAACGTGGAAGAGGCGGTCAACACGGCGAAGGAAGTCAAAGCCAAGGCCGAAGCCGCTGCGGCTGCGCTCAAGCTTGACCTGAGCGCGCCGGCACCCGCCGCCAAGTAACATTGCGGTGATGCGATCAAAGCCGTCGGCAGCAATGCCGGCGGCTTTTCTTTTAAGGATGAGGAGGCGGCAACCGATCATGAAAACGCTGGGAATCTATTTGCTCGAAGCGTTGGAGCGTTACGGCATCACGCACGTGTTCGGCATCCCTGGGGTGCACAACATCGAGTTGTATCGAGGACTGCCCGCATCCGGCTTGCGTCACGTGGGCGCGCGTCACGAACAGGGTCTTGGGTTCATGGCAGACGGCTTTGCCCGCGCCGCCGGACGACCGGCCGTCTGTTTCACCATCACCGGTCCCGGATTGACTAACATCGCGACCGCGATGGCGCAGGCCTATGCGGACTCCATCCCCATGCTGGTCATCGCCAGCCAGAACCGTCGCGGTGAAGCGGGCAGCGGCCGTGGGTTTCTGCACGAGATGCCGAATCAAGCGGCGCTCGCAGCGCAGGTCAGCGGTTTCTGCCATTCGCTTGCGACCGTGAATGAGTTGCCTGAAGTGTTGGCGCGTGCGTTTGCCAGCCTGACGACGGGGCGGCCGCGACCTGCGTATATCGAGATTGCGCGCGACTTGCTCAGCGCCGATACCGGGGCGCTGCCGTTGCCGCCGCGAATCGCGCCGCTGCGAAGGAACGCGGCGCCGATACATGCGCTGCGCGAGGCTGCGCAGCGTTTGCGCCTAGCCAGCGCACCGCTGATTTTGGCCGGCGGTGGCGCTGCTCGCGCTGCACCGGCCGTGCGTCAACTCGCCGAGCACCTGCAGGCGCCGGTGATCATGACCATCAATGGCCGCGGAATTCTGCCCCCCGAACACTCTCTGGCAGTGCCGTTCAGCCCCTCGCTGGCGCCGGTACGCGCCTGTATTGCGCAGGCCGATGTGGTCCTGGCGATCGGCACTGAACTCGGGCCCACGGACTACGACATGTATTCGCTCAGTGACTTTCCGCCGCCCGCGCAACTCATTCGCATCGAGATCGATGCGCAGCAAATGGCGCGCAATGCGGTGCCCAGCGTGGCGCTGCTCGGGGATTCGCTTGCGACGGTGGATGCGCTGCTGGCGCTCGACCTGGGTCCGCCTCGTGCCAGGACCGGCGCGGCCGCGGCCGTGCGCGCGTCGGCTGCGGCCAGCCTGTCGGTCGCGGTGCGCGATCAGATCGCTTTTTTGGAAAGCCTGCGCGAGGCATTGCCCGGCGTTTTGCTGGTGGGCGATTCCACTCAGCCGGTGTATGCCGGCAATCTGGGGTTTGCGGCCGCCGCGCCCGCGACCTGGTTCAATTCCTCCTCCGGCTTCGGAACGCTGGGCTATGCGCTGCCCGCAGGGTTAGGCGCGTCGCTGGCGCAGCCGCAGCGGCCGGTGCTGGTGTTGGTGGGGGATGGCGGCTTGCAATTCACGCTGCCGGAACTGGGTGTGTTGCGCGATCTTAAGCGCTGGGTGGGCGTCATCGTCTGGAACAACGATGGCTATGGCGAGATCAAGAGCTCGATGATCGAGGCGGGTGTCGCGCCCACCGCGGTTGATTTGAAGCCGCCGGATCTGCGGCTGCTGTCGCAGGCCTACGAGCTGGAGTACCGGCATGTGCGCGACGGCAACGCGTTGCAGGGCGTGCTGGCGCAATTCGCCGCGGGTCGCAAACCGCTGATCATCGAGATCGACGCGGCCTCATTTGCCTGAAGCAGGCTCCAGCGCGATTTCCACATCATCGCCGACGCGGCGGATGGCGTAGGTTTTCAACGGCATGACGGCGGGCGCGCCCAGCACGCTGCCATTTCTGCAATCGAAAGAGGCGCCGTGCAGCGGGCAAATCAAGCGGTTGCCGCGCAGCCGGCCTTCATGCATTTTCGCATAGGCATGCGTGCAGACATTGTCGAGCGCGTGCCAGCCCTCCTTGGTGCGGCAGATCACGATACTGTGGCCCGCAAGGTCCACCTCCAGCATTTTGCCTGCGGCGATCTGGGCAGCGTCGGCGACGCGATGAAATGTCGGTTCTTGCATGGGTAAAACGCTATCAGAATGAGGGCAAAAGAAACAGGCCAATCGATGCGGCCGATAATTAACGACAGGTTTATATTGCCTCTGTCGATGCTAGTATCCGCAATCCATTGCGGTATTGGCGGGAGTTGTCGATGGCCAGAATCACCTTTATTTCACGCATGACCATCAAGGCCGGCCACGAAGCGACCTTCGAGCGCATCGTCAAGGACCTTACGATGCGCGTAAACGCCGAAGAGCGCGACATCGTCTATTTCGAATTCTTCAAGCTGCGCGAGCCGCGCCGCTACGCCGTTCTCGAATCCTTTCCCCACGAGGAAGCCGAGCACGCGCATATGAACGGTGCCATTCTCGCGCAAGTCATCCAGCCCATCGTCGATTGCGTCGATGGCACCTGGGAACGTGAATATCTCGACGCTCTCACATAGGAAACAAGATGATCATCTTCGTCGCCACACTGCACGTGAAACCCGGCAAGGAAAAGGAATTCGAGTCGCTGCAACAGGAGTTGTCCAAACTGACGCACGCGTCCGAACCCGATACAAATGTCTACGACGTGATCCGCCATCGCGAAAAACCCGGCGTGTACGTGGTGTACGCGCGGTTCAAGGATCAGGCCGCCTTCGACCTGCATCAGGGAACCGACTTCCACACCCGTCTGGTGCCGCCCATCCTGGCGTGCCTGGGTGCGGACATGGATCTGCAATTCTACGAGTTCGTCGGCTAGATGCCTAAACGAGGCGCCCGTCGCTGACGATCACGGCATGGCCGCCGATGCGTGCGGCGCGCATCGTGCCGGACTCGATTTCCAGACTCACATGCACTTGTCCCGGGCGCTGCATCTGCGCGCCCTGAAACCCGACGAATCGCGGTTCCGCCACGTTCAACTGTTGTAGGTCCCACAGGTACGCAGCCAGCATGGAGTGCGCATTGCCGCTCACCGGATCTTCGGGAATCCCCAGCGCCGGACAGAACATGCGTGAATAGGTGCGTGTGCCGCCGGCGCCCCGCATGAGACCAAAGGCGAAGAAGCCGTCGGCGCCGAATTCGCGGCCCAGCGCCAGAATCTGTTCGAAGCGCGGCTCGATGCGATCCAGCACATCAGGATTGGCGAGCGCGAGCAGCAGCCGGCTGCTGCCCTTGCGGGCGATGCGGGCAGGGAAGCGCTCGTGCAGGCTCTCACCCGGAACGCCCAGCGCCTGAGCCACGCGCAAGGCGTCCTGCAACGTCAACGGCACGCCCATCTCCGGCGCACCTTGCCGGAACTCGATGAACGGCGCCGGTGCGTTGCCCGCCTCAGCGCGGACCTCGAGAATCCCCGTGCCGGATTTTTGCCGCGCAATGCCGACGCTGCGGCGATTCAGCGCCAGCAAAACCGTGTGCACCGCTACGCTGGCGTGACCGACGAAGGGCGCCTCTTTGCGCGCATTGAAAAAACGCACGCGCACATCGTGATCAGCGGCATCGGGCGGCAGGACGAATGCCGTCTCGGCATGCGGAAATTCGCGCGCGATGGCGGCCAGGCTCGCGTCGCTCTGACCTTCCGCATCCAGGATCACCGTGGCCGGATTGCCAGTGAATCGCTTGGTGGTGAATGCATCGACTTGAAATAACTGCATGCCCACCATCTTTGCACGCGCGCGCAGGGACGGCTACACTGTGCAGACCTTGGGGTGGTCTTTGGCAGACCTGAGATGCGGGAACGACCTGCAAACCCGTTGAACCTGATCCGGTTAGTACCGGCGTAGGGAGCAGGTGTAATGCACTTTCGTCGATCCAATGTTGCGTTTGTATTCATCACGCTGGTGAGCGTGTTTCCCATGGCGCGTGCCTCGCCCGCGCCTGACTCCACCGACGTATTGTCGGAAATCATCGTGACCGCAGGACTGCGGGAGGTCTCCTTGAGACAAACCACGGCAAGCGTCACGGTGCTGGATCCGGCCACCGTGCGCGATGCTGGTGTGCAGCACTTTGAAGAACTGCTGCCGTTGATTCCGAACCTCAACTGGTCGGGCGGCAGTTCGCGACCGCGCTATTTTCAAGTAAGGGGTGTGGGCGAACTCGACCAGTACCAAGGCGCGCCGAACCCGTCGGTGGGATTTTTGATCGATGACATCGACTTCAGTGGCGTCGGCATGCCGGCAACGCTGTTCGACACGCATCAGGTGGAAGTGCTGCGCGGTCCGCAGGGGACTCGTTATGGCGCCAATGCGCTTGCCGGCCTCATCGCCGTCAACACGGAGGATGCCACGCCCGAACGGGTGCTGCGCGGCGAGGCCACCGTCGGCGATGACGGCATGCGCGGTGCGGGAGCGATCATCGGTGGCGCACTGAACGCACGAGACTCGCTGTCCTTCCGGCTGGTCGCACAGCGCGAGCAAAGCGACGGCTTTCGGCGCGACGTGTTCCTGAACCGCAACGATACCAATGGCCGCGATGAAAGCACGTATCGCGGCAAACTCCATTGGCACGCCGGCGATACGCTCGATATCAAACTCACCGGCATGCTGGTGGATATCAATGACGGCTACGATGCCTTCGCCATCGACAATTCCTTCCACACGCAGTCGGATCAGCCGGGGCGGGACTCGCAACGTTCCGCGGCCGGTGCGCTGCGGGTCGAATGGCAGGCGCTGAGCGCGGCGAAGCTGGTGAGTATCAGTTCGTATGCGCGCTCCGACATCGTTTCCAGTTTCGATGGCGACTGGGGCAACAATCCGGGTTGGGCGCCGTACGCGCCGTACCAGTATTTTTCGCAGACGCAGCGGCGTCGCGAAACCGTGTCCCAGGATCTGCGGCTGGTGTCGACGCCGGGCGAACATGCCGGCTGGGTGGCCGGCGTCTATGCGTTGCGCTTGAATGAAAACAACACGCAGCACGATCAGGGTCAGTACCTGGACTTCGACCCGCTCGACAACCGATTGGGCAGCCGCTATCGCGCCACGAACATCGCGGTCTATGGGCAGGTCGATGTGCCGTTGACGCAGGCGCTGCAGGTGTCCGTCGGTCTGCGCTACGAGCAACGCCAGGCGAACTATGCCGACACGAGTTCACTCGCCTTTGATCCACGTGATCGCATGCTCGGCGGTCAAGTTGCGCTGCGCTATGCGTGGTCGGCGGAGTCGACCGGCTACCTGAGCATTTCGCGCGGCTACAAGGCCGGTGGTTTCAACATCGGCACCGATCTGGACCCGTCGCGGCGCAGCTTCCGGCCGGAATATTTGTGGAATGCAGAAGTCGGTGTGCGCCAGAGTTGGCTGAATCAGGCGCTAGTCAGTGACGTCACCGTGTTCTACGCCAAGCGTAAGAACCAGCAGGTCAGCACCAGCTATCAGGCGGCCTGCCCTCCAGGTTCGAGCAATCCGGATGGTTCGTGTTCAGATCCATTGTCATTCGTTTACTACACCGATAATGCCGCCAGCGGCTTGAACTACGGCGTGGAAGCCGCATTGCGCTGGCAGGTGCATCGCGACTGGCAACTGGCCGGAACGCTGGGCCTGCTGCGGACCCGGTATGACAACTATTTGTACGGCGAGCGCGATTTGAGCGGGCGCGATCAGGCGCATGCGCCGCGCTACGATTTTTCGCTCAGCGCAACCTACCGCCTCCCGAGCGGATGGTTCTCGCGCATCGACTGGTCGGGCAAGGATGCGTTTTATTTCGATGCCAGCAACGATGCGCGTTCGAGCGTGTATGAACTGGTGAATTGGCGGGTGGGTGTCGACCGACAGCGCTGGTCGGCGAGCGTCTGGGTTCATAACCTGTTCAATCGCCGCTATGCGGTGCGCGGCTTTTTCTTCGGCGACGAACCGCCCGATTTTCCCAACAAAGTCTACGTCCGCTGGGGCGATCCGCGCCAGGTCGGACTGACCGCGTCCTATCGTTTCTAAGGAGAATGTTATGCGTGCAGCCGTGGAAATCAGCCTGTATCCCCTGGATGCCTCGTACATCGAGCGCATTTTGGCCTTTATCAAACGTCTGAACACCCATGCGGGGCTGGTGGTGCTGACCAATACCATGAGTACCCAGGTGTTCGGCGAGCTTGGCGAAGTCATGACGATTCTCACGCAGGAAATCGAGGCGGCCGCGCAGATCGGCCCGCGTCTGATCTTTGTGATGAAGGTGATTCCCGGGCTTTCTCCGCCGTGATTCCGGCCTGGTGGGCGCAGTTTGCAGCGGCCTGGCAGTCCACCTCCTGGGTGGAAATTGCCGCGGTGGTGCTGGCACTGCTCTACCTCGTGCTGGCGATCCGTCAGAACATCGCCTGCTGGGCGGCGGCTTTGGTCAGTTCCTGTCTGTACGTGGTCGTATTGTTCGGTGCGCGCCTGTACATGGAATCGGCGTTGAACGTGTTTTATGCCGCCATGGCGGTGTACGGATTCCGGCAGTGGCGCGTATCCGACGACGGCGGCTCGCTGCGCGTGTCCCGGTGGCCGTTGCACCGGCATGCGGCCGGACTCGTCGGCGTTGTGCTCGCCTCAACGTTGAGTTCGACGCTGTTGCGTTCGTATACGACGGCTGCCTGGCCGTTCGTCGATTCGATGGTGACGTGGGCCAGTGTGTTCGCCACTTTTCTGGTGGCGCGCAAGGTGTATGAGAACTGGCATTGGTGGCTGGTCATCGATTCGGCGGCGATGGTTCTGTATTTCACGCGGCATCTGTACGCCACCATGTCCTTGTTCGCGCTGTATCTGGTGTTGATCGTGGTGGGCATGCGCGAATGGCGACGCCTGTTGCGCGATGACGCGGCAGCGAACCTTGCGCGCTAGCATGGATGAATCGAGCGTTGCAGCGACGGCGCGTCGCTTCGTGCCGGGCCTTGGCGGCGTCGATATCCAAGCGCTTCATTCCGGTCTGGTGAATGCCAGTTACCGGGTCACACGTGATGGGCAGGAATTCGTTCTGCGCGTGCGCGCGGCACGCGGCGAGGCGCCGGGTGTCGATCGCGTCTGGGAGCAGCGGGTGCTCGAGCGCCTTTCAATTACGCGGCTCGGACCGGTGGTCAAGGTCTGTGACCCCGTGGCCGGTGTGTTGGTCACGCAATGGGTGGACGGTTCGAGTTGGACGGCGGCTCAGGCGTCCGAGCCTGCGGTGGCGGTGCAGGTGGCACAATTGGCGCGCACCGTTCATCAGGTGCCCGCGCCGCAGCCACCTCGCGCCATGAATCCTGTGAGGTGGCGCGACCTGTACCTTGCTGCCCTGCGCGAGGCCGGGGTCGAAGACTCTCGTCAGACGGCGATCCTGCAATGGACGGCGCAGGTCGGTCCCTTGCTGGAGGAATACGCATCGCTGGATCCACCCGATGCGTGCCTGTGCCACAGCGATTTGCATCGACACAATATCGTGCCCAGTGCGTCTGGTCTCGTGCTGCTGGATTGGGAATACGCGCATGTGGGCGATCCGTTCTGGGATCTGGCCGGCTGGGCGAGTTGCTGCGATCTGAGTGACGCTGCGCGGCTGCATTTTCTGGCGGCCTATCTGCAGTGCGAGCCCAAGCCCGCTCAGGTCCGCCGCCTGCAGGTGTTGTGCAGCGTGTACGACTACATCTGCCTGCTGTGGATGGGGTTGTACCAGGCTGCAATCCGCGCCCGTGGGGAATCCAGCGTGGCGGCTGAAGAGCTTCGTGCGCGAACCCGATTGCTGGCGGCGCGCTTCATCACGTCCGCTTAAGCCGCCGGCTCACGGCGGCGCGGCGCTCAGCCCGCGCTACTGCCGTAAACGTAGTCTTCCAACACCTTGTGAAAATGCCGGATGCGCAATTCCTGCGCGCCGATCCACAGACCTTGGAAGCCCGCCGAATGCATGCCCGCCTGCACGCCCGGCAAGTTGGCGGCATCCTGATCCAGCACCAGTCCGATGGATTTCTCGCCGTGCTGGTAGTGCTGGTGTTCTGCGCGCTCGGGGCGCTCCGCGCCGTCCGCCAGCAATTCCAATGTCCATATGTCATAGAACATCTTGTCCGGATCGGTGGGGTGAGGGCGCTGTCGGAACAGCATCAAATCGTCCGCATGCGTGTTGAGCGTGATGTTCGGGAAAATCAGGTAATGGTAGTCGTCGGTAAGCTGGTCGTCGTTGAGCTGCGAGTAATCCTTGCCCTGCGAGGCGCCATGCTTGCGCTTCCACAATTGCACGTCGCGACGGATGTTCTCGATCGGGTCGTCATAATCGGCCGGGTCCATGCCCGCCGTTTTCATGATGACCTTGATGGGATCGGGAATGGTGTTGGGCTTGCGCACCCGCGGACTCAAGGCGCCGAAGGGAATCAGGTAGCGATTGTGCCGGCCATAGCAGTCGATCTGAATGTCCAGATCATGCAGATACCACATCAGCTGCGGATGGATGGCCTGTACGTGATAGCTCTCATTGAAGGCATCCACGGACGCCTTCCAATTGCAGTGCCACTCGACGGTGATGTCGCGCGTCAGCACCATCTTATCGAACCTGTACGGCGCCAGATGCGCATGCACCGGCGCCAGATAGTCCTCCAGCGGTTCGACCTCCGGGTTCAAGCTGAACCAGACGAAGCCGTTCCAAGTGGCGCAGGGCAGTTCAGTGAGTCCTCGGCAGGGCGGCGCACCTTGCGGGAAGGTGTCCAGATCCGGGATGCGCTTGAACGAGCCGTCCCAGTTGTATTCCCAGTGGTGGTACTGACACTTGAAGGATTGCGCGCCGCCGATGCCCTCATCGCGCAACCGGTTGCCGCGATGCAGGCACACGTTGTAGAACGCGCGCACGCCGCCGTCGGCCTGGCGCACGATCAGCACCGATTCGCGTCCGATGTCGGTTGCAATGTAGTCGCCGGGTTCGAGCAGGTCGCTGAGCAATCCGCCGAGCAGCCATACCTTGGTCCACATGCGGTCCCATTCGAGTTTCATGAACTCGGCGCTGATGTAGCGCTCTTTGGGAATGAGTTTGATTTCCAGTTGCGGATCCGGCGCCTTGTCCGGCGGCGTGACCGGACTGTCCTTGGGCGCGACACGCCGCACCTTGCGATAGACCGGCGTCAACGACGCGGCCAGCAAGGGATCCTGCTTCGGGTCGACGCTCATCGCGGCGCGTTGACGCCCGGCACCACGTAGGCGCCCGTCATCAGGCTGGCGGCCGGGCTGGCCAGAAAGGCCACGGTCTTTGCAATCTCAGTCGGCGACCCCGAGGTCGGCGCGGGCGCGACCAGATTGACGCGGATCAGATCGCGACCGACGAACTGCGAGAGTTGCTTGGAATAGGTGACCAGTCCGGCTTGAAAAGCGGAGTACGACAGCAGTCCCGCATCGGCCGAGGTGCCGCTGGCGCCGATGATGACGATGGCGCCATTGCCGCTGGTCTTCAAATGTGGAATCAGGGTTTCGCAGCCGCGCACCGTGTGCAGGATGTCGATTTCGAAATTGCTGGACCAGGAATGCTCCGCATCCAACCCCGAATCCAATCCGGTGTTGACGATGAATATGTCACAACCGCTTAAGCCGGTGACGGTCTGCTCCAGCCAAGCTTTGTACGGATCGCCGTCGCGCACGCTGATGCCGGAACCGACCACGCTCACACCCTTGGCGCGCAACGCAGTGGCGGTTGCATCGACCTCGGCCTGGCTACCGCAAAAACCGATGTCGACCCCTTCGTCGGCCAACAATTCGGCCACCGCACGCCCAAGGCCGGCGGTGGCGCCGGTGATGATTGCTTTCTTGCCGCGTAGGCCTAAATCCATCGTCGTTGCTCCGATTAATGGGCCGAAGGTGATGGCCCGCAGGATGATCTTACGGCACACTACCGCGCGGCGCGGCGCGGGCTTGGTTTCCAACCAGATTAGGTGTGTATTATACGAACGGCGGCCGATAAAGAAACAGTCATGACTGTTTTTTTATATATCCGATGAAACAGCGGCTTTAAGGAGGCCTCGATGGCGCGGATGACGGTGGTGGATCGCGATGGCAACGAGCATGAGATCGAGGCAAAACCCGGTCTCAAAGTGATGGAAATATTGCGCGAGCTCGATTACGGGGTCGCGGCGATTTGCGGCGGCTTGTGTTCGTGCGCGACCTGTCATATCTACGTTGACGACGCTTGGGTGGACCGCTTGCCGAAGAAGCAAAGCGACGAGCAGGAACTGCTGAACGAGCTGTCAGACTACCGTGAAAAAACCTCGCGCTTGTCCTGTCAGGTCGAGTTCACTGCCGAGCTCAACAACCTGAAAGTGGCCATCGCTCCGGATAGCTGAGGTTTGCCCGCGGCGCCCCGTCTGCACCGCCCGTCGCTCGTGCAAGTCGCCTACTGAATCGTCAGCGCGTTGTCGATGATGATTTCCGTGCCGTTGATGAAGCGCGACTCATCCGATGCCAGGAACAACACGGTATTGGCCACGTCGGCCGGCTTTCCCAGGCCCCACGGCGCGGATTCGTACACGGAATTGTCCATGCCCAACTCCTTGTTCGCCTGCGCAATCATCGCGGTGTCGATGGCGCCGGGATGCAGTGAATTGCAGCGGATGTTGTATTTGTTCATTTGACAATGAATGGCGATGGACTTGGTCATCGAGCGGACGGCGCCTTTGGCGGCCGAGTAGGCGAAAAACACCGGATATCCCAGGTGCGTGGCGGTCGAGCACATGTTGATGATGGAGCCGCCGCCGCTGGCGTGCATGGCCGGCATGGCATGTTTACAGCCCAAAAAGACGCTCTCGGACATCACCGAATTGACGAACCGGAACTGCTCCAGGGTCGTGCTTTCCGGCGTTGCCACCAGCACCACGCCGGCGTTGTTGACCAGGATATTTAGGCCGCCGAACTGCTTCACCGTCGCGGCAATGACAGCGATCCAGGCTGCCTCATCGCGCACGTCCAGCTTCATGAACACCGTGGATCCCGGGCATTGCCGGTTGATTTCGGCAGCGCCGCGCGTGCCGGCCTCCTCGTTGATGTCGGTAATGACGACCTTGGCGCCTTCGCTGGCCAGAACCCGGGCATCTTCGTGCCCCAATCCGCCCGCCGCTCCCGTTACAATTGCCACTTTGCCGGTAACTCGACCCATACTGTTCCCCCTGATTTAAAGCTACGCTAGCAGTCAAGTTTGCCGGTTTCAATCACCTTTGACTTTTTTTGGAAGAGTCCGCATCCTTTTTGAACTTATGACAAAACGCAGCACACGGCGTCCCGGCGCTCGAATAGTAGAAGCCGGCGACACGCCCGAGCAGAACATTGCTGCCGGATGGCAGGCGCAAAAGAGCGCCTCGACCCGCAACCTCATCATCGATGCCGCCATCCGCTGCTTCGTGGACCTGGGATATGCGCGCACCACCACCACCGCCATCGCGGAGCGTGCCGGTTTGTCGCGGGGCGCGATGTTGCATCACTTTCCCTCCAAGATCGACATCGTGCGCGCGGCGGTGGATCACCTGCACGCCAAGCGCCTCAAGGCGCTGCGCAAGTCCATGATGCGGCCCGCCGTCGAAAGCGATCGTGTGCGGCAGGGAGTGGACGCCTATTGGGCGCATGTCAAACACCCGATGTTCGTCGCCTTTTTCGAACTGTCGGTGGCAGCGCGGACGGACGCAGAACTTGCCTCGATCCTGCGCCCGGCACAGGAAGCCTTCGAGCGCGACTGGAACGAAGCCACGCTGGACGTATTTCCCGAATGGCATGGCAACAAAGATGCCTTCGAGCTGGGCCTGGATTTGAGCCGCTATCTGCTCGAGGGCATGGCCATCAGCTTCCTGACGCATAAGGAAACCGAGCGCGACAAACGCGTGCTGCAATATCTGGAGGAGAAACTGCGCGAACTGCGCCGTCTCGCCTCTGCAAAAGCCATTTAAGGATTCGCATGTATCAGACCCTGTTGATGGAAGTGCGCAATCGCGTTGCCTTCCTGACCCTGAATCGTCCCGAGGCCATGAACACCTTGAGCCTGCAGGTCGGGCGCGATCTTCAAAAGGCGGCGTTGGCGTGTGAGGCTGACCGCAATGTGCGAGCGGTGGTCATCACCGGCGTGGGCAAGGCGTTCTGCGCAGGCGGAGATTTGCGCGGCATGCAGGAGCAAGGGGAGGGGACACAGGCGTATCTGCACGATCTCACCACCCATTTGCATACCGCCATCAGCCTGTTCACGCGCATGAACGCGCCGGTGATCGCGGCGGTCAACGGCACCACGGCCGGCGCCGGCGTGGGTCTGGTGGCGATGGCGGATCTGGCGCTGGCCGCACAAAGTGTCAAGATCACCCTGGCCTACACGGGAGTCGGCCTGACGCCTGATGGCAGCACCAGCTATTTTCTGCCGCGTCTCATCGGGCTCAAGCGCACCAGCGAACTGATGCTGCTGAACCGAGTGCTGACCGCCGACGAGGCGTATCAGTGGGGCCTGGTCAATCAGGTCGTTCCGGATGCGGAACTGCTGGTCGAGGCGACGAAGTTGGCCGAGAAGCTGGCCAACGGCCCAACAGGCGCCTTCGGCAAGGTGAAGCACCTGCTGGCAGGCTCCAGTGGCGCATTGGAATCGCAGATGATGCTGGAAGGACGCATGATCTCAGCCCAGGCGGTCAGTGCCGAAGGTCGTGAGGGAATCAGCGCGTTTCTGGGCAAGCGGAAACCTTCCTACCCTTAAACTCGCCGGCGTCAGATGATGGTCGAGCGCCGGCTCTTTCGCAGGCGATTGTCCGTTCCGCCAAACCAGCGATTGATACCCGACCCGCCAAATAGTCGGCGATCGCCCTCCCGGCGATCCGAATTCTTGCGAAATTTGCAGGCGCAATTCTCCGGCATCGAGCACTCGGCCAGAGGGAGCCGCGGAGCGGCGCGCATCAGGTAGCGCTTTCCCGCCGCATTCTTCGCCGCCAGGCAGCAGGTGCCGGTGGAGGAGATCGCCACTGCCCGAAAGTCACGCCCGGGACTGCTTGGCTTGCGCAGGGCCTCGCCGGCCGGCTTCTTCGACGGCTTGGTTGCGGGGTGCTTTTTCAGCAGCCCCAGCAGTGTTTTGATCACGATCGTATTTCCATAATCCCGATATCCTCGCTGCGGCGCGATTGGAAGATTCAGGTCCGGCAATCATTGCGCGCTGTGAAAATTTATACGCCGGAGCGCCGCCGCTGACTGTGATGCGGATCACTGAGCCCGGCGGAGGAAAATGGTCGTGCGCTGCAGCGGGCGTGTAAAGGCCCGGTTCAACGTCAGCCAATGCTAGGCCGGCACGTGCTTCGACGTTTGCGCGGCAAGACGTTCCCGCCATTTTGCAATATCGACGCCCTTGATGAGAAGCCAGAGGCTGAAGGAGGATTCACCGATCAACGCGGGAAGCAGAATGGCGGGTCTGATTCGGTCGGAAAGCTCGGGTGCGAAGAGGGCGGAAAAACAGGCGATCAAATAACTGACGCCGGCAAGTTGCATCAGCACGCCGAGGACTTTGGGGAAGTAGCCGGATCGGAACACCAGGTAGCCGTTCACGAGGCAGGTGAAGCCAAAGAAAATCAGCGAAATATTAAAAGCAATGCCGTGCGATCGGAACGCCATCGTCGCAAGCGCCTGCAGTTGCTGGGGATCGAAAGCGTTCTGATGCCCCGCATTGGCCAGGGTCGGCATGACGGCGAGCAGAAACAGTTTGGCGATGGACTCAATCGCGATGGATACCAGATTGAAGAACACGCCTAGCAGAATCAGGTTTTTGTCGACTGGCCTGAGCAGGAGATATTCGATCCATGTCTGCGGCACAGCGCAAAGCGCGACGATCAGATTGCAGGCGATTCCCAGTTGCCACAGTCCCGGTGAACCCAGGATGTGTTGGGCCGATGCTGCGGGGTCGCCCGGCACGATCAGCGCATTGGTGACGTACCCTTCGGCAAACGCACCGAACAGAATGACGACCAGATACAGCGCGCCCGCGATGCGCGCGTACACCTGTGGGTAGGTCTCGATGCGGATGATCATCGTTGCCGCCTCAGCGGGCGAATCGACATCACTCAACCTCTTGCAGGATCTTCGAGACGGTGGCGAGACGGGTGCTGATCTGTGCAAGCTCGGTCCGCATGGCGGCAAGCGAGGCCGCGGTTTCCGCTTGTGATCGAGAGGCGGATTGCGCGAGCTCGCGGTAGGCGGATTCAGTCTCACCGCGTGCGCGAGATTGATAAGCGGCCGAGATATATTTCAGTGCGAAGATCAGCAGGACCGTGAGCAGTGGCAGCACGATGGTGAGCAGATAGAGATGTTCGGACATGGTCGTGATCCTTATCGAAGATCGGGTTTGTCAGTGGAGGGAGTGAGCGTTTTGACGCCGTCGGCGATGAGTTCGGGCGTGAGTTGCAGCGCGAATCCGGCAACCTCGAAATAGTTCAATGCCTTGCCATCCCGCGACAGCTCCAGTTGGTTGGTAACGAGGCCAGCCTCCTGCAGTCGCTGCAGATGCAGGTGCAGGAGCGGACGGCTGATGCCCACTTCGCGCGCCAGCTGACTGACATAGTTGCGGCCTTCAGATTTCAGCGCCGCGATGATCCGCAGCCGATGGGGGTTGGCAAGCGCGGCCAGCATTCTCAGCAATTGATCGCCGGATACGTGCCGAGCTTTCATATGTAAGAAAAATATTACAGGTGTGCGAATTGGCCGTCAAATGCCGGTTTGCTCGCGACAATCAACCATTCTATTGACAATCAACCAATCGGTTGATAATACTTGCGCCATGAACATCACGACCGTTCTTCGCTCGGTCTCGGATTCCGGGCATGACCCGCTCGCCGATGCTGCAAGGCTCGATGAGGTTTTCTTCGCGCTCAGCGATCCGGTCCGCCGCAACATTCTGGAGCGGCTCGACGGCGAAGCGCTGTTGGTGAGCGAACTGGCCATGCCGTTTCAGATCTCGCTGCAGGCGGTTTCGCGCCACATCCAGATCCTGGTGCGCGCCGGTCTCGTGCAACAGGCGCGCAGCGGCAGAATCAGCAAATGTAGTCTCGATGCGCAGCCGCTTGCCGAAGCCGCGCTCTGGCTGAATCGTTACAGCAAGTACTGGCAGCAGCAGTTCGACGTGTTGGCAGCGACGCTGGCGGACATCGACGAACGCAAGACTGCAAAGCCTTCACGGCAGCGAGCGGCGTCACGGCCGGCTCTAGCCAAGCAGAAATAAACCAACGCAGAGAATTCAACATGAACCATAGTGTCGTTCACGGATCAGCAGATGCAGGGTGAAGTGGATTACAACTACGGCAGGCGCAAGTTTCCCGCCACGGATGCACCGGGCGTGAGCGTCTTCGTCCGCGACGGCGCGGAGGTGTTCCACACCTACTCGAGTTTCGGGCGCGGCATCGACATGCTGAACACGGCCTATCATTACCTGGACCTGGTGCCGAAGGGGCGCGATGAAGACGGACTGCCGTCCCCCATGGCCTGGGTCAAATTCCACCATCTGTATTCCAATTGAGTGTGAGCCCATGAAATACGCAGACGGCAGCGCGAAGATCATCGAGTACCGGCAGCAGATCGCCGCGATCCGGCAAAAGATGCGCGAAACCCAGCAAGTGGTCGAGCCGCAGCCGGTTCAGGACTACGAGTTTCAAACCGCGGACGAGTCAATTCGTCTGTCCCAGTTGTTCGGCAAACATGACGACCTCATCCTCGTTCACAACATGGGCACGTCGTGCTCGAGTTGCACGATGTGGGCCGACGGCTACAACGGCATTCACCATCACGTTGCCTCTCGCGCGGCATTTGTCGTCACGAGTCCCGACACGCCGGATGTGCAACGTCAGTTCGCGGCGGGCCGTGGGTGGACATTCCCAATGCTGAGTCACGCCGGCACCAGCTTTGCAGCCGACATGGGTTTTCGGTCGAGCAAGGGAGGGTGGATGCCCGGCATCTCCGTGTTCCAGCGACGGGGCGGCACCATAGTCCGCGTATCCGATGCGAAATTCAGTCCCGGTGATGACTTTTGCTCGGTCTGGCATATGTTCGACTTGCTGCCCGACGGCGCAGCCGGTTGGTTGCCCAAAAAGCAGTACCCGTAAGGTCACGCGTATGTGCCCACTGTGCATCGGTGCCGCGACCTGGTATGCCGCCGGCGCGTCCTCCGCGGGTGCAATGGTTGCGCTGCTGTGGAAGCGGACGGTGCGTCGTCTGCGGGGGCGGTACGCGAGCAGATAAAGACGTATCATCGAGCGATGAAGCCAGAATCCGACCCCGATGATTTGTCGCGTCGCTCCTTCGTGCTCGGCGCCTCGGCGACCATGGCGCTGACCGCCGCGCCTGCCGTCTTCTCCGCCACGTCGCCGATCTCGGCAGCAGCGCATCTGCTGGATCTCAGCGCAGTCGAGGCGGTAGCGCGCATGTCCCGCGGCGAGATGACCGCCGAGCATTACGCAAGCGCGCTGCTGGACCGCTGTCAGGCATTGGGGTCGCTCAATGCTTTCATCACGCTCGAACCGGCGCAAGTGCTTGAGGCCGCCCGCGATTGCGATCGGCGACGACATGCCGGGGAGACACCGGGGCCGATGTTCGGCCTGCCGATTCCCGTCAAGGACAGCGTCAATACTCGCGATTACCCGACGACTGCAGGCACTCCCGCGCTGCGCCGTTTTCGTCCCGCGCAAGACGCGCCCGTCGTCAGTACATTGCGGGCGGCGGGCGCCATCGTGCTCGGCAAGACCAACCTGCACGAGTTGTCCTATGGCTGGACCAGCGACAATCATGCCTTCGGCGCCGTCCACAATCCTTACGATCCGACGCGCATCCCCGGCGGCAGCAGTGGCGGCACTGCCGTGGCGATCGCCGCGCAGATGGCGCCCTTGGGCGTGGCGGAGGATACGCAGGGTTCCATTCGAGTTCCGGCGGCGCTGTGTGGCATCAGCGGATTCCGGCCAACCACCGGCCGTTACTCTACAAAAGGATGTGTTCCGATATCCTCGCTCTTCGATCAGGTCGGGCCGCATGCCCGAACGGTGGGCGACCTGGTGTTATTCGATTCCGTGATGGTCAATGAGGGGCATTCACTCGCGCCCACCTCACTGCAAGGCGTGCGCATCGGTGTCGTGCGTGACTACTGGTTCGCAGGCCTCGATGCGGAAGTCGAACGCGTGACGACGCTGGCGATACAGCGGCTCAAGGCCGCCGGCGCGTTGATCATCGACACCACGATGCCCGGCCTTCAATCGCTCATCGACCTGACGACCGATGCCGTCCAGAATCATGACGTGAGCCTTGCGCTGACCCACTACCTGAAAGAGTACGGCGCGGGCGTTTCGTTCGCAGATCTCCTCGCGCAGGCCAGCGCCGATATTCAAGCCACGTTTCGCAGCTATGTAGTGCCCGGTGCACCCAATGCCGTACCGGAAAGCGTGTATGCGGCCGCGCGTGACGTTCACCTGCCGGCATTGCGCCGCCTGTATCGCGACTATTTTGCGCGGACCGGAGTTGCCGCCATCCTCTTTCCCGCCACCATGGTGGCAGCGCCATTGATCGGCGAGGACGTGACCGTGAACATTCAAGGCCGCAAGGTGCGCTTCGATGTCGCGATTGCGCGCAATATTTCACCGGGCAGTACGGCGGGAATTCCCGGGCTCGTGCTTCCCGCCGGCGTCGATGCCGCGGGTCTTCCCATCGGCATCGAATTCGATGCACCCGCGGGCTCGGATCGCGCGTTGCTGTCGCTGGGACTCAGTCTGCAAGAAGTCTTGGGACCGGTACCACCCCCGACCATCCGACAGATTCACAAATAGCGTTTGAGAAGTGCCGCGCTGCGCTCCTGCCAGGGCATTTCCCGCTCACGGTCCGAGAAAATCCTTCTTGCCCAGTTCGACGCCGTTGTGCCTCAGGATGTCGTATGCCGTGGTGACGTGAAAATGGATGTTGGGCAGCAGGTGATTCAGAAGATAGGGCAGTCCCTGCATGCTCTTGGTGCTGCTTCGAGTCTGCCAGGAAATGGTTTTGTCTTCGCAGCCCTCGATTTGCGCGGGCTGCAGGGTTTCCAGATACGCGACGGTGTTGCGGATCCTGTGAATCAATTCCTGAAAGGTCGTTTCCTTGTCTTCATAGGCGGGAAATTCCGCATCGGCCAATCGGCCCGCGCCGCTTCTGGCCGTGTCGCTTGCGATCTGCACTTGGCGCGACAGCGGAAACATGTCCGGAAACAGACGGCTGTTGAGCAGCACGGATTCGTCGATCTTGCGCAGCTGTGCATGCGCAGCGCCTTTCTCCAGGATCACAGCGAGATTGCCCAGCGCGCGGATGAAGGCCGGCACGGACGCCTGATACATTGAAATCGTCATAACACTCTCCGAAAAAACATCACCATTGCAGCGGTTGCCGGCGGTTGGGCCGTGTCCGAACCCGCAGCGTAGCACACGGCTATTTCTTCTCGGTCTGCCGCCGCACCGCATCCTGCGCCGCGGCGATGGCCTGTGCATCGCCCAGGAATCGCCGTCCCAGCGGCTGCAGCCTACTGTCCAGCTCGTACAGCATGGGAATGCCGGTGGGAATGTTGAACTCCACGACGTCGGCTTCCGACATGCCGTCGAGCATCTTCACCATCGCTCGAAGGCTGTTGCCGTGGGCTACCACGAGCACATCTTTGTTGGCGGCGAGTTCCGGCGCGATACGCGCCTTCCAAAAGGGCTCCACTCGAGCCAGCGTGTCCTTGAGCGATTCCGTCGCCGGCAGCAGAGCGGGGTCGATGCCTGCATAGCGCTTGTCGAAGCGCGGGTGGCGCGGGTCGTCTGATGTCAGGGCGGGCGGGGGAATGTCGTAACTGCGGCGCCAGATCTTCACCTGCGCCTCGCCGTGCTTTTCCACGGTCTGCGCCTTGTTCAACCCTTGCAGTGCTCCGTAATGCCGTTCGTTGAGACGCCAATCGCCCTCGACGGGGAGCCACATGTGATCCGTGGTGTCCAGGATGATCCACAACGTGCGGATCGCTCGCTTGAGCACCGAGGTGAACGCGATCGCCGGTTCAAGCTGCTCCTTCTGCAACTCGCGTCCGGCCTGCGTAGCCTCCTGCCGCCCCAGATCGCTGAGGTCCACATCGTGCCAGCCGGTGAAGAGGTTCTCCACGTTCCAGGTGCTTTGGCCATGCCGTACCAGGATCAATTTTCCGCTCACTGCAGCATCCTTTTCATTGCAAAGATCATGAATTATTCACCGCCGATACGGCGCACCGACTGCAGGGCCACCGATAACGTGGCGAAATCCGGCGTAGTGCTGGTGCGCATGTCGATCAGCACCCGCTTCAAGTACTCGATTTCCGATGCGCGCTTGTGCATCCATTTCTCCAGTCGAGCCAGCGGCTTTGCGCCAGTCTCGGCCAGCGCCGCGGCAGCGAGCTTGCGCTGCAATGCATAGAGGTTATCGCGCAGCGTGCTGCGCGCCACTGCCTGCCAGTGTCCGTCAACCGTCAGCGAGTCGATCTGCTGTTTCAGCCAGCTCAAGCCCAGGGTCTCACCCATCTCGTAGTAGACCCGGGCCGCGAACAGGACCGGCACCCGCGCCGTGGTGGCCACATCGACCACGTCGAGTCCGGCGTGCAAGGGTTCCAGGGCGGCCAGGCGCTCGGCCAGCGAATCCGGTGCACCTTTGTCGATCAGGCGCTTGCGGTGCGCCGCATGCAGCACCGCTTCGCCCGCACCCAGAACTTCGGCAAGCCCGCGGCTCAACTCGGCGATGCGCGGAGCGTAGCGCTTGACGCTGCCCTCGATGTTCAGTCCGTTGCGGTGATTGCTCAGATACCAATAAGTGCCATGCTGCAGCAGCCGCGAAATCTCGTACATGGTCGCGTATTGCGTCTGCGCGGACATCTTGTTGTCGAGCGCCTCGATGCGCGTCCACAGATCGCGCACATTGAACACCTCGCGCACGATGGAATACGCGCGCGCGATGGCGGCCGGTTGCGCGCCCGTATCTTCGCGCGCACGGATCGCAAACACCGGGCCCATGCGATTGATGAGGCTGTTGGTGATGGCGGTGGCGATGATCTCGCGGCGCAGACGATGGCGCTTGATGCGATCGGCGAAGCGTTTTTGCATCGCCGCGGGGAAGTAGCGGTTGAGTTCTCCCGACAGAAACGCATCTTCCGGTACGTCGGATTGGATCAAGGCGCGATACAGCCATATCTTGCTGTAACTCAAGGTGATCGCGAGCTCCGGACGCGTGAATCCTTCGCTGGCCTTGCGCCGCTCGGCGATCTCCTCGTCGGTCGGCAGGTATTCCAGCGCTCGATTCAGATCGCCCGAGCGCTCCAGCGCGCGGATCACGAAGGCATGCTCGCTCAGGCGCTCGACGGCGCGCGATTCGATGGTGCTGATGGCCTGACTCTGCAGGTAGTTGTTGCGCAATACCAGCGCCGCCACCTCGTCGGTCATCTGCACCAGCAGCCGGTCACGGGCGACGCGTGTGAGAACCCGAGCATGTACGGCCGCGTTGAGCAGTATCTTCAGGTTCACCTCGACGTCGGAGCAGTTGACGCCGGCAGAGTTGTCGATGAAATCCGTGTTCAGCCGGCCACCGGCGCGCGCGTATTCGACACGGCCGAGCTGCGAGAAACCCAGGTTGCCGCCTTCGCCGATGACCTTGCAGCGCAACTGTTTGCCGTCGATGCGCACCGCATCATTGCTGCGGTCGCCCACCCCGCCGTGACTTTCGTGGCTGGCCTTCACATACGTGCCGATGCCGCCGTTCCACAACAGGTCCACGCGCATCTTCAGGATGGCCTTGATGATCTCATTCGGCGTGCTCACCGCCGGCAGCTCGAGCATCGCCTGGCATTCCTTGCTCAACGTCAACGTCTTGGTGGCGCGCGAGTAGATGCCGCCGCCTTTGGAGATCAGGCGGGTGGAATAGTCTTCCCAGCTCGAGCGCGGCAGTTTGAACAGCCGTTCGCGTTCGGCGAAGGTGCGTGCAGCGTCCGGAGTGGGATCTAAAAAGATGTGTTGATGATTGAACGCCGCGAGCAGGCGGATATGCCGGGATTGCAGCATGCCGTTGCCAAAGACGTCGCCGGCCATGTCGCCGATGCCGGCCACGCTGAAGTCCTGCGCTTGCACGTCAATGTCGAGCTCACGGAAATGTCGCTTCACGCATTCCCACGCGCCGCGCGCGGTGATGGCCATCTTCTTGTGGTCGTAGCCCACCGAGCCGCCGGAGGCGAAGGCATCGCCCAGCCAGAAGCCATAGTGCTCGGAGATGGCGTTGGCGATGTCGGAGAAGGTGGCCGTGCCCTTGTCCGCTGCCACCACGAGGTAGGGATCGTCCTCATCGTGTCGTACCACCGCCACGGGCGGAGTAAGTTTGTCATTGACGATGTTGTCGGTAATGTCGAGCAGGCCGCGGATCAAGGTCTGATAGCAGGCGATCACCTCGCGCTGCTGCGTGTCGCGATCACCGGCCGGCATGCGCTTCACTACGAAGCCGCCTTTTGCGCCCACCGGCACGATCACCGTGTTCTTGACGTTCTGCGCCTTCATCAGTCCGAGTATCTCGGTGCGAAAATCCTCGCGCCGGTCGGACCAGCGAATGCCGCCGCGCGCGACCTTGCCCATGCGCAGGTGAACGCCTTCCATGCGCGGCGACACCACGAACACCTCGAACTGCGGCCGGGGCAGCGGCAGTTCGGGAAGCTGCTGGCTTTCAATTTTGAAGGACAAGTAGTCTTTGGGCAGGCCGTCCGCGCCCGGTTGGTAGGCGTTGGTGCGCACGGTGGCGCGCAACGCATTCCAGAAGCCGCGCAGGATGCGGTCCTCGTCCGAGCGCGTCACGCCTTCCAGTTGCTCATGGATGCGCGCATTCAGGCGTTTCAGAGCGCTTTGTCGTGCGGCGGCACCCGTCGACGGCGTGAACCGTACGCTGAACAGATCGGCGAGAAGTCGCGTGGTCGCGGCATGATTGACCAGCACCTGCGCCATGTAGCCCTGACTGAAGGGCAGGCCTGCCTGCAGCAAAAAGCGGCAGTAGGCGCGCAGCACCGCCACGTCGCGCCACGGCAGTCCGGCTGACAGGGTGAGCTGATTGAAGGAATCGTTGTCCGTGCGCTGCGACCAGATGGCGGTGAAGGCGCTCTTGATCTCCGGTTCGAGTTTGTCGAAGCGGGATAGCGCCGGTGCACGCAGTTCAATCTCCAGATCCTGAATCCAGGCGCGCCGGCCGGGCGCCAACTCCAGTTCGTAGGGGCGCTCCGCAATCACCTTCAAGCCCATGTTTTCCAGCATGGGCAACACATCGGACAGGGCGATGGCGTCCTGCTTGCGGAAAATCTTCAGAAAGAATTTGTCGTTGCGTTTGGCGTCGAGCCGGTAGATGTCCAGGTGCAACGCGTCCGGCTGCGCTTCCATCGCTTCGAGAAAGCCGACATCGTGCGTGGCGACAGCAGCGTCGAAATCCTCGGTGTATGCAGCGGGAAACGCAGTGGCGTAGCGCGCGTACAGCTGCAAGGCGCGCGATTCGTCGAATTTGGTATGCAGGGTGTCTTTGAAGGAGTCGCTCCAGGAGCGCACTGCCACTTCGACCTTGCGTTCCAGCTGCGGCAGGTGGATGCGCGCGTCACCGCTGGGCAGGGTGCGCGCGACCAGGTACACGCGCGCGAGATTGGAATCGGAAATCTGGATCTGCGATTCGATACTGGTCGCCGCAAACTCCTCGCGAATCACGCGCTCGATGCGCTGTCGTACCTGGGTGTTGTATTTGTCGCGAGGCACGAACACCAGGCAGGAATAGAACCGTCGGAACGGGTCGCGACGCAACAGGATGCGCACGCGCGGCCGCTCCTGCAGACCGAATACGCCGGTGACCAGCGGGATGAGTTCGTCCATCGATGCCTGGAAAAGCTCGTCGCGGGGAAAGTTTTCCATGATGTGCTGCAGCGCTTTGCCGTCATGGCTGTCGGGCGCAAGATCGAAGTGCTCGATCACGCGGGCCACTTTGCGCCGCAGGACCGGAATGTCGCGCGGATGCGTGGCGTAAGCAGCCGAGGTCCACAAGCCCAGAAAGCGCCGCTCGCCGATGAGCTTGCCCTTGGCGTCGAATTGCTTGATGCCGACATAGTCCAGATAGCCGCGACGGTGCACGGTCGAGACTGAATTCGCCTTGGTGACCAGCGCCAGTTCGGAGGAATGCGCCTGACGGCGGATGTCGCGACTCGCGATTCGACCAACCACGGCCGGACGCATCCGACCCTTGCGCAAAATGCCGAGGCCGGTGTCTTCCAGCGGCGCCAGCGACTCTCGTCCGGCAGCGCCCCGCAGGCGGTACTCGCGGTAGCCCATGAAAGTAAAGTGTTTGTTTTCCATCCAACCGAGCAGCGCCCGGGCCTCGTTGGCTTCGATGGGATCGATGCGTGACCGGACCGTGTCGAAGTCCGCGGCCACCGTGCGCGCCGCCGCGCGCATGGCAGCCCAGTCGGTGCAGACGATGCGGACATCTTGCAGGCTGCTCTCAATTTGCCGGGCCAGGTCGCGCAGTTCAGCCGGGTCGACCACGCGGTCGATCTCCAGATGTTGAAACGATTCCAGTCTTGGCTGCTGCGCGGCGGCATCTTCGGATCGCCGCAGCAGTTGCTTGATGAGGCCGTCGCGACCGCGCTCCACCGCGAAGATCGGGTGGGCCAGAAAATGCATCGTGAGGGAGCGCTGCGAGAGCACCATGCCGATCGAATCGACCAGGAACGGCATGTCGTCGTTGACGAGTTCGACGACGGTGTGCAGGCAGGCATAGCCGTCCTGCGCAAGCACAGGGTTGAACGCTCGCACCAGTGCGCGCCCGCGCCGTTGCCGCGCGAAGCGCAGGTGGCTCAAGGCGGAGGCGGCGAGGTCGGCGGGTGTCCGTTCGCCCAGATCTTGAATGTCGACGTTGGCGTAGTAGGCGCGCAGAAACACCGCCAGATCCACGCCGCGAACCGGCTTAAGTTTGCGTGCCGCCGCGATCACCGCGGACATCAGGCCTCGATGCGAAGCCGACAAGCTTTGATCCATGTGAATGCCACTCCTCAAAAGCTTTATGATCACGCCGTCGAATTGGAAAAGTGCGTGAGGGTTAGTATATCTTGCGCGCAATTATGCCAGGGCGGAGCCGCTTCGTCTTCGCGTGCGACGTGCCATGCGCCGGGACGAGACTTTGGAAGGTGATGAACATGATTCTATACACGTATTTCCGCAGTTCGGCGTCGTACCGCGCGCGCATCGCTCTGCACTTGAAGGGTATCGCCTTTGAATCCCGCTACGTACACCTTCTGCGCGGCGGCGGCGAACAATTGCAGCCCGATTACAAACGCTTCAATCCGCTAGGCCGGGTTCCCACCTTGATCGATGGTGAACAGGTGGTGACGCAGTCGGTGGCCATCATGGAATATCTGGATGAGGCGTATCCGTCGCCGCCCATCATGCCGGCGGGTGCTGCGGACCGCGCGCTGGTGCGCGCCGTCACCCAGACGATTGCCGCCGACATCCAGCCGATGCAGAACCTGTCGACGACACGCTATTTGTCGCGAGAACTGAACCAGTCGCAGGATGGGGTCAACGCCTGGACACGGCATTGGATGAACAATGGTCTGCAGGCCGTGGAGGAGTTGCTCGCCGGCGCCGATAGTCGCGGCCCTTTCTGCTGTGGCGATTTTCCCACCATTGCCGACATCTGTATCGTCGCGCAATGCTTTGCCTCGCGACGCCTGCAGGTACCGGTGGATTCATTTGTGCGCGTTGCGCGCATCGATGCGCACTGCCGGAACCTGCCGGCATTTCGCGCGGCGGCGCCGGAAAATCAGGCGGACTTCGAAGCGTAACGACGCCGGCGCACCATTCGCCGCGCCCTCACGCGCGGTGTTGCTGCGCCAGATAGTCGCCGGATTGCATTTCGATCAGACGACTCGCAGTACGCTCGAACTCGAATCGCAACCGCTCGCCGTGGTACAGCCCGGTGGGTGGTGCCGCGGCCGACATCACCAGCTTCACGCCGCGGTCGTAGAACTCGTCCACCAACATGATGAAACGACGCGCCGCGTCTTCGCGCGTGGTGTCGAATACGGGCACCTCCGAGACGAACACGGTGTGATAGTCGTGCGCCAGGTCGATGTAGTCGTTCTGGCTGCGCGGTCCTTCACACAGATCGGCGAAGTCGAACCAGATGATGTCCGGTGATGTTTCCCGCGCGTGGATGCGGCGACCCTCGACCTCCACGGATCTCGGTCCGCTGCCCGGATGGCCATTGAGATCGAGGAAAAGCTGATTCAGGCGCTGTGTCGTGTCGTTCGCGGCCGAGTCGAGATACGTTCCGCTTTGCTGCAGATGACGCAGCCGGTAGTCGACGCCGCCATCCAGGTGCAACACGTCCAGATGGCGCTTCAGCAAATCGATGGCCGGTAAAAAGCGCAGCCGCTGCAGTCCGCCTTTGTACAACGCGTCGGGCGGCACATTGGAGGTGGCCACGAGCGTGACCCCGCGACGGAGCAATGCGTCGAACAGCGTGCCCAGAATCATCGCATCGCCGATATCGGAGACGAACAGCTCATCCAAGCACAACAGACGGACGCGCTGCGAAATGTCCTTTGCCACTTGATCGAGCGGATTTTCTACATTCTTGAGAACGTGCAAGCGGGCGTGGATGTCACGCATGAAACGGTAGAAGTGGCTGCGCTGACGCTCCTTGAAGTTCAAGGAGTCGTAGAACAGATCCATCAGGCAGGTCTTGCCGCGACCGACGCCGCCCCAGATGTACAGGCCGCGCACGGGGCGAATCGCGGGCGGGGCAGTCCAAGGCAGGCGCAGACCCGACAGCAATCCGCCGTGGCGGTCCGCCTGCAGTGCCGTGCGCACGGCATCGAGTTGGCGCGCGCACTCCAGCTGCTGCGGATCGGGCAGCAGCTTGTGCGCTTCGATCTGGCCCGCCAGCTTCGAAAGCACGGTGTTGACGTCGCGCACTCGCGTTCTTTACAAGCCCTGGTAGTTCGGGCCCGAACCGCCCTCCGGCGTCACCCAGGTGATGATCTGGTACGGGTCTTTGATATCGCAGGCTTTGCAATGCACGCAATTCGCAGAATTGATCTGCAGTCGCTTGCCGCCGGCGCCGTCATCGACCATCTCATACACATTGGCGGGGCAGAAGTTGGTGCAGGGATTGCCGAATTCCTGGGCACATTTCGAGGCGCATATGTTCGTGTCGGCCACCCGCAGATGCACCGGCTGATTCTCCTCGTGCGTGGTGCTGGCGAAGAACACCGAGGCCAGCCGGTCGCGCGGTGGCAGGGAACGTTCGCCCCAACCACGATCCGGCGAGGCATATTCATCCAGTCGTTTCAGCGCGCTGTGATCGGCGTGATTGGACAGTGTCCACGGCAGTTTTCCCGCGGTCACCGTTTCCAATCCTGCGTTGGCAAGGCCGAGCCACAATCCGCGGCGGAATCCGGGGCGGATGTTGCGCACTTTGTACAGTTCGCGGCCGCCTGCCGATTCGCGCCACAGCCGATCGAATCCGAGACTCGTGCCCACCTTGGCAAGATGCTCGGCGGCCAGGGTGCCGGAGCGAATCGCCTGGTGAATGCCCTTGATCTTCGGGGTGTTGAGCGTGCCGCCCGCGTCGCCGGCGAGCAAAGCACCGGGCATTTCCAGTGTCGGCATCGATTGATAGCCGCCCTCGATGACCGTGCGTGCACCGCCCGCGACGATTTCGCCGCCTTCGAGCAGCGGCTTGATCGCCGGATGATGTTTGTATTGCTGGAACGCTTCGAAGGGCTTGAAGCGGGGATCCTCGTAGTCGAGGCCGACCACGAATCCCAGGTAGATGCGGTCATCGTTCAGGTGATACAGGTAGCTGCCGCCGTAAGTCTTGCTGTCCAGCGGCCAGCCTAGCGTATGTTGAATCAAACCTGCTTCGGTCCGGCCCTTGGGTAGTTGCCACAATTCCTTGTAGCCCAGTCCATAGGTCTGCGGCGATTTGCCGGCGTCGAGTTTGAAGCGCTGGATCAGTTGTTTGGAAACGCTGCCGCGGCAGCCTTCGGCCAGCACCGTGGTCTTGGCGTGGATCTCAGGACCGAGCGCGAAGTTCGGACCCGGCTCGCCATTTTTCTCCACGCCCATGTCGCCGATGCGCACGCCTTTGACGGCGCCGGAGTCATCGAACAAGCTTTCAGCTGCGGCGAATCCGGCGAATACATCGACGCCCAAACGTTCCGCTTCAGCACCCAGGATGGGCGTGAGCTGCCCGAGCGAAATGATGAAGTTGCCGTGATTGTGCATCTGTGGCGGCGTCGGCAGCTTGCGGCGGCCGGTGCGTGTGAGGAACAGAAATTCGTCGCGCTTGGCCGGCACGAAAGTGGCCGGCGGGTTGTCGCGCCATTGCGGCAGCAATTTATCCAACGGTGCCGGTTCGAGCACCGCGCCGCTGAGCGAATGGGCGCCCAGTGCAGAACCCTTTTCCAGCACGCATACGCTGAAATCCGGATTGATCTGCTTGAGTCGAATGGCGCACGACAGGCCGGCAGGGCCGCCACCGACGATGGCGACGTCATACTCCATCACATCGCGCTGAAGCTCCTCGCTCATGAGAGTTCCTTACTTGGGCTGCATGCGGATGGCGCCATCAAGGCGGACCGCTTCGCCGTTCATGTACGGTGATTGGAATAGGTGCGCGACCAGCGAGGCATATTCCTCGGCGCGGCCAAGGCGCTTGGGGAATGGCACCTGGGCGGCGAGGGAGTCCTGCAAATCCTGGGTCATGCCATCGACCATCGGTGTCCAGAACACGCCCGGCGCAATCGTCATGACGCGAATGCCGAAGGCAGCCAGTTCGCGCGCCATCGGCAGCGTCATGGCCAGCACGGCACCTTTGGTGGCGGAGTAGGCGACCTGGCCGATCTGGCCTTCATACGCGGCTACCGAGGAGGTGTGGATGATCAGGCCGCGCTCGCCATCGGCGTTGGGCGCATTCTGCGTCATCAGATTGGCGCAGGCCTTGTCGACCAGGAAGGTCCCGATCAGGTTGATGTGAACCACCTTGGTGAAAAAATCGCCGGCCATCGGTCCGGATTTGCCGAGCATGCGTCCCGCACCGACCACACCGGCGCAGTTCACCGTCAGGTTGATCGAGCCCAAGAACGCATGCGCGCGCTGGGCGGCGTCGTTGACGCTTTGCTCATTGGTGACATCGCACTTGATGAAGGTTGCGGCAGGCCCGAGATTGGCCGCCGCAGTTGCGCCGAGCGTGTCCTGCACGTCGAGCAAGGCGACCTTGCCGCCGGCGGCGACGATATGGCGGGCGACCGCATTCCCCAGGCCCGATGCGCCTCCAGTGATGACGGCGCGCGCTTCGTTGATATTCATTGGCTTAACGTCCCCCACTTCCATAAAAAACAGCCGAGTAATTAACCACAGAATACGGCATGGTCCAACTCAATCCACCTGACGGACAGTCGATGAGGGGATTTCCCCTAAACGACGCTTTATAAAGCGGGAAACCCATGCTGATAGGCCATGGACGCCGGCAACTAGGATGGTCAACGGATTGGGCATGGCCGGGGGCAAGGATGCCCCTTAATCCCATGGAATCGTCGCTACTGGATGAGTTCGACGGCAAGGGCGGTGGCTTCACCGCCGCCAATGCACAGCGCCGCCACGCCGCGAGTCAGCCCGCGGGCGGCCAACGCATGAATCAACGTCGTGGTGATGCGTGCACCGGTGGCTCCCACCGGATGGCCGAGCGCACAGGCGCCGCCGTTGACGTTGACCTTGGCCGGGTCCAACCCAAGGTCCTTGGTGGCCGCCATGGTCACCGCCGCGAAGGCCTCATTGATTTCGAACAGATCGACGTCCGCGACACTCCAGCCGGTCTGCTGCAACACTTTCTTGATCGCGCCCGCCGGTGCGATGGTGAACCACTCCGGCTCCAGCGCGATACTCGCATACGCCAGAATTCTCGCCACCGGCTTTAGGCCGTGCTTTTGCGCCACCGATTCGCGTGTCAGCACCAAGGCCGCCGCGCCGTCCGAAATGCTTGAGGAACTCGCGGCGGTGACGGTGCCGGTCTTCTTGAACGCGGGTTTCAACGTTGGAATCTTCGACACATCCAGGGTGAACGGCGTTTCGTCCTTGTCGACGACTACCTCGCCCTTGCGAGTCTTGGCAGTGACCGCCGCGATTTCCTTGACGAACGCACCGCTGTTACTGGCGGCGAGCGCGCGACGTGATGATTCGGTCGCAAACGCATCCTGCGCCTCCCGCGTAAATCCGTACTTCTCCGCCGTGGCTTCCGCAAAACAGCCCATGAGCTGTCCATCCCAGGGACTTTGCAGACCGTCGGTGTACATATGGTCCAGCACTTCGCCGTGTCCCATGCGCATGCCGGCTCGCGCCTTCGGAAGCAAATAAGGTGCATTGGTCATCGACTCCAGCCCGCCGGCGACAATCACGTCGGCCGACTGTGCGCTGAGTTGGTCCGCCGCCATCATCAAGGCCCGCATGCCTGAGCCGCACATCTTGTTGATCGTGGTCGCGGGGACGCCGGCAGGCACACCGCCCAAAAACGCAGCCTGACGGGCAGGCGCCTGGCCGATACCGGCCGGCAGCACACATCCCATGATCACTTCGTTGATATCCGCCGGGGCGACCCCGGAATCGGCAACGGCGGCTTTGATGGCAGCCCCGCCGAGTTGCGGGGCTGTCACGCCGGCGAACACGCCCTGGAAGGCGCCAACCGGTGTACGCCGCGCCGCAAGAATGACCACATGATCCTTAGACATAGATGAAAGCCTGCTGTTTCGTTACTTTACGCAAGTGCGAATATTGCGATGCAAAACAAAATCAGTCAATCCTGAGGGTTTATGTGAAGTTGGCGCGGTGCGGCACAGGGCCCGGACCCGATTCCGCGCAAACCCGGGCCTGTTGCCTAGGCCGACAGGCTCTCGCCGACCGCCTCGGCGATCAGTGAACGCGCCCATTGCCGCACCTCATTGGCAGAGGTGGGGGAGATTTCCGTGCTTTCAAATATGGCAAGCACTTCGACGCGGATGGGGACGCGACGCATCAGCAGCGTGCCCGAGGGCATGGCATCGCGCGTTCCATGCACCGCGACGGCGACCACCGGCATATTGTTGCGCGCCGCGGTGGCGAATGCGCCGGCGTGAAATTTTCCGATGGCGCGATCTTCGGTGAAGGTTCCTTCGGGGAAAAACACGATCGATTGTCCCTTCGCGGCCGTCTTTAAAACGCGGCGCGTATCCGCAGCGCCTTTGTGGCTGTCATAGCGCTCGACGAATTCCGAGCCCAGGCGCTTGAGCAAAATGCTCGCCACCGGCACACGCACCATTTCCTTTTTGATGACGAATGCGAACTCCGGCGGTAACGCTGCGGCAACCACCAGTCCATCGAGATAACTGGCGTGGTTGGCCACCACGACGCAGGGTGTTGCGGGCAAGCGCTCCAATCCGTGCACGTGGAACGGAATGCCGATGGCCTTCAAGAAAAATCGAGAACTGGCGCGCGCAACAGCGCGCCGATTGCGCACACCGGGAACGAACAGGTTTACGATCAGCACTGAAACTGCCGTGGTAAGAAACAGGGCGATGCAGTAAATCCCGTAGATTTTCCGGCGTATTTCTCGCATTGGCATAGAGTACTGTGATCTGGTTCTCCTTATGTTAATACTTCATTGTTTGTGTGATTCTGATCACGCACCGCTACGCCTTTCGCCTCGCATACTGGCCACTGATCGAGCAAGCGCCAATTGGCGTTCGCCACAACGCAGATAGGTCACTATGTCTACCGCTCTGAAGAGGACAGTTTTCACGCGCAGCACCAGCGCCACCGGCGAACCGTTGCGCGAGGTGGCCGATCCAGCGCTGCAGCGCTTTCTGGACGCCGTGTGGATGGAGCGTGGCTTGTCCGCCAACACGCTGGCTGCCTATCGTGCCGATCTCACGGCACTCGGGCGCTGGCTCGAAGATCATGACAGCGCGCTGCTCAAGGCGACGCGCACTGAAATTCTGGGATTCATCGCCGCTCGTGTCGAAGGCGGCTCACGTCCGCGCTCCACCGCGCGGCAGCTGTCGAGTTTTCGCCGCTTCTTCCGTTATGTGATCCGCGAGGGTCTGATGACGGAGGACCCGACGGCACAGATCGCGATGCCGAAGATCGGCCGCTCGCTGCCCAAGTCTCTGACCGAAGCGGAAGTCGATGCGCTGCTCGAGGCGCCGAGCACGAATGATCCGCTGGGCCACCGTGACCGCACCATGCTCGAGGTGTTGTATGCCACGGGTCTGCGCGTTTCGGAACTTGTGAGCCTCAAGCACAATCAAATCAATTTCAACCAGGGCGTCATGCGCGTGGTCGGCAAGGGCAACCGCGAACGTCTGATTCCGCTGGGAGAAGAGGCCATGCGCTGGCTGCGGCAGTTCATGCAGGGCCCGCGCACCGAAATTCTGCTCGAACGGCAGACCGACTATTTGTTTCCGACGCGCCGCGGCGACCGCATGACGCGGCAGGCCTTTTGGCACATCATCAAGCGGTACGCCAAGAAGGCGGCGGTCGAGAAGGAACTCTCGCCGCATACGCTGCGCCACGCATTTGCCACTCATCTGCTCAATCACGGCGCTGACTTGCGTGTGGTGCAGATGCTGCTGGGTCATAGCGATCTGTCGACGACGCAGATCTACACCCACGTGGCGCGTGAGCGTTTGAAAGAGTTGCACACGCAGCATCATCCACGCGGCTGACGAGCGCCCGTACTGGGCTTGAGCTAGAATCGACAGGTCCGGATCACCGGCGCTCGGAGCTTCTCATGTCATCCACGTTCACGCGATTCACTTTTCTCGTCGGCGCTTTTTTCTGCGCCGCCAGTGCGCTTGCCGCCGGTGAATCCAAAGACCCCCGCATCGATCTGCTGAAGAAGTTGCCCGCGGGTTCCAAAATCGAAGATCTGCGCCCGGCGCCGATTCCCGGTTTGTTCGAGTTCAGCCAGGGCGCGGAAGTCAGCTACCTGACTGCGGACGGCAAGTATTTCATCGACGGCAGCGTGTACGACATGGACACGCATCAAAACTTAAGCGAAGTCCGTCGCAACGAGGCGCGCAAGCAATTGCTGAGCGCGCTGCCGGAATCGCAGATGATCATCTTCTCGCCGAAGGTCCCGCAGTTCACCATCACGGTGTTCACCGATGTGGATTGTGGCTATTGCCGCAAACTGCACAGCGAGATGGCGGAGTTGAATCGCCTGGGAGTTCGGGTTCGTTACGCCGCGTTTCCACGGTCGGGTCCCGGAACGGAAAGTTGGCGCAAGGCACAGGCCGTGTGGTGTGCTCAGGACCGCAACGCGGCGCTGACTCGTGCCAAGCTGGGCACCCAACCAGATCTGACCAAGATGTGCGCGAATGATCCGGTGGCGCGCGAATATGATCTGGGACAGAGCATCGGCGTGCGCGGCACGCCGGCCATAGTCACCGAGGGCGGTGACTATATTTCAGGCTACCTGCCGCCGGCTGACCTGGTGCGATATTTGAAAGATCTGCAGCTCGCGCGTCGGTAAGGCGCGCGCCTGGCACGGCCCCGCTTTGGCAGCGTTACCGTTCCAGCAGATCGAGCTTACCCTTCTTGCCTTCCCATTCCTTCGCATCGGCGGGCGGCGTGCCCATCTCGCTGATCACCGGCCACTTCTTGGCAAGTTCCGCGTTGAGCTGCCGGAAGTTTTCCTGGCCTGAGGGCAATTCCTCTTCGGAGTAGATCGCTTCCACCGGACACTCCGGCTCGCACAGGGTGCAGTCGATGCACTCATCCGGATCGATCACGAGGAAGTTGGGGCCTTCGTGGAAGCAATCCACGGGGCATACTTCGACGCAATCCATGTACTTGCACTTGATGCAATTTTCTGTGACCACGAAGGTCATGGCGTACCCTTAAAAATTGGAAGTGGAAACTCGCTAACGGGTTTATTGTGCCATAAAGTCCAGGCAGCGGAGGAGCACGCCCGGAACGTCATGACTCGATCCGCGGCCGGCGCTGCAATTCGGTGAAATGATGATCTTCGCGCCCCTGGGCTCGGTCCGCAAAATATCGGCGCAGCGTGAATTCGCCGCTGGGAAACGCCAGGTTTTCCCACGGCACGTCCGCCTCGGCGACCAATTTGACCTCCAGACTCTCCGTTCCTGGCGCAAAGTCCGGCGTGATCATGCGGGCGCGGAACATCACATGCACCTGGTGTGCGTGCGTGACGCTGACGATGGCGAGCAGGGACCCCACATCGACGCGGGTCAATGCCTCTTCGTGGCACTCGCGTGCCGCTGCCTGCTGCATTGTTTCGCCGTTTTCCATGAATCCGGCCGGAACCGTCCAGTAGCCCAGCCGCGGCTCGATGGCACGGCGGCACAGCAGGATCCGGCCCTCCCACTCAGGCACGCAGCCCAACACCAGCAGCGGATTCTTGTAGTGAATGGAGCCGCATTGCTCGCACACGAATCGCGGGAGATGGTCGCCAGGCGGGGTTTTGATGGCGATCGGAGCGCCGCAATTGCTGCAAAAATTCAAGGTGTATCCGGGTCTGGTGTGCTGGTGATGATTATAAGGCAGGTCAGCCCTGTCTGCAGGGTTGCGGGATCCGGATTTTTCGCAACCCACGCCCGTCTCTTTCCCAGCCTTCACCGCTTCGGCTTTCGCAAGTTAACTCCGTACGAATAGAAATGTTTTGAATCGGGCACCTCGGCACCAATCCTGAATGAATTAATCGGGTGTTGTTAAGAATACGTAAGTGTAGTAACATTTTTGTATGGCGCAACGCTTTGAATGGGATCCCGTCAAGGCCGCCGACAACTTGCGCAAGCACGGCATCAGTTTCGATGTCGCGATTCGTGCGTTCGCTGATCCTTTCTCGCTCACTACCAGGGTCAAATCGAGGAGGGCGAGTTCCGCTGGATAACGCTGGGCATTGTCGATGGGCACCTTTTGCTGCTTGTGGCCCATACGATCCGGGCAGACGAGGTGGACGATCATGAGGTGGAAGTTATTCGCATCATTTCGGCCCGGGCGGCCGATTCAAAGGAAAGGCAACGCTATGAGCAAGAAACTCGTTAGGCGCAGGGTCGATTTAGCGAAGCTGCCGTCGCTGAGCAAGTGTCAGAAAGCAGAGTTGGCCGCAGCGGCTGTGCGTTCGGAAAAGCGGATCGACTATGGCGACATTCCGCCGCTGACCGAGGAATTCTGGAAAAACGCTGTGCGCGATAAATTTTACAGGCCCACAAAGACATCAACCACCGTTCGAATCGATTCCGACGTTTTGGCCTGGCTGCGTTCCAAAGGCAAGGGTTATCAATCCCGCATCAACGCGATTCTTCGGCGGACGATGCTCGAGTCGCTGAAGTAACGGAGTTCTGAAATTGTCACGCCACGATCGAGTACGATTGTTCCGTGAACTGCTCGACAGCCTGTTCGATCTGCCACCGCTGGGGCGGTCGAGTTACCCCGATACCTGCCGCGAACCATAGCGCGCGACTCTCCGCCGCGGAAATTTATCTACGGGGCGATTTTATATCAGAAGCGGGGCATGAATAGAATTGTCACGGCAACGGTGGGCACTGTGCGGAAAATTGGTGTTTGCTCGATAAGCCTGGACCACTTGACGAACTTGCCTGGTGAGCTTTCCTGCGATTTAAGCATGGGGATTAGCCGGCTACGGCGAAACGGCAACTCTGGCACTCCGCGGCCATTCGTGAGCCCCTAATGCTCATGGTCGTTCTCATGCTTCGCACTGTCGCGGAGCGCAGCGACATCGGCCAGGTCTTGTGCTCGACCCGCCGCGATTTTGGCTATCAACAAATCGTCACGTGAAATAAAGGGAACCATCAACTTATCGTCGATTTCAATGTCAACACGTCGCTGCCAGGCACCTTCGAATTCCACGCCACTGATTCTCGGCATGATATCGACCATCACCGGAGGCGCGCCCATTCGAAAGAAATTTTCCGGCTCGCGAAAGTCCGCGGCACTGAGCCCTTCCACCGGCGCACCAAAAGTCGCAAGCGCGCGGAACACCGCTTCGCTATTGGGAAAGTCGGTGGCGATGAAAATATCGAGATCTTTGGTTGCCCGCGGCTGCGAATGCAGTGAAACCGCATAGCCACCGACGACGAGATATCTGACTTTAGCGGCGTTGAACGCGGATAGGAAAGCTTTGAAGTCGTCGAACATTCGGCGCCTGTCCCTTCAGTCCGTAAAGAGCAATGCTGATGTCCATCACGGCAGTGAGACGATCGCG